>NC_022997.1:2997984-3325910 GCF_000503895.1 Hyphomicrobium nitrativorans NL23
CCTGGCCGCCGAGCTTTCCTTCCGTGCCGACCTCGCGCGCCACGCGCGTCACCTCGGAGGCGAACGACGAGAGCTGATCCACCATCGTGTTGATGGTGCTCTTGAGTTCGAGCAGCTCGCCCTTCACGTCGACCGTGATCTTCTTCGAAAGATCGCCGCGGGCCACCGCCGTGGTCACGTCGGCGATGTTGCGGACCTGGGCCGTGAGGTTGCCGGCCATCAGGTTCACGTTCTCGGTGAGGTCGCGCCAGGTTCCAGAGACGCCTTGCACGTCGGCCTCGCCGCCGAGCTTGCCTTCCGTGCCCACCTCGCGCGCCACGCGCGTCACCTCGGAGGCGAACGACGAGAGCTGATCGACCATCGTGTTGATGGTGCTCTTCAGCTCCAGGAGTTCGCCCTTCACGTCGACCGTGATCTTCTTCGAAAGATCGCCGCGGGCCACCGCCGTCGTCACCTCGGCAATGTTGCGGACCTGGGCCGTCAGATTGCCGGCCATCGAGTTCACGCTATCGGTGAGATCGCGCCATGTGCCCGACACGCCCTGCACGTCGGCCTGGCCGCCGAGCTTGCCCTCCGTGCCCACCTCGCGCGCCACGCGCGTCACCTCGGCGGCGAACGAGCGGAGCTGATCGACCATGGTGTTGATCGTGCGCGCGGTGCGCAGCGATTCGCCTTCGAGCGGACGGCCGTCCACTTCGAGCGCCATCGATTTCGTGAGATCGCCCTGTGCGACAGCGCCGATCACACGCGCGACTTCCCGCGTCGGGCGGACGAGGTCCTCGACCAAGGCGTTCACGGATTCGATCGACGACATCCAGAACCCGGTCGCGGCGACGGGACGGGCGCGTTCCTTCAACCGGCCTTCCTTGCCCGCAACACGGCTGAGACGCTTGAGTTCTTTATGGAGTTCGCCGTTCAATTGAACGACGTCGTTGAATGTCTCGGCGATGCGGCCGGCGAGATCCGGCCAGTCGAGCGGGAGGCGCGCGGTCTCGTCGCCCTGCTTCACGGCGCGCAAACCTGCCAGGAGCGCCGTTGCCTGATCGGTCGAGAGCGGGCGTGCCCGGTCGGCGGCGCCGTGGCCGTTGCCGGCCGGCTTGAGAGGGCGCACACGCGTACCGTTCCGCATTCCGGCCGCCGGACCGGATGACACGGGCGGCGCTTCCGCAACGGCGACAGCGTTGAACGCTTCCGCGACTTCGCCCGCCAGTCCCGGCCAGCTTTGCGGCAGCCTGATGGATTTGTCGCCGTTCCCCAGGGCCTTCAATGCAGCAAGAACCGAGCGCAGGACTTCTCCTTCGCCCGCGCTCTCTCGACTAAGCACGCTTCCCTCCACACGCTACCCAGACCGGGGGTAATGCGCGCGAGGGAAAAAGGTTCCCCGCTTTTCCGCAGGACGGGGCAGCGCTGCGTGACGCCCCTATTTACCGAGCGGCATGTTGAGTTGAAGCCTGCCGGACCAAGTATCGGCGCCGGTTTGGCCGCCGGTCTCGACGCCGCCTTTGGCCTCGAAGCTCATGCTGTCCTTCTTGCCTAGCGCGACGCCTGCCTCGGCCTTCCAATGCAAATCGGGGTGCGCCGTTACGCTTCCGGGAGTGATTTCCGAGAAGTCCTCGAAGGCGAGAAAGCCGCCGGCCGCGAAGCGGGGCTCCAAGTAGGTCTCGCTGTCGAGCGTGAAGCGGCGTTTCACCTCGGGCAGGAAATCGAGACGTCCGCTCCCGCCCGACGCAACGGCGCCAGACATCGACGTGCCCTGAAATTCCGGGGTATCGTCCGCATACGACAGGCCAACGCTGGGCGAGAACGTCCAGCCCGCGACGGGGCGCGTGCCGCGCAAGGTGCCACGCATCAAGCGGCGGTCGGCCGTGGCGGTATCGAGCATGATCCCCCGCGGGAGACCGTCTGCCGTTCCCCAGGCCGCGCGTCCATCGAACACAATGCCGTGGCCGAAGCGGATGCTGACATACGGGCCCGCCATCCAGCCCCGCGCCGATACGCCAGCGCCCTCCACCGCCTGGTCGAACTGCGCGAGGGTGCCCAGCATGATGTCAGGCCCCAGCATGTATTTGCTGCCGAAATACATGACCATCAGATTGCCGTCGGTGTCGCGCGCATTCATGTCGACGGTGTCGTAATGGAGATGCCGCCCCTCGAACCAGAAATCGAGAATGCCGGGGTCGCGCTTCTGATCGGGGTTCATCGCGGCCGTCAGCTCCGACAGGCTGAATGAAGCGGTGATGTCGCGCGGCGGGCCGTCTTCCGGCGCGCCGGCCAGGCCCGTTTCCCCGAAGGGGTTGAACTCGCTACGTGGGCGGTCGATGCGCATGCGATCGGGGTCGCGCGCGGCGAGGAACGCCTTGCGGCGATCCTTGAGGCGGCGTTCGGCCCTCGCATGAGCGGCGGATGTGCACGTGACGCGGAGGCGAGCACCCGAGCCGCTCTCGGCAGAGACACGGAAACCGTAGTCGCCCGAGCGCGGTGCAATGAACAAAACGGACGATGCGGGGCCCGCGTGCAGCGTTTCGGGACCGTCGGATGCGCTGTCGACGGAAAGCGCGGCCGTGGCCTCGGTCGAGATGGCGATGGCGAGCGCGTCGCCCTGATCGAGGTTCGCATCGCGTGTGCCGCTTCGCCCCGCAGCGACGGAAAGATCGAGAGCGCCGCGGTTGATCGCCTCGCAGCCGTCCGCATCGCCCGCAGGAGCAGGACCGGCGTTCAGCGCAACTCCCGCCACCACGGCCGCCGCCGTCACTCGCTTAAACAGATACGCAAACGGTGTCATCCGCATCGGAGCCTCATTGTCTTCTGCGGGGAATTTTCCTCGTTCGATCAAGGGGCTCCATGCCCTTCAAAATCGACGAAAGCATGACTCATGCTGCGGCGCGGCATCGCAGGGCTACGCTGTTCCGCCTGGCTCTGCGATCTCGCACGCCGTCCACTTTGCGAAAAAATATTTCCTGCCGCCCGATCTTTCCGCGGGGCATCGGCGTTTCACACACGCTCTGGGATCTGCGGTGGCAAGCCGTGGGCCGCCTCCTCTTCACAATTTCCCATGGATACCGCGATTGCCCGTCATCACCCAACATGGCGCCAAGGTCCTGCCCAGTGTGGAGGTGGACAGCTATAACCTCGAAATCCGCGACGAAGAGGGGTTCGTCGGCGATCGTGCGAGCCGTAGCGCGTTCACCGCCATCATGGACGAATGGCGGGAGCCTTTGCGCAAGCTCGGCGCCGATCCGCTCGGCGAAGATGCGACCGAGGACATCAGCAAGAAGAAGCTCGACGCATTGCTTGCGGAGGGCGACCCGGAGGCGGGCGGCCTGATCCACAGCGCCATCGAAGCCTTTTCGAAAGAGCTGGATCACGTCATTCGCCGCTTTCTCAAGTCCGCGAGTTGGCGGGCAACGGAAGCCATCGTCGTCGGCGGCGGCTTTTCGGACAGCCGCGTCGGCGCACTCGCGGTGGGACGCACCGAGATTCTGCTCAAGGCGAGCGGCAAGGACATCGAACTCGAACTCATCCGGCATCATCCGGACGAAGCGGGGCTCGTGGGCGCGGCCCACCTCATGCCCGCCTGGACGCTCGAAGGGTTCGACGGGATTCTCGCGGTCGATATCGGCGGCACGAACATCCGCGCCGGTGTGGTGGAGACCAACCTCAAGAAATCCAAAACGCTCGAAAAAGCAAAGGTCTGGAAATCGGAGCTTTGGCGGCACGGCGACGAGAAGACGAAGCGCGACGAGGCCGTCGACCGCCTCGTCGACATGCTTCAGGACCTCATCAAGGTTGCGGCGAAGGACAAACTCAAGCTCGCGCCTGTCATCGGTGTCGGCTGCCCCGGTCTCATTCGCGACGACGGCGCCATCGAAACCGGAGCGCAGAACCTGCCCGGCAACTGGGAAACCAAGAGTTTCAATCTTGCAGAGAGCCTCAGAGCCGCCATCCCCGAGATCGGCAAGCACGACACTGCCGTCGTCATGCACAACGACGCGGTCGTGCAAGGGCTCAGCGCGTTACCGTTTATGAGCGACTACGATCGCTGGGCGGTGCTCACCATCGGCACAGGGCTTGGCAACGCGCGGTTTACCACGCGGCGCAAGCGCAAATAGCGCCAGTCCTGCTTTCCGCTGGAACCTCGATTTCGCACCTGCGTTGTTCTCATCAGCGAATGCGGAACAGGTCTTACCCATGCAAAAGTTCGAGCGCGTCTACATGCGCACCCTGCGGCAGATTTACGACACGGAACGTCAGCTCGTTGCGTCGCGCTCGCTCATTTCTGGCAACGTCGCGGACGTCCGCCTAGTCGCGATCCTCTCGCAAATTCTGCGGCAGTCGGAAGATCAGGTTCTGCGCATCGAGCGCATGTTTACCGTCTTTTATCTTGAGCCGCGGGCGGAAGCGTCCTGGGTGGCGACTGCGCTTCTCAGGGATGCCTGGGAGGCGAACGCAAACCGCCTCGAAGGTGGAGCGCAGGGCTGCGCGGCTGCCCTTCTCGCGCTCAAGCGTTACGAGATCACGCTCTACGAATCTCTTTTGCGCTGGTCCGAGCAATTGCAGCTCGACGAAGTGATCCCCGACATCCGCCGCAGTATCGCCGAGGAGTTGGTGCAAGCGAGCGCGCTCTCCGAGCTTGCTTACACGGAAGATCCGAACGATGAGGCGATCGCACATACGGAACATGCGGCGCTTCATTGAACGCCTTCGCCTGCATAGCGCGCACGAACCTGACGCCCCCAGGATTTCTGATTTCTAAAAAAGAAACCGGCCTCAAGGGCCGGCACGAAGACGCTACGGAAGCGCAGAGCGGGAGATGCTTTTCTTATTTTTGTGCTGGTTCAGATCCAGCCGAACAGCGCAAGCAGAATCAAAACCGATGCCGGGACTCCCAAAGCCCAAAGAAGAATATAGCGCATGGCCGATTCCGTTTTTTCTGTCGCCAGAACGGGCCTCAAGCCCGCGTGTTCGTTCAACACGCGACAGATACGGAAGTTCCAGACCAAAACGTCCCGCCGATTTTCTCGCTCCGGCTTACGCTACTTCGGCGGCTCGGCCGGAAGCAAAGCGCTCACCTTGCGAACGAGATCAGCCACGTTCTGCGCGCCGATGCGCTCCATCACCCATGCGCGATACGTCTCGACGGTGCGCGGGCTAATCGAAAGCTTGGCTGCGATCTGCTTGTTGGACATTCCCGCCGCCACGAACTCCAGCACTTCGCGCTGGCGCGGCGAAAGGGCTTTCAGACGCTCGGCGATATCGGTGCGCTCGCTCTGCTCGGTGCTCTGGCGGCGTGCCTTCTGCACCGCATCGGTCACGCTGTTGGCAAAACGCTCGCCGTCATAGGGTTTCTCGAAGAAATCGAAGGCGCCGTTCTTGAGGGCCTGCACCGCCATCGAGACGTCGGCATGCCCGCTGATGAGGATCAGGGGCGCTTCCAGATTGCGGTACTTCAGCTCACGCTGAAGTTCGAGCCCTGTCATGCCGGGCATCCGCACGTCCGCCACAACGCACGACGGTCTATTGTCGGGCAACTCCTCCAGAAACGCCTCGGCGGATTCGTAACATGCGACGGGAATGTCCCGGCTTTCGATCAAAAGGCGCATCGAATGCAGGACAGCGGAATCATCGTCGATCAAAGCTACGGTCACGTCGTCTCCATTCCTATTGTGTGTTGTCTGCCGTTATTTAGGTACCGGTCACCGTGGTTGGAAGGGTAAACGATACCGCGGCGCCGCTGCCGGTGTTCTCGACAGACAGCTGACCGCCGTGCGACTCGGCGGTCGAATGGGCCAGCGCGAGGCCGAGACCCAGCCCCTCGCTCTTGGTCGTCGCGAACGGCGCGACGGCGCGTGCGAGAATATCCGGGTCGAAACCTGGCCCGTTGTCCTCGACCTTCACGATCACGCGGCCGGACTCGACGAGGTTCGCAGACACGAGGATGCGCCCATCGGGACGCCCTCCGGCGTTGATGGATTCGGCGGCGTTACGGATCAGATTGATCAGCACCTGTTGAATTTGCAGCCCATCGCACACGATAGGCGGAAGATTGCGCGCAATGCGGGTTTCCACCTCCACGTTTGAAGTGGCGCTGTCGAAGCGGCAGTGGGATATGGCTTCGCGGACCAGCTCGACGCAGGATTGAGGCACCATCTCGTTGGTGCCCATACGAATGAAATCCCTGAGACGCCGTACGACTTCGGCGGCGCGATCGACCTGGGCAACCGCATGCTCGGCTGCCTCGCGCGCCGTCACATTGTCCGTCGGCTCCTTGTTCACGGCCATCTTGACGAGGCGCGTATAGTTGGCAATCGCCGTCAGCGGCTGGTTGATCTCGTGTGCCAGCACGGCCGCGAACGCGCCCATCGTGTCGAGGCGCGCCGCGCGCTCAAGCGCCTCCTGGTTCTGGCGCAACTGCGCCTGAGTGCGGAGCTGCTCGTTCACCACCGCGCCGATCGTCAGTCCTGTCAGGGCGAGTACGATCATGAGTGCTTGATACGATGTTATGTCGCTCGTCTCTACCCCCGAATATTGCATCGCCGACATCAGGCCGATCTGCGTGAGCACGAGGCCCGCCGTCACGCCTTCGAGCCCGAAGCGCACGGCTGTCCACATGACGGGCAGAAAGAACAAGTAGAATTGCTTGAACCGGAACGTGTCGGACAGGCCAAAGACTGCTGCGACCGTTGCCGCCAGCGCCAGGACAAGCACAGCGAGTTCGATCGACGGCACCAGCAGCCTGCGGCGCGTAAAGAGGATCAGGAGGAACGGCGTCACGACGGTAACGCCGATCATATTTCCGATCCACCACTGCAAACCCGTCGGGACGACATCCTCCGCAGCGATCAGGCTGGAGGCGGCCAACAGCGCCACATACGCGACTGCGACGAGTGCGGTGCTCACCGCGGCCACGGGGATCAGCAGCATCAGTGCGCGGCGGGTGCTGAGGGTGCGGTCGAACCTGAGCTTTGGCAGCGTGAGGAGAGCCGTTGCGCTGCCGTATCCCAGCCCCATCAGCGTGGCCCCGAGCAGATTGACGTCGAGCGGCAAAGGCTCGGACGGCACCACCATCCCGGACACGAACGGCGCAATGAAAAGCCAAGGGATGTATTCGCGACCAAGCAGAAGCACGAGGGCGAAGCTCAGGCCCGTTGCAGGGTTCCATGGCGTGACGCCGATGGCTGCCACATGGCTGAGGTCGCCCAGCCAATCGACCAGAACATAGCTGGCGACGAACGCGAGTCCGATCGCGATCGGAGCGCGTGAAAACAGAGCAGCGACGGGCAAGTTTCTTGCGACCGCCTCCTGCGTCCAGTTGTACATCGCCATCTCCGGTTGGACGCTCGATCGAACCCCGCAGGCGCCGTCCTTATCCCCGGGGTGTGGGCCGCCATCCCCGCGCCTATGATCGGTGAGAGCGCCGCGCCATCAGCCCTTTCATGCATAAAAGTGACTGCGGATCGTGTCCAGAAGCGGGGAGGCCCGTAGCGCCGCGCGTAACCCTTCATTGGGCGGCCTATTTTAGGAGGCTTGCGGGCGCACCCGAACGTCACGACACACTCGATGCATGCCCTGTCCTGCCGCAGTCGGCATTAGATCGAAGGACGATCCAATCGCTGTGGTGACCGTTCGACACCGTGTCCGGATGCGTTCATCGAGACCGATTCTGCTGCTGTCGATGGCCGGAGGGAGGCGGTTGGTTCGACGATCAAGACCGCGACCGTCTCCCCACCCCCTAATCCGCGTCCGCACGAGGCCTGATTGACGTCAGACCGCACGACGGGCTCCCGGCATTGTTGCGGAATTATCCCGGCTAAATAGGGATTTATTCCCGATTTTACGCCATTTATCGTAGTTATCCGTAGGACACTTTCCCGACTGATGTCACCGCCAGTGCGCATCCCCAATTGCTGCATCAAGGCGACACCTAAAGCATGTGCTCGGGAGATTATTGAAACTTTATAGCAAAACTAACCATCCGGAGCCGTGAAAGGCACTGGGATCATTGGTAGAATTCGCGGGAGTTTGCGGATGTCTGCTGGGGGATTAACGACTTGTCCTGCCGGGAGTAGCCGGCAAGCGCGTACGGGGAGGGGTTTGAATGCCAGGACGTAGACACCTAATGCTATCGGTCATGGCTGGCGCCGTGGCGGTGATGACATCGCCCGCGCTGGCTCAAGAGGCTGCGCAGCCCGCAGAGGGCGCGTTGCCTGAAGTCGAGGTGATCCAGAAAAAGTCACCGGCACCGGCCGCCAAAAAGAAGGCTGCAGCGCCGAAGCAGGCCTCTCCGGCGCCCCAACCTCCGCCCGCATACGATTACGTCGATGCGGAGCCGGCCGCTGCGCTGGAGAACTCGCCCTACGGAGCGACCAACAGCAGCGGCGCCGCCGAGCGCGCCGCAATCGGCCCCATCTCGCCGATCAACGCCCGCACGATGCTTCCTGACGATCTGCAGGACTTCTCGGGCGCCGCAACGCGGGTGACGCGCGACGACATCGATCAGCAGCATCCCCTCACCAACCACGAGGCGCTCGCGCGCGTGCCCGGCGTGATCACCGTGACAGACGACGGCGCCGGACGCCACGGCGGCTTCGGTATCCGCGGCTCCACCTATCGCCGGTCGCGCAAAGTGCTGGTCATGGAAGACGGCCAGCCGATCAACTTCTCGACCTATATCGATTCCTCGACTCACTACACGCCGCCGATCGAGCGCGTGGAATCCATCGAGGTGATGCGCGGGCCGATCGTCAACTACGGTCCGCTCAACAACCACGGCGTCATCAACTTCCGCAACCTGTCACCCTTTGGCGCCAACGAGACCGTCGTCAAAGCCGGCATCGGCTACACGGAAGGCGTGGATAAGGACGTGAACAACTTCCGTCACGTTCATACACGCCAGAACCTCGGAAACGTCGGCGTCGTCGCTTCGTACTCGGGAGCCGATACGGGCGGATCCTGGGACAATGAGGTCCTGCGCTACAACGACTTCTATGGTGCGCTCGGCTTCCGCGGCTCCAACCAGGATCTCACGATCTCGGGCGGTTATTTCCGCCAGCGCGACAACTACGACGAATACAACTTCAACGGTAGCAAAGCCGAATTCCGCGCCAACGGGCGCAGGAAGGCCGACAACAACCCCGCCTTTACCGAAGATACGCCAGGGACCGGCATCGTCGGCATGGACGACAACGTCTACGAAGCCGATCATTATCGCCTGCAGATCGCACATAACTACTATTTCGACCGTGACACCACGCTGTCCACCCGACTTTACGGGGCCGACAGCCACCGTGTTCGTTCGTACTTTGCCGACGATGCCGCTAACGCCGTTGTTCCCACAGAGATGGAAACACGCGATCGCCATTACCAGAACGTTGGCTTCGATACGCGCGTCGAGTTCGCCAATCGCTCGCTCTTCAACGGCATGACGTACGACCTTCAAGCCGGTGTGCGCTACGAGGAGCAGTGGTTCACCAATATGAACCGCGAAGGTGGACCAGGATTGGGCATCAACAGGCCGGGCGACCTAGCCCGCAAGGAACAGCTCGACGCTCAGGCCTTTGCCGCCTTCGTCCAGGCTGCCGTGCATATTACGCCGACGTTCACCGTCACGCCCGGCGTGCGCTTCGAGAGCTATGACGTCAGCTATAGCCGCGAATTCAACAGCGGCGCACCGGTCAACAATCCGGCAACGCTTACGTCCGACCATCACGAGCTGCTGCCGATGCTCGCATTCTCATGGGAAGCAGCTCCGCGTTCGACGTTCTATGGCGGATATCATCGCGGCCTCACACCGCATATCGTGCGCGACGCAGGCGATGCAGGCGTCGACGGATGGCCTTTGGACAGCGAGATCGGCGATAACTTCGAGCTTGGCTTCCGCACGACGGCCGTGCGTGGCGTAACGCTCGATCTGGCCTACTTCCACAACCGGATCGACAACTATCAGTTCAGGGAAGCTTTCCGGGGCCCGTTCGGTTCGGCCGTCTATTCGAGCCTTGAGGAAGTCCACATCAACGGCTTCGAAATTTACGGCCGCATCGACAGCAAGCCGTTCACGGGAGGGCCCTGGAACGTCTTCGGTGAAGCCGTTTACACGTATGCCGACGCGGAGATCGAAAAGGGCGTCGACGATGCTGGCGTTTCCGTTGCCGGGAACACGGCACCGGAGGCCATGAAGCACTTCGCGAACCTCACGCTCGGCGTTCAGTATCGCGATCTTTGGGATGCTAGCGTGACCTATACGTTCCGCGACAGCTTCTACATGGACGAAGAAAACACGTTCGCAAACGAGACCGACAGCGAATGGTTGCTATCGGCACGCGCAAACTTCCACGTGACTGACGCGGTCACCTTGTGGGCCAGCGGCCAGAATCTCACGAACGAGTTCTACATCAGTGAAGTCTCTGGCGGGTACAAGGCCGGTCTCGGCCGCACCGTCATGGGCGGCTTTACCTGGAAGTTCGACTAAGACACGACCCTGGGCGGCTCCCTCGGGCCGCCCAGTACCTTCTCCCAAGGACGCGAGACCTTCGAGCCCCGATCTGATTTCGCGGATCGAAGGTCTCGCGGACTGGGCGGTTCACGGACCACCCTTTAAGGTCTTCAGCCGAAGAATCGGCTCGGCGCAGGCGAGCAGCCCTCTCGGTGCGCACCTATTTTCCCGGGTGTTGACTGGCAAGCTCATTGCCAATATATCCCGGACAACAGGGCCAACATCCTGAAATTGTTGATTTTTACGTAATTTCCCATCGGTATTGCCGCTGGGAGATGCCTCCGCCCGTACGCTTCCTCAGTTGCTGGGCCATCACCGCCCCGTGAACATGCGGCAACTTTATAACGAAACTGTTCCAATCACGGGGGCGCAGGTTTTGACCTGCGAGGCGTGCAAGGAACAGCAGTGAACTGAGGATGGGGACGCTTTTGCCGGACAATCCCGGCAAGAGTTACTGGGAGGGGTTCGGATGTTGGTACGTCGACAGCTTATGCTCACGGTGATGGCCGGAGCGGTGGGGCTTATGGCCTCACCTGTGTTTGCGCAGGAGGCCGCTCAGCCTGCCGATGGCGCGCTGCCGGAAGTCGAAGTCATTCAGAAGAAGGCGCCAGCCGCCAAGAAAAAGGCCGCGCCCGCAGCAAAGGCCGCTACTCCGACGCCTCAACCACCACCTGCCTATGATTATGTGGACGCCGAACCGGCCGTTCCCGCTCCGGGAGACCGCGCGTCGGATGGACGGGTCGTCGACAATCAAAGCTCAATCAGCCCTGTCGATCCCTCGCGCGGAATTCTGCCGGCCGACACGCAGAACTTCACCGGGTCCGTGACCCACGTCTCGAGCGAACAAATCGAACACCAGCGTCCGCTCAACAACCATGAACTGCTGTCGCGCGTGCCCGGCGTGATGGTGATCCAAGACGACGGCATGGGGCGTCACGCGAACATCGGCATCCGCGGTTCGCAGGCGCGGCGCTCGCGCAAGGTCCTTGTCATGGAGGACGGAGTTCCGATCAACTTCGCCCCTTACATCGACGCTTCCACCCACTACACGCCACCGACGGAACGCATCGAGAGCGTTGAGGTGATGCGCGGCATGGTTGTCTCCCAGGGCCCGCTCACGAACCATGGCGTGGTCAATTTCCGCAATCTCAACCCGTTCGGCCCGAACGAAACGGTGATCAAGGCGGCGATCGGACACACTGAGGGTGTCGAAAAGGACGTCAGCAATTTCCGTCACGTCCATACGCGGCAGAGCCTCGGCAACGTCGGCGTCGTGGTCTCGTATTCCGGCGGCGATGCAGGTGGCGCGTGGGACAACGAGGAACTCGGATACAACGACTTCTATGGTGCGCTCGGCTTCCGCGGCTCGAACCAGGATCTCACGATCTCAGGCGGATACTTCCGCCAGCGTGACAAATACGATGAGCAGAACTGGCAGGGGACAGACGCAGACTTCTTCTCAAACCGCCGCCGCAAAAGCGGAGATCCGAATGGCGGCTTCGAGTACGGCGGGCCGTGGAACGACGGCAACACCTATAACGCGGACCTTTACCGTATTCAGGCCGCTCACAATTGGTACATTGACTCCGATACGACACTAACCACGCGGCTCTATCATCAAGACCACGAACGCAACCGTTTTGAATATCGCGGAGCCGCCCTCGGCGATTATCGCGGTCGCGAACGCACCTATCGGTTTTCTGGCGTGGACAGCCGCATCGAGTTTGCGAACCTTCCACTGTTCGGCGGAATGACGCATGACTTCCAGGCTGGCGTTCGCTACGAGCATCACTCGCTGCGCAATTGTAACAGCCGTCCGCTGCTCGCGGGTCCGTTTGTTGGCGGCTGCCGGGATGTGCTCGATAAGTATGAGGCCGATTCCTTCGCGGCCTTCCTTCAGACTGCGATCCACGTCACGCGCAACCTCACGATCACGCCAGGCGTCCGCTTCGAGAACTATGACGTCGATCGCGATCGTCTCGTGTGGCGGGATGACACGGCCCAGGAGGGAACGAGAGCGCGCAGCAACCACGACGTGGTGCTGCCCGGAATCGCGTTCGCGTGGGAAATCATGCCCCGCAGCACAATCTACGGCGGTTTCCACCAAGGAATATCGCCTCACATCGCACGCAACGCGGATGAGATTGCCTGGCCGCTACCCGACGAAAAGGGCGATAACTATGAACTCGGCTTCCGCACCACCGCCGTGCGCGGCCTGACGCTCGACTTCGCCTTCTTCCATAACCGGATCGACAACTTCCAGATCAAGGGACCGGAGTCGAACGCCCTCGGCAACGCGATCTACGGCGCCGTGGACGAGGTGGAGATCGACGGTTTCGAGATCTATACGCGTCTCGACAGCCAGCCGTTTACCGGGGGACGGTTCAACGTCTTCGGTGAGGCGACCTACACCTATGCCGACGCGGAGATCACCAAGAGTTCCGATGTCGACGCTCCCGTAGGCAACCGCGTTCCGGAAAGCCCGCTCCACTATGCCAACCTCACGCTCGGCATCGAAGAGCGTGGTCTTTGGGACGCAAGCGTGACATGGACCTATATCGGTGACTTCTTCGCCGACACTGAG
The DNA here is from genome assembly GCF_000503895.1 of Hyphomicrobium nitrativorans NL23. NCBI lineage: Bacteria > Pseudomonadati > Pseudomonadota > Alphaproteobacteria > Hyphomicrobiales > Hyphomicrobiaceae > Hyphomicrobium > Hyphomicrobium nitrativorans. The sequence goes on from NC_022997.1 coordinate 3,011,058, forward strand.
AACACGCGCGTTCACACGGACTCCACGCTTGGCATCGTTCCGGATGTGTGGCTGCTGTCGGCACGGGCCAACTATCATGTGCCGAACACCGCGCTGACGCTGTTCGTCTCCGGCCAGAACCTCACCGACGAGTTCTACATCGCCGACCGCAATGACGGCGCGAAGCCCGGCATTGGACGTACCCTCTGGGCCGGCTTCACGTGGAAGTTCGACAACTAACTGACGCTCCTTCTCCCGAATGGCGCAGTGACCCCCGAGCCTGGATCCCAGGCTCGGGGGTTTTCGTTTTCGGAAATCGCGCTACGTGGAAATCGGTGTCCGCTACGCCTCGGCTACGGCAAGCGCCTGTTCGAGATCGGCGAGAATATCGTCGATGTGCTCAAGGCCCACCGCGAGGCGGACGTAACCATCCGTCACGCCTGTTGCGCGAAGCTCATCGGCCGAGAGCTGCGAGTGCGTCGTCGATGCGGGATGGATGGCGAGGCTGCGCGCGTCGCCGATGTTGGCGACATGATAGAAGAGCTTCAGCGCATCGATGAAGCGGCGGCCGGCGTCACGCCCGCCTTTGAGCTCGAAGCCGACGAGACCACCTTGTCCACCCTTGAGATAGCGATCGGCTCGCGCGCGCTGCTCGCCGCTCTGCTGCGAGGGGTGAATCACCCGCGTCACCGCCGTGTGTTTCGCGAGCCAATCCGCAACCACGGCGGTGTTCTCGGAATGGCGCACGATGCGTAGAGGCAGCGTCTCGATACCTTGCAACAAAAGAAACGCGTTAAACGGCGAGAGCGCCGCACCGAGATCGCGCAAAAGGACGACGCGCGCGCGAATGATGTAGGCGATAGGGCCGAGCGGCTTTACGGCCTCCGTCCAAACCGCGCCATGATAGCTCGGATCGGGCGTGTTGAGTGCAGGTTGCCGCGCGGGATGCGCGGCCCAATCGAAATTGCCGCCATCGACGATCACGCCACCGATGGAGTTGCCATGGCCGCCCAAATACTTCGTGGACGAATAGACCACGACGGCGGCGCCGTGATCGAGCGGGCGGCATAGGATGGGTGCGGCGGTGTTATCGACGATCAGCGGAATTCCGAGCGAGCGGCCGATGGCAGCGACTTCCGCGATGGGAAACACGGCGAGCTTGGGATTCGGCAGCGTCTCAGCGTAATAGGCTCGCGTGCGGTCGTCGGTTGCGCGGCGGAAGTTTTCAGGGTCCGACGGATCGACGAAGCGAACCTCTATGCCCAAGTCTTTCAGCGTGTTCGCAAACAGGTTCCACGTTCCACCGTACAAGTCGGTGGAACTCACGACGTTGTCGCCCGCGCGCGCAACGTTCTGAAGCGCGAACGCCGATGCGGCCTGGCCGGACGCGACGGCGAGTGCCGCGACACCACCTTCGAGCGCCGCCACACGTTTCTCCAGAACATCGGTCGTGGGGTTCATCATGCGCGTGTAGATGTTGCCGAGTTCCTTCAGCGCGAAGAGGTTCTCGGCGTGCTCGGTATCGCGAAATTGATAGGATGTGGTCTGGTAGATCGGCACAGCCACCGCACCGGTCGAAGGATCGGCCCGCCAGCCGGCATGGAGCACGACCGTTTCCGGTCTTTGAACCTTGGGTGCATCTTCACGATCGGTCATTTCCGTCATCCTCCCTTGAGCAGTTTCTGATTGGGCTCGTGCCGGTCGATACCGGCCGCAGGCTAGCCCAACGGAACCGGCCCGTCATGCGTCCGAAACTGCGGCTATGGGATGCGACGTAAGGCTTTCATTCCATGTTCGGAATGGCGAATTTCTGCGATGGTTATTCATTCTCCTCCGATGCGGCACCCCTGCGGCAAACTACCCTCCCTTATTTGTTGACTGCATAATTCAAGATTAGTACGGTGCTCTTGTCCGCGTTTCGATGTCCGCATCTCGCGCGTGATCCCCGAGCTTGGGGTCCAGAGATCCTCCCGCACTGCCTGGGCTCCCAAGTTGGCGGCGGTGACCCTATCGGTCGTTCTTCCGAGACCAGATCGGGCACCGCCGCTCTTTCATTCGGAGAGGCGTCGGCATTCGGGGGCGGCGTTGGTTTCGTTCGCAAGCTGGCTTCTATGCCAGGACATGCATTTCGGCGCGGCATACGCCGCTTCTCCGGCGAAGAGAGACACGAAAGAGGCGTCTCATGTGCACTGAGGACCACGGAATCCTTCCGGACATTCACGCAGCCGGTCTCGGCGAGATAGAGCGCGAATGGCTGTATCTCTTGCGGCTTCACTGCACCAGCTATGAGCACAATCGCGTCGATGGCTTGGATTCCGCCATCAGTCACGCAGAAAATAGATTTGGGGCGGACCTGGGCCCCGGGATTGCGGCCCGCATCGCGGTTCTCGTGCGTGCGATGCGAACGGAGCGCTACGGCACGTTCGGGTACCTCTCGCCGCATTGTCCTGTCTGCCGCCAGCGCATCACGGAGGATGAGTGGGATCTCGTCGCACTCATGCGCGCGGGCTGCCAAGGCGACCGATCCGGGATCGCGGACGCGGCGGCACATTTCGCGCGCAGACCCGAAGCCCCTGTGCTTGCGGGAGCGGCCGCGCGTTTCGGGATGACGGCGGCAGCGCTCGGCCGCCCCGAGACGAGGGTGGCAGCAGGCGGCGCCATGCTGCACTAGGTCGTGATCGCTTCAGACTGATAGGGCCTGAAGTGATGGTCCAAGAGATCTCGGAGCCATCCCTACCGCATCGTGCGGCTCCGCCCGATCGATGCTGCGCCTACGCGGCCCCCTCACATTTCGATCTTCGGCACGTTGTCGGGCAGCGTCCCCGCGGGCAGACAGGGGCGCCCCTTCGCTTTGCAATAGACCTTTCCGACATTATCCTCGGTGCACTCCACGGATTTGTCGCGGGCGTGCTCCCAATGCTCATAGCCGCGGCCAGACGTGCCCGCGCGCGACGACCACCAGCCCTTTGCCTTCGTCTCGGCCTCGTCGCGGGTGTCGCCTGACGACCGTCCGCTCTCTACCGCGTCTCCACAAAAATGGCCTTCGTCGGCGGAGGCCGATGGAAGCCAGAGCATCATGGCGCCAAGCGCCGCAAGGATTGGTCGTGAAGCGCGTTTCATGACGCGTTTCCTCTCCGCTTTACCGCACACGACATCACGGCGCGGCGCGCACGACGACTGCGCGCGGGCCCGCAGGCGTCTTGATCCGCTGGACCTCTTTCATCGATTCGAGATCGATGACCGAGACGTTGTCGGAAAACCAGTTGGCGACGTAGGCACGCTTGCCGTTCTCTCCGATCGCCACGCCTTCGGGATAACTGCCGACCTTGACGGTCGCGAGCGCGGTATCGGTCTCTGCGAATATGCCCACGGTTCCGCCACCCTGATGCGTGATCAGGACGCGGGTGCCATCCGGCGTCACCGCCGCCCCGTACGGCATGGCGCCGGTCTTCCACGTGTCCGTCACGGCGAGCTTAGCCGTATCGACGACACTCACCGAGCCGCCTTGCATGTTGCCGACAAACAGGCGTGCGCCGTCCGGCGACAGCGTCATGGCGAACGGCGCGTGCCCGACAGGGATCGTTGCGGCAACGGTCATGTCGGATGTGCGAACGGCGCTCACGCTGTCGTCCTCCCGATTGGCGACGAACACCGTCTCTCCGTCGGGAGACAGCACCACGTGTGCCGGCGCACGGCCGACTTTGACCTTCGTTAACGTGGGTTCTCCATCGCCTGCGGTGTCGACGGCGATGACGTGATCCTGATGCCAGTCGCCGACGAAGATGCGCCCGCCTTTGCCGGCGGCGATGCCAAACGGCGAGCCGGGCACCTCGATCATTCGCACCACACGGCGCCGATCGAGATCCACGACCGCCACCTGACCGAGATCGGAGTGGGTGACGTAAGCCAGCGGTGCATCGGGTGCGAGCGCGAGCAAAGCCGGGCCCTTTTCGAGCTTAATGACCGCGCCATCTGCTGGCGCTTCCGCCCCGGGGGCGACTTCGCTCAGAACGGCGCCGTCCTGACTGAGGATATAGATCCGCTCGGCGGCTGCAGCGCCCGCCCAACCGATCCACAGCATCGCGGCAACCGTGCTTCGCAACACGCTCGACATCACCCAAGACCTCCGCAGGCAGAAGCGCCTCGTTACCCTTGCCCTTCGACCTTCGCCTTGAGGCCGTTGAGGCCCTGCTGCATGAACTCGGTCATGGCCTTGACGGCCGCGGCGTCGTTCAGATGCTCAGGCGGGAAGTTGCCGGTGTCAGCGCGGTAGAAGCGGCTGATCCACGTCACCTCGCTGCCGTCGCCGGCCGCCGTCACCGTGATCTTTCCTGAATAGAAGCTCACCGGGAACGCTTCGAGGTTCTCGGTCGAGAGGCGATAGCCGTAGGTCATCTCCTCATCGCTGTACTCGTCGAGACCCTCGACCAGATTTCCGGTCGCGAGCGTAATGGTGCGCGAGGCGCCGGTGTCGTTGCCGCCGGTGGCTTCCGCCTTGGTGATGCCGGGATGCCAGCTCACGTCGCCGAAGTTCTTAAGCGCTTCCCACACCTTTGCGGGCGGCGCGGCGATGGCGATCGTTTCGTCGGCCCGTTGAGGCGTAGGACCATGCGCGAAAGCCGCCGTGGCTGCGATCAGCGACAAGGTCAGGGCGCAAATCGATTTCAAAATACGCGTCATTTTCTTCCTCATTTCGTTTGAAGTCTGTTTTGTCCGCCGGCCCACGCTTGAGACGCCACTCGCGCCGCAAACGGCGCGGCGTAAAGAGCCACCAAAAGCGCAAGTGCGAGCGCGGCCGGAATCGGGCGAATATCCACCCACACCTCCACCGGCCGCGGCCGCGCATGCGCGCGGACCGCAGGCAGAAGATTGGGCGCATCGATCAGGTCCACGTGCGCCAAGCCGGTCTTTGCCGCCAGCTTTTCGAGATACTCGCTTCGCACGTAGGCCAGATGCTCGTCGCCTTTCGGCGGATCGGTGCCGAATGGCGCCCACTTCGGGTGCCAGCCGGGACGCAGGTGCGCGTCCGGCGGCGGAGCACCGGAACGGTTCTCTTGCGGGACGTCGTCGTGGCCGTAATGGCCAGTCTCGTTGCCGTCGTCGTCGAGCTTAGGCAACGGCACTTTGTCCCGCCCGCCGACCCCCGCAAGGAAGCCGCGAACCTTGCCGATCTCGCCATCGTAGTCGGGAAGCCCGCCACCGGGAGGAAGGGGCGGCGCCTCGTGCCCGTCCGTCAAGAAGACGAGATCGGCGCCCAGATCCTCGGCCATATGAACGGCGCTGTAGACGCCGCTCGTCACCATGCTGTCGCCTTCCCACGCCATGCGCCAATCGAGGCTTTGAATGGCGATCTCGATAGGAGCGAAGTTCTCGCAGACCTCGACGGGGTTGAAGAGCAGGAAGGAGCGGCGCTCGGTGAAGATGCCGAGGCCCAGACGCGACTGGCAGGGCATGTCGGCCAAAAGCCGCGTCAGAGCGCGCTTGGTGGCTTCGAGGCGGTCGGCTTCCTTTCCGTTCACGTGCATGTCGCGCACGAGCATGGACTTCGTGAGATCGACGATTGCGACGACGTCGTAGACGTTGCGCGTCATCTGAATGCGCGGGACAAGCAGCGCAAGCGCCGTCAGCGCCATCGCAGCCAGCAAGACCCAGAACCGCGCATCCTCCAATCTCTCACGCATCACGGCAGCCCTCGCGGGACGCCGGGCAGATCGGTCCACAGGTTCTTCGGCGCGTCTTCCGGAACCTCCTCCGCCTCACCTTCATAGCCTGGGAAGTCGCGCACCAGACGCATGGCGACGTCGAGATTGTGCTTGATGTCCCAGCTGGACGGATCCAGGCGGAGGGCCAGGCGATATTCGTCCTTGGCAAGCTGCGTCAGCGGGATGGCGCGCGCGGGATCGCCTTTCTCGATGGCGGAGACGGCATCGCGCACGCGGGCGTTGGCATGGTTGTAGAGCAGGCGCGCGCGGAGACTCGGGTCGGTCATTCGCGATCCGCCGAGATCCAAGAGCGTCTGCGCTTCCTCGCGGCGCTCCCGGTACAGAAGATAGCGGGAGCGCGCGAAGATCACTTCGTCGGAGGCGGTGGTGTAATCGATTTCGATATCGTCTCCGGCGGCCAGCGCGGCAATGGTCACGTTGTCCTGGTTGACCCGATAAACGTTCCACGTCAGCACGCCGAGAGCGATGACGGAGACCGTGAGACCCGCCGTCAGAAGAATGGTGCGCACTTTACGGAAACCACGCAGCGCACTGCAGGCCAAGCGTTTCAGGGCGCTCTCTTTCTGTTCCATGCTCAGATGGCCTCCCGCTCTCTTGCCGGCACGAGCCTCACTTCAGCCAGGCGCGCGGCGATCAGCACGAGCATCGCTGCGAGCGCGACGCCGAACGCGCGCGGCTTCAGATCCTCGTGCGGAATTCGCTCGACATACGTGATGGGATTGCGTTCGAGCGTCGCGATCTCGTCGATCGCCTCTTCCACGGCTTGGGGACTCTCGGCCTCGAACGCCCGGTATGCCTTGACGTCCAGCGACTTGAAGAAAATGTCGAGATGACGCTCCGGGAGCGCCTGGGGCGTGTCGCGCTGCCCCGGCTCGGGCTTGGCATCGATGCCAGGCGTGCCCTGCGTGCGCATGAACAGCCAGTAAAGATTGATGGGCCGCCGCGCGAAGGCCTTGCGCAGCAGTTCCTGCACCTCTCGGTCGATGACGGCGGCGCCGTCCGACACGAGCACAATCGCGCGCGCGGCGGGCGAGGGGTCGGCCTCCTGGATGTCGAGCGCGAGCGCAAGGCCACGTCCCACATTCGTGAAGGCAAGCCCCGGACGGTTGATCGCGTCGATGGCGGCCAGGATCGCTTCCTTGTGATCGGTCATCGGCAGCACGTGCATGGGCGATGTCGAAAACGCCGCGACGCCGATCAGGTCGTGATCGCGTTCGAGCACGAAGTCGCGCAGCAGGCGACGCGCAGCCGCGGACTTGCTCTCCTCTCCGCCCTCGGGCGGGCGGCCGGCGAAGTTGTTGTCCATGCTCGACGAACGGTCGATGAGGAGGACGATATGCGCGCCCTCGCCTGTCTTCTCGACGGTCTGTCCCAGCCGGTGGATGCCGCCGATTCCGAGGATCAACGCCGCAATCGCGATGGCGCCGGCAAGACGCAAGATCCAATTCAATATCGAGGAGAGCGGATCGGCCTCCATGGTGTCGATGGAGGGATAGCTTTCCGGCCGGTTTGCCGACAACACGAGCGGCAGCAGCGCCAGCGGCAGCAGGGCAAGCACCCAGGGCGTGGCGAGCGCGATGTTCATCGGGCCGCTCTCTCCTGCTGGGCGAGTGTGGACGCCAGCGCGCGCAGCTCCGACGGCGGCAGGCCCATCTTCCCTTCCCGCTCGGCATCTCCGAAGAAGACGGTGCGGGATGCCGCAAAGAAGCGCTCGACATCGGCGCGGTTGGCCCCGTGCTCAGGATGCGTGACGAGGAAACGGTCGAGGTCGGACGCAAGCACGCGACGGCCCGCTGCACTGTCGAACGCCCGATGCAGTGCAAGCAGCGCGCCGCGGTAGCCTTCACCGTTCTCTGTTCCGAGCACGCGAGACACCTCGCGGGCGGCGCGCGAAAACGGACGCGCCGGACGGCGATTGAAGGGCCACCAGGCAAGGTCACGCGCGAGGAGGATCAGGAACAGCGCGGCAAGGCCGGCCGCTGCGAGAGCAGCGGTGCGGAGCGCGCCCGACCGGCGCTTATCAGGCTCCGAGTCCGGCAGAAGATACCCGTCCTCGTCGTTGTACTTCTGGGGCAAGACCTCGCGCAAAGGCGACATGATGAAGCTGAAGGCGGGGATCTTGGCGTTTTCCGTGCCGTCGGCCGTGCGCACGGCAATCTCTGACGAGGGAATGACGAGGCGGCGCGTGTCGAGGGGCGTGTAGAACGTTTGGTAGGTCAGCGTGAGCTTGTGGACGCGCCCGTCGCCGCGCCGCTCGGACGACAGCTCGACGTCGCGCAATTCGAGCCAGTAGTTGAGAAGCCCCGGGCGCGGCAAGGCCGCCGGCAAGATCTCATCGTCGGGCCCGGTTTCGATCTCGGCCGTGCGGGTGATGGTATCGCCGATGAAATACCCCATGGCGCGCGTCTCGTGCATGACGACGCCGCGCACTTCCGCGGCAGCGCTCTCAAAAACGCTTGCGATGAGAAGAACGGCGAGGGCTGCCCGCAACATCGTTTACGCTCCCGTAGCCAAGTGGGCGCCGAGGCGATCCCAGCGGATCCGATCCGTAATCTCGAACGGCTGGCGGCCGTAGCGCGCAGCCAGGGACTGGAAAAAAGACCGGCGGGCCTCGATCCTCCTTTGCCACTCGGCCTTCAAAGAAGGCCGCATGGCTACGAGGCGTCGCCGGCCAGTTTCGAGATCGGAGATTTCCATAAGCCCCCAGGACGGCAAGTCAGCGCTTTCGCGCGAGTCGACCAGACGGATCGGGAGCACGTCGTGCGCCGCAAGCGCCTCGAAAAGCGCTTCGAGCTCTGCCTCCGGCAACAGGAAGTCGGAGACCACAATCACGAGATTGCGCTTCTGGCCCACTTTCCGGGCTGCCTCGACCAGACCGGAGGCGCTGCGCGCTTCAGGGGTGAAGGCGCGGAGCGCGGCCACCATCTCCGCTTCGCCCGCCCGCGAGCGTGTGGGCGGCGACCCGAGTTCATCCCTCACCGCCTCGTCGGCCGCATAGAGCGCGAACGTATCGCCCGCGCGGCGAACCGCCGTTGCGAACACCTCGGCCAGTTCGGCGGCGATCGCCATCTTGCGCGCGCGTCCTTCGAAGCCCATCGAGCCCGAAACGTCGAGCAGCATCGTCACGCCGATCTGGCTCTTCTCTTCGAAGCGCCGCACGTGGAGCGCCTCGAACGGATCGCGCAGGCTCTGGCGCAGATCGATACGGCGCGGGTCCGGATATTCGGTCAGCGAGACAAGGTCGCGGAACATGCCGCCCGCGCCCCATTGCGAGCTGCGGTGCATCCCCTGGCGCAGCGCGCGGCTTCGCCAGACGATCCTGTACGGCAGATCGACGGGGACAGCAGCGTTCATCGAACTCGCGCTCATCGGACGCGTCTCACGGGACAGGAACCGTCGCGAACAGCCTGTCGATCAGTTCGCGAGCGATGGTTTCGCGGCGCATCTCGTAAACAGGCTCGAAGAAGATGCGGTGCGCCATCGTCTCGAAGAAGACAGCGCGGACATCCTCGGGCACTGCGATTTCACGCCCATCGAGCCACGCTGCAACGCGGGCCGCACGAACGAGGTAGGAGAGGCCGCGCGGGCTCGCGCCGGCAGAGACCAGGCGAGACGTATCGACGCCGGGAATTTCGATCCCCGCGTCTCCCGGCTTGCGCACCGCCTGCCACAGATCGAGCACGTAGCGTTCGAGCGCCTCGCTCGTCTTGACGCGGCTCTGAATGGCGCTGCCGATGTCATTCAACTCGTCATAAGGAAGGATGCCTTCCGCCAACGAGTCGATCAGCCGATCCGTATCGTGAAAGCGGGTATCGAACGCGAGGCCCCGGCGCGTCGCGGCGTCGGCCGGCGTTTCGATGGCGATTTCCATGAGAAAGCGATCGCGGGCGGCTGCCGGAAGCTCGAACGTCTCCTCGCGCTCGACGCGGTTGCGGTCGGCGAAGACGGTGAGGTGGGGGAAGCGGAACTCGCGGTTGAACGCGGTGACGGTACGCTCCGCCATCAGGCGGAGAAGCAGCGAATGCACCTGCGGACGGGCGCGGTTGATCTCGTTGAAGAAGAAGATGGCGAGGTTTTCGCCCGCGCGGAGCACAGGGCCTTCGTCCACGCGGGGACGGCCATCCTCAGCAAGATAGGTGTGGTAGACGAGGTCGCCGGGCATCAGGTCGATGGTGCCCTCGATGCGCTCGTAGGACCCGCCGACGCAGCGCGCCGCAGCGCGGAGTAACGTCGTTTTTCCGACGCCCACATCGCCTTCGAGCAGCACGTGGCCGCGGGCAAAGAGCGCGATCGTCAAGAGGCGAATGACGCGGCTTTGGCCGACGACGGCCTTGGCGACTTCCGTTTCGAACTTCTCGGCGCGGCCCCGCCATGCCGGCAAGTCGACGCGACCGGCTTCTTCGCCGGCATCGTTCTTGTTCAATTGCATTTGGATCCTCTTGGATCCTCATGGATCCTCGCGGCGCGCCGAACACCGCTTGCCAAGTTCAAAAGGAGGTGCGGCCGAAGCCGCACCCCAAGAACCCTCGGAGAGGAAGCAGGGCACCCCTTGCAAGCGTGGCACTGCAGCCGAGGAGACTTAGACGTTCGATGCTTCTAGAGCTTCGAGACGTCGTAGACCCAGTTGCCGGTCTTCTTGAAGTGCTCGGCGCGCTTCGCGTTGCGGGCGGACTGATCGTCAAGAGCCTGCTGCTGCTTGGCGAGTTCCTTCGGGTCGTGCTTCGGGTCGTACTTCGAGCCAGCAACCTTGTCCGGATAACCGGGCTTCGGCTCCCAGCAGTTGCCGGGGGCCTTGCAGTTGGTGCCGTCGTAAGCAGCGGCCATGCCGGCGCCAGCGGCCAGGATCGCCGCGCTAGCGGCGAGCGTAACAAGAGCTTTGATCTTCATGGGTCAGTTTTCCTCCAATCAGCGTCTTCCAATCTCAGGCGGTTTGTCCGCCCTTGCACCGCACGCTCCCGGAGCACCTCGAAAGGCGCGTGCCCGATTAGTTTGCGGATACCTTGCACTCGCCCTCGAACGCTTTTTCGCCAAGGGCTTCGTGTTCCTTGATATCGAACGGCTTGTAGTTCGCCTTCTGCTCGTCGCTGAGCCAGCCCGCCTCGGACGGATCTGCCTCTGCATAGAGATGGCGGATCCACGCAATCAGACGGAGCTGCTCGTCGAGCGGCGTGTGGGCGTGCGGGCCCATCATGCCCTGGGCGCCTCCGAAGATCGTTTCGAACAAGCCCTTGTCCGTCTTGTTCTTCGGATAGGTCCAGTAATCGTCGTTGAGGCCGGGGCCTAGCTTGCCTTCCGCAACGTGCCCGTGACAGCCGGAGCACCCCACGAGGTAGGCCTCTTCGCCCGCCTTCAGACATGCCTTCTGCTCGGTGTAAAGGTTCTGGCCTGTCTCCAGGAAGTGCTTCACCGCCTCGGTGTCGCGCCCTTCCTCGGGTGCCTTTTCAAGAACCTTCAGATCCTCGCCGGTGACCGTATGGCGAAAGCTCAAACCCTGAGCCATTGCACTTCCGAACACGCCACCCAGCACCAACGCCGCGGCGGCAAACACAACACTGCTCTTTATCGTTCTCATTCTCTCGTCGCACCGTTTATCGTCGTTTTCGGTTGAACTCGGCAGACTGAAGAAGCGGAGACCCACGCGGATCCACTTCTCTCGCCTCACGAGCGCGGCAGCCCCGTTACGAGCGGAATGCCCTCGTCCTTCAAGATTTCCTCGATCTGCGGCTTGGCTTTCTCCAGCGCGAGATTCACCGCCGAGAGAAGTGCCGTGTCGTCCTTGCGGACCCCCACAGACTGATCGAAGTGATGCGGGACCTTCTCACCGTCGCTACGGACGTTGTCGTCCGGAATGACGGTGAGTTCGACTTGCTCGGACGCCTTCACGTAACGTGCGACGTCGGGAGCGAAGTTGATTGCGACATCCGCCGTTCCATTGACGACTTCGTTCACCATCCTCTGCGGCGGGATACGCGTGAAGCGGTTACGCCGGTCCTGGAAGTTGGTCAGCGAATGCATGTAGTTGAAGTGCTCGCGGAAGAGCCCGATCTTCTCCAGCATCACCTGCGCGGGCGTTCCCGGCGTGAAGCCGATTTTTCCGGCCTTGGCGAGATCGGGACTATTCCAGTCCTTGATGTCGAGCTTGGAATCTTTGCGCTGAATGAAGACGTAGGGGGCGCGGTAGTAGGGCTTCGATGTCAGAACACGGTCGTCGCCCGTATCGAGGCCCATGACCACGTCGCACATCTTCATTTCGAGCTGGTCGCGGACGATGTAGATCGCGGGCTTCGAGAACCACACGAACTGCACTTCACGACCCATGGCGTCGGCGAGAACTTCGGCAATCTTGTTCTCAAAGCCGGAACGGTCGCGATTGGAATAGGGAAGCTCATCGGCCGCGGCACAGATGCGCAGCTTGTTGCTTTGATTTTCGCCGTCGTCAGCCATCGCCGGCGCGGCAAGAACACCAACTGCAAGGAGAGGCGCGCAGAGGGCGGACTTGAATCCGAAGAAGCGGGAGGATGCGTAACGCTTCATTACTGTCACCTTAGGTTTTCCTCTTGTGTGCCGATCTGATCTTTCGCAGGTCCGATCGTTTGGCCTCGCCGTCTCTTCGCGCAGCGGATGGTCTCCGGCTTTGCGTTGCGGCTTTTGCCCCTCATGTCGATCCATTGCCGAGCCCGCCCTTCTCAAGGTGGCGCCTGCACATGAACCTCATGCTTGTTTTCGATTGTTTGGGCAGCTCCGCCGCAGCGCCATTCAGCGCTGCGGCGAAACCTTAGGCTGTCTTAGCCCTCGTACTCACCGACGTTGACGTCCTCGGAGTAGGGGTTCTTGCCATCGAGCGAGAACACCTGGAGGCCGCCACCCATCTGGGTGTAGTTCTGCAGGTTCTTGAAGGCGCCGACGGCACCAAGACCGGCGGTCGGATCCTGCAAGTCGAACACGAGGCCAACGCCCGGCCAGCCACCGACGCCATACATGATGGCGACGTACTGCGTGCCCTTGTGCTCATACGTCATCGGGTGACCGATCACGCCCGAGGGAAGCTTGTACTTCCAGAGCAGGTCGCCGGTGTCGGAGTTGCGAGCCTTGATGAAGCCATCAAGCGTTCCGTAGAACACCAGGTTGCCTGCGGTAGCCATCGTGCCACCCCAAACCGAGAAGCGCTCCATCTTCTCCCACTTGTACTCGCCAGAGATCGAGTTGTAGGCCTTGATCTGACCAAGACCCAGGTAGTTCTGGCGATCGCCCTTCGGACCCGGATACATCCACAGCGTGGCGCCGACGAAGAACTGACCCGCACGGTACGGAAGCATGAAGGGCTCCCAGTCCATGCAGATGTGGTTGATGCCCATGAAGAAGAGTTCCTTCGTGGGATCGTAGCTGTCGTGGCCCTGGTTGTGGTAACCCATGGCCGACGGGCAGATTTCCTTGCCGCGGTGGTCCATACGGGTGCCGAACTCAGGATCGCGAACCGGAAGACCCGTCTTGAGGTCGACCTGCTTCACCCAGTTGACCGTATCGTCGAGCTTGTCAGCCGAGATGAGGTCACCGTTCTCGCGATCGAGCGTGTAGACGATGCCGTTACGATCGGGATGGGTCAGAAGCTTGCGCTTCTTGCCTTCGCGGTCCGTCTGCTCCGAAAGGATCATGACGTTCACGCCAGCATAGTCCCACTCGTCGTGCGGGGTCTTCTGATAGCCGAAGCGGGCAAGACCCGTGTCGGCATCGCGGCCCCAGATGGTCATGGTCCACTTGTTGTCGCCAGGACGCATGGTCTCGTTCCACGGAGCCGGGTTGCCCGAGCCGTAGTGGAAGAGGTTCGTCTCAGGATCGTAAGCGTACCAACCCCAGTTGGTGCCGCCGCCGATCTTCCAGGCGTCGCCTTCCCACGTTTCCGTGCCGAGGTTCTTCTGGCCGAAGTGCGGGTTGGCATCGTTGAAGTTGTCCATCAGGCCAACGTCGGAGTCCGGGCCGGTCGCGTAGATGCGCCAGACCTGCTCGCCGGTCTTGATGTTGTAGGCGGTCACGTGACCACGAACACCGAGCTCAGCGCCCGACGAACCGACGATCGCCAGATCCTTGATGACATAAGGAGCCTGGGTGAGCGTCTGACCGACGGAGATGTCGCCGTTCTCGACTTTCCAATACTCTTCGCCGGTCTTGGCGTTGAGCGTCACAAGGTGACCGTCGAGCTGAGTCTTGACGATGAGGGGCGGTGCATCGCCGTCGCCCGGCCAGTAAGCCAGACCACGGTTGACGAGGTCGCAGCAAGCAACCGAGCGAGCGGCCGGATCCTGCTTCGGCTTGTGCTGCCAGATGATGCGGCCGGGATCGTCCAGATCCAGAGCAAACGTGTTGTTCGGGAACGACGTGTGGACGTAGATCACGTTGTCTACGACCAGCGGCGTGCCCTCATGGCCGTGCAGCAGGCCGGTCGAGAACGACCATGCAGCGCGCAGGTCCTTCACGTTCTCGGTGTTGATCTGCTTGTTTTCGCTGTAATTCTGCGAGCTGTAGTTTCTGCCCGGCATAATCCATGCCTCGTTGCTCTTCGACAGCTCAACGAGCTTGTCGTTCGCAAACGTGGAGGATGCCGAACCCATGGCGACCGTAAGCGCAACGCACGACGCGCCAGCCAACAGCCCCTTACCCAGGTGCTTCATCATTCCCAAAACCTCGCGTTATCCATCCCAAGGCCGAGGCGGTTGCCACGCGAAGTCGCTTGGAGCGCACAGTACCTGCACGCCCCAGGGGACCGTCCCGAAGTCCGCCTCTTTCCAGTCTCGCGATGCCCTCGTGACCCACGTCCCGAGACATCGCTCACGGTCCGATCTTGTCCGGTCTCTAAGGACTTGTTTATCGCCACTTGAGACCATCAGATCGCACCGTGCCGCGAAGCTAGACTGCGACATTCGATCCGGTCTCTAGTCCAACTGGCAGACATCGGCAGGAAGAAGATGCAAAGGCGCCGGGCGTGCACGGACAACAGGCAAAAACGTAACGATGTAACGTTATTGTGATCGACGCTTTCGCTCGTCTTGTGGTGTTCATCTTCAAGAAAAGTTTGTCATTCTAGCCAAGCCGTAACGCTGTGGAGACGGGTGGAAACGTGCTGAACGATCGTCTTTCCTTTGCGGTCGCGGCTCGCATGAGCCGACGCCTTTCGCTGCTGGCGCTGAGCCTCATCATGGGCGCGGCCGTGAGTGCATGCAGCGACGAAGCTTCCGACGCGCGCAACAAAGCGCAAACGACGACCGAGGCCCCAGCACCGCATCAGGTCAAGTGGCTGGATCTCGGCCACCAGATCACGCCGGCGCAGTGGCTCGTGAGCCGCCGCGAGGCTTCGCTCCGTCCCGTCGACGACGCGGACGTCCAGCGGGTTGCGGCTCGGCTCGATGCCGCGCACGGGGTCTATCGGGAAAGCGAGCGCATGATCGCGAACCGCTCCGCGCAACTTTCCGATATGCTCGCGCCGCTTGGCATCGAAGAAAGCGCCATATCGCTGCTCGACGATCTGACCGGCATTGCCAACGACGCCGGAATGACAGAAGGCTTTGGCGCCGTGACTCAACATTATTTCAATCTGAGGTCGGCGAAACTGACGCGCGAAGACGCGCTCGCCGACTTGAAAGCCCGCTACAGCGGCAAAAGATCGTGACTGTGCCGAGGATAGACGACCAATGGGACTAGCCATGCAAAGCGCTGAGCAACTTCGCGTGCTCATCATCGACGATCACCCCTTCGTGCTGCAGGGATGCGCACGCATTCTGGAGGAGGCCGAGGTCGCTCGCGTGCTTCAATCAGGCGGGCTTGCCGACGGCTACCGGCAGTACCGCGCCCATCACCCGCATGTGATCATCGTCGATCTTTCGATCAAGACGGCCGCACTCGGCGGTCTTTCGTTCGTGCGCAGGCTTCGGCTGCACGACAAGAAGACGCCGATCCTCGTGCTCAGCATGCACAGCGATCCGATGATCATTCGCCGCGCGCTGGAAGCAGGCGCGACCGGCTATCTGCTGAAAGACGCACCTTCGGACGAGTTCCTCAAGGCGTTCCATACCGTGCGCAGCGGAAAGCCCTATCTCAGTCACGAGGTGGCATCGGAAATCGCATTCAGCGAAACGCGGCTCAACCAAAGCCCGCTGCAAGCGCTGACCGTTCGCGAACTGCAAACGCTTTCCCTGATTGCGGAAGGCAAGTCCTACGGCGTCATCGCGGAAGAACTCAACATCAGCTACAAGACCGTCGCCAACACGACATCGCAGATCAAGATGAAGCTCGGCGCGCGCAGCCTGCCGGAGCTGATGCGGATTGCGATCCAGCATCTGCCCGGACCGTCGGGGCGCCGCAATCGCGACTAGTGCCCGCAAGCGCCGAAACCTGATACCGCAAAACGAAAACGCGGGGAGCGCATCGCCCCCCGCGTTTTTTTGCGAGCAACAACTGTTGCGGCGCGCGTCAGCCCGGCTCGTTGATGACGACGTTCGCCGGCGTCGAGAACGTGCTGTCGAACACGCGCTCGTCCGGCTTGTCCGGCTTGGTCACGACATTGCGCAGAGGAAGGCCCGTTTCCTTGTCGATGTAGACCGTCTGCACGTTGTCGGGCTGGGCCGGCACTTCCGGCGCGCTCTTGGGCCGCTCTTCGACGGGAACGGGCAGCGCGGCCTTGTAGGCTAGGTAGGTCTTGCCTTCGAACTCGGTCTCGCCCAGGCACTCGTATTTGAGGATGTTCTTCGTGGAGGGAGAGACCTGCTCCTTGAGCTGCCCGACAATCGCCTCCGCAAAATTCTGCGGCACCTCCGTCCAGCCCTGCCCCTGGTTCGACCAGACCTTCTCGCCGATGGCGACCGTTTCCATGAGGGCGGGGCTGTTGCCCATGCGGACGCGCTGGTGCATCCGGTCGGGCAGGATGTAATCCACCGTCATGTCCAGCGTGCCCTGCTTTTCATGGACGATCTTCGTTTCGACGCGAAATCCCTTTCCGCCGCGCAACTTACTAAAGGCCTGGTCCACCTCCGCCGTGCAATCGGCGTGGGCCGTCGCGGTCAATCCGAACAGCAGTCCCGCCACGAGCATCAATCGCTTCACGAGGCTCTCTCCCTATAACGGTTGTTATTTGGGGTAGCTCTTGGCGTACCTCACCTGCCGTGTCATGGCAGAACAGGCGGGGATTATATCCCGGTCTCTACTGGGCCGCCTTTTCTGCGGGCTATCGTTCTCCAGATCCGGCATAGGCCGACCACGATCCCATCGCGTGCCGACATATACTCGCACGCGCTCTAAGCCTCGCGAGAGGTGTCGCGCTCGTCCGGTCGGCGCGCGAGATGCGGTCCGGTCGACCTCCCTCCAACCGCCCATGCGAGGCAACCGCAATGAGGCCCCCTTGAAATCCGAACATGGGTAGAAGGGGAGCCCCGCTCTATAACGGCCGGCGAAATCGCCACGTCACATCGGCACCTATTCTGGACGAGACCCGATTCCAGCCCGGCCGCCAGTTCGCACATATCGGCGATGATTTACTCTTCGGATCGACATTTTCCTGCCCGGCCCGGATACCTCCGCGGCGAAGCGCCTCTCCGAAAGACACAAGTTGCGTTTCTCACTTTGACAAAATGTCGGACGGCACGATCAAAAAAAACATTCCTGCCATTTTCTTCAAAAACGAACAGTTGCTCTTGCACTATGCTTAATTTTCAGTCCAATTTTTTACAACCATAAAAATTTTAATGAAATACATACTCAAAGAAAAATGGGCGCTCCTCCTCCAATTTACAATAAGAGCGCGCCTCAACATGCTGATTTTTCATTGATTTATCGAATGCTTCATTGTTGCCCATGCCTCTGATCGGCAACGAGGCAGGACCCTCGAAAATTATTCATGTAGAATCGTTCTTTATGCGCCTTGCTTTAATTCATTCCTTACCAAAGAGGCATGATTTTTGTGTGGCTTACCTAAATATCGGAGGTCGCCATGCGCGCGCTTAACTCGTTTTCGTTCCCCACTCTCACAATCGGTCGCCGTCTCGGCGGCGGTTTTGCCCTCATCACCGCAATACTCGCCGTTGCAGTGGGTTCCACACTCGTGATCGTATCCGGACTTTCGACAACCGTTGACCGGATGACTGGCTTGCGAATGCCGGTCTCCATTTCCAGCTCGGAACTGGAAGGACGTGTTTTATCCACGCTGGCGAGCCTCCGCGGTTACCTGCTAACCGGAAATGACGAGATGAAAGTGGATTTTTCGAATGCTTGGACCGAACTCGATAAGGCGGCCTTATCGTTCGATGCTCAAGCCGTGAGGTTTAGCAATCCGGACAATCAAAAGCGCTGGACGGAAGCAAAAGACATCCTGCGGGAGTTCAAAGATGTGCATGAGCAGATCCTGCACATCGCGTTTACGGACGATGCTCTTCCGGCCACCAAGCTTCTGTCCGAGCTGGCGACTCCGAGACTGACCACCATGCTTTCGCAGATCACAACCATGATGGACGAAGAGGAAAAGCTGGAAGCGAGCTACGATCGGAAACGCGTTCTGAAGGCCATGGCAGACGTCCGCGGAAACCTGACGGCAGCAGCCGCGCACCTGCGCACCTTTCTTCTTACCGGCGACGACGCGCCGAAAGCGGATTTCCGCCAGTCCTTCAATCGCTTTTCCAACGCATACACGTCGCTGGAGGGGCAGCGAGGATCCTTCTCGTCCATGCAAGAGCGCGCTTTCGCTGCGTTCTCCATCGCCCATTCCGAATTCCCTGCCATCACGGAACGGATCATTTCGGCACGCGAAGCTGCGGACTGGAATCGGCCTACTTATCTTCTTGCAACGGAGGCCGCTCCGCGCGCGGAAAAGATCCTGGATCTCATGATTGGAGCGCGCGACACCAATGGTGCGCGCGTGGGCGGCATCAAAGGCAATCAGCAGAGGATGCTGGTTGAGGATTCTGCCGACGTCGCAACCGGCATGACGTTCCTGAATACAGTGCAATGGTTCCTGCTCATCGCAGGCCTTGTGGGCGCAGCCGCTGTCACGTTCTTGACCACGAGGAGCATCGTTCCGCCGATCCAGAACATGACGGAGACGATGAATACCCTGTCAAAGGGCGAGACCTCGATCGAAATCCCGCACCGGAACCGGCAGGACGAGATCGGCTCCATGGCGGCGGCGGTCCAGATCTTCAAGGAAAACCTGACCCGCACCCGCGAACTGGAAGAAGAGGCCGTTGCTCAGAAAGCGGCAGCGGAGGAAGAACGGAAGCGTGCCGTATTGGAGCTGGCCGACAACTTCGAGCAGGCTATCGGATCCGTCGTTCAGGCTGTATCGGATGCCGCAACCGAACTCCACGCAGCGGCTCAAACGCTCTCGGCCTCATCGGAGCAAACATCCGCTCAGTCGACGGTCGTCGCGGCGGCATCCGAACAGGCGTCAACCAACGTTCGTGGCGTTGCCGCCGCCTCGGAACAGCTCTCAGGTTCTGTCCGGGAGATCAGCCGTCAAGTCGATCAGTCGACACGGATCTCCGAAAAAGCAGCGGAAGAAGCGCGGCGCACCGATGCGCAGGTGGCCGAACTCTCCGACGGAGCCGTCAAGATCGGTACGATCGTGGAGCTCATCAACAATATCGCTCGCCAGACCAACCTTCTGGCGTTGAATGCCACCATCGAGGCAGCGCGCGCGGGAGAGGCCGGAAAAGGCTTCTCAGTTGTGGCTCAGGAAGTGAAGGCCTTGGCAGAGCAGACGACGAAAGCGACGGCCGAGATCGCGTCTCAAATAAACTCCCTGCAGACGTCGACGGAACACGCGGCAAGCAGCATCGTCGTCATCAGCAAAACGGTCGAGGAGATGAACGGTATCGCCTCGGCCATCGCCGCCGCCGTAACAGAGCAGAGCGCCGCGACCGACGAAATCACGCGCAACGTTCACGAAGCGGCCAATGGTACGACGGAAGTCACGGCCAACATCACGGGTGTGCATCAGGCGGCGGAAAGCTCAAGCGTCGCGTCGAGCCAGGTCCTCGCGGCCGCAGACGACCTTTCTCAGCAATCGGAGCAGCTCAGAAGCGAGGTGAGCCGCTTCCTGGCGACTGTCCGAGCGGCTTAAGAGCCCTGAAACGGTCTCCTGCCCTGGCGCGATCCGGGGCAGGAGACGCCGCGATCGGCGTGCACAGCACATGACGATCTGCGTCGAAAGTGGGCCCGCTTGGCTGCGCTTCGCGCCGCCACGGACATATTTCTCTCATCTCATTCAGCGGCTTAATGTGGAGGAGGATTGGTGGAGGGAGCTGGATTCGAACCAGCGTAGGCGAAGCCAACGGATTTACAGTCCGTCCCCTTTAGCCACTCGGGCATCCCTCCGTGACCAATCCCAATGCGCCCAGACCGCTCGCGGCCCATTTCCGGGGCAAGCCCGGACCCAGCGCTTAAACAAAATGGCCCTGCGCTCGCCGAGCGGCAGGGCAACGTCCGTCCTTATGGTAATCCGCCTCTCTGATGTCAATTGGAAAAGCGAGTGAAAACCCGTATGGCTTCGGGCCCACGCGGTGTGCCGCCGCTATTCGGAGCAAGACGTGCGATGACAGAGGGCCGAGCCCGCGGAACAGGCCAGAAAAAGTGGAGGCCAGGCGGGCACAAAGGTGCGCCGCATGGGCGCCCGAGATCCCGCAAACCGGCTGCGCCTGGGGCCCTCGCGGAAGCGGACGACGGCCTCGTGCGGCTGTTCGGCAGCCATGCGGTCGAGGCGGCGCTCGGCAACGCCCGGCGCACCGCCCACCGGCTCCTGGCCACCGAGAATGCCGAGCGCCGTCTGGCCGACGCCATCCGGGCGCGCGGGGTTGCGGTCGAACGCACCACGCCGGGTGAACTCGACCGCCTGCTCGGCACGGATACCGTTCATCAGGGCCTGCTGCTCGAAGCCGATCCATTGCCCGAGCCAAGTCTCGCCGAACTCGTCGCGCGCGCCGCGGAAACCGGGCCGCTCGTGCTCCTCGATCATGTGACGGACCCGCACAATGCAGGGGCCGTCCTTCGATCGGCCGCCGCGTTCGGCGCGTCGGGGGTCGTCATGACACGCCGTCACAGCCCGCCGCTCAATGGCGTGCTCGCGAAGTCGGCGTCGGGGGCGCTCGATCTCGTGCCGGTGCTGATGGTGCAAAACCTTGCGCGGACGATGCTGGATCTCAAAGAGCTGGGTTTTCGGATGATCGGGCTCGAAGGCACGAGCGAAGCGCGTCTGGAGGACGAGACGTTCGCGGGCCTCTCCGCGCTGGTGCTCGGCGCCGAGGGCAAAGGTTTGCGCCAGCTCACGGCGGAGACGTGCGATCACCTCGTCTCGATCACGACTGGCGGGCCGCTTGCCAGCCTCAACGTTTCAAATGCGGCAGCCGTCGCGCTCCATTGGGCGGCCGTCGCGCGCCGCAAGCGCTGAGCCGCCGCTCAGGCGGCGCGCGGCCGATCAGCCGCAATAGGTCGGACGCCAGCAGGTCCAGCCGCACTCCTCGGGACCGGGATAGCATTCGGCATCGCGGTAATACTCGTCGCGATCACGCGAATGCGCGTACGCACCAAGAAGGCCGCACGAAGCGGCCCTCTCTCATTCGTGGATGCTGGCGACGAAGCGCGTTGCGCGCGCGTCTACCAGTGGTGATGGCGATGGTGGCCGTGATGACGGCGATGCCACTTGCGGTGCGAATAGTGGCGATGCGGATGGCCCCATGCGCGATAGTAGGGCGGCAGCGCCGCGACGGGGCGGCAGCAATCGCGGCGGTAGCGCAAAGCCCTCGTCGGCGCCCAATGACCCGAGTTGTAATACGGATAATAACCACGCGGGGCCGATCGGTACGCGTAGCGGTCGTACCGATAGGGCTGGTGATACACGTGGCGGTAGCGCGGCTGGTAGCGGTAGTGATGAACTGTCTGCACCTTGCCCCAGCCGCGCGGCGCGTGGCGGTAGCCGGCTTCGGCGACGACTGGGATAAGGGCCAAAGCAACGGCGGCCAAAAGCAGGGAGAGGACCCGGGAACGCATGACAAAGAAACTCCTCGGAGCGGAACTCATCGGAACATTTTATCACTCTACGGTGAAACGCATAATATTGCTTTAACCGCCCAGCCTCGCCCTGCGTCGCAGACCCTTCTCCTCGCGGACGCCCGCACTCCGGTAACGCGGCTTTAACCGCAGTGCGCGAAATCAGTATTAGAGCGTGATCGGTTTCGATTGAACGAGATCACGCTCTATCTCTTTGGTGAGACCGATGATTCACGCTTCAGGCTGATAGGGCCTGAAGCGATCATGGTCTAACTCGCGCAAATGATCCGTGGAGGGGGTGCGTTTCATGACCGTGCTCGTGACGGGAGGCGCCGGATACATCGGCAGCCACATGGTGCTTGCCCTGCTCGACGCGGGCGAACGCGTCGTGGTGGTCGACAATCTCTCGACCGGCTTCCGCTCCGCCGTCCCGCCGCCTGCCCTCCTCATCGAAGGCAACGTGGGGGACCAGGATCTCATCTCGCGCATCATCGCAGAGCATGGCGTGCGCGCCATCGTCCATTTTGCCGGCTCCATCGTGGTGCCGGACTCGGTCGCCGATCCGCTCGGCTACTACCTCAACAACACCTCGAACTCGCGCACGCTGATCGCGGCTGCCGTTGCGGGCGGCGTGAAGGCGTTCATCTTCTCCTCGACGGCCGCTGTCTACGGCAACCCGGCCGAGATCCCGGTCAAGGAGACCGCCGACCTCAAGCCCGTCTCGCCTTACGGCACGTCGAAGCTGATGACGGAGATGATGCTTGCGGACACGGCGTTCGCGCATGACTTCCGCTACGTTGCGCTGCGCTACTTCAACGTGGCGGGCGCGGACCCTGCCGGCCGCGCCGGACAATCGACGCCTCGCGCGACGCATCTCATCAAGGTGGCCTGCGAGACGGCGCTCGGCAAACGCGCGTCCATGGACGTGTTCGGGACCGACTACCCGACACCGGACGGCACGTGCGTGCGCGACTACATTCACGTGACCGATCTCGTCGCGGCGCACATGGCGGCTCTAGGCTACCTGGAGAGCGGCGGCACGTCCGACGTGTTCAACTGCGGCTACTCGTCGGGGTACTCGGTACTCGAAGTGATCGAAGCGGTGAAGCGTGCGTCGGGTGGGCCGTTTGCCGTCACGCTCGGTCCGCGCCGGCCGGGCGATGCGGAAGCCATCGTGGCAGATTCCGCCAAGATCCGCGAACGCCTGGGGTGGACGCCCAAGCTCGCAAACCTCGACACCATCGTCGCCCATGCGCTCGGCTGGGAGCGCTCGCTCAAGCAAGCCGCGGCCTGACAGCCGCCGTCGAAATGTCGCCGGTCAAGGCGGATGACCTGCCAAGCGTCTTATGTTACTAGCCCGCGATACTTATCCTGCGCGGATCGCCGCCTTAGCTCAGTTGGTAGAGCACCTGATTTGTAATCAGGGGGTCGGGAGTTCAAGTCTCTCAGGCGGCACCAATAATTTCAATAACTTAGACAAAATTCACGTTCCGCAGCTTCCCCATTGCGGAACGTCAGAGGAACCTAAACGGTCCTTTCTTCGCGCCGGCGCCGGTAATCCCATCGCGGCTTCCCGCTGCGCCGACTCTCTTCACTGCCAGGACGTATCTCAGGCGGCTCAGCATCCACAATCACGAACACGATCAGCTCGCGGTCCTCATCGGGGTGAGCCGCGAGGTATCGCGCAAGCACCTTGTCCTCGCCCTCACCGTCGGCAATCAGCGTCGGCACAGGGTCCGCCTCACGGGCGTCGCGTCGGAGCTCCAGCGCTTCAATTCGCCGGGAGAGCTTGGCGACGGTATGCGGAGAAACCATTGCTCCGGCCCTCTACTTCCTCGATGGCGTCGAGCCGCTCCTGCAACCGTTGCAATGCGACACCGGCGTCGATTTCGGCTTGGGTGTGCAAAGTCTGGCGGATGATCGACGTGCCCCACATGCGGGCTTTGAACTCCTCAGGGTCGATCTTTCCTGCGACCAGCATCCGGTAGACGCGGCATTGCTCATGGAGGAGGCCGGCGATGGTGTTGAGCGGCTTCCTGATGATGGTCCGGCCCCGTTTTGACGGTGGGGGTATGGGTTTCCTCTTTCCGGGCTCGGTGCTCAATGTCATCCCCTTTTTTGAATCCTACTCGATGGCGGCATTCGGGTGCCGCCAGGCACCCCCCTGCATCGGCCGTCGATCGAGGACAGGAGGCTGGACAGCTCACCGGGCGAGAGCTTTGCGACGGCATGTAGACCGCTCGCAACTGCCCTCGCCCTTGGCCCTGGTGTATAGGCAAAGATCACATGCGGCTGCCGGGACTTGTTGCCTGGCTCTCGGTCATACGCTGCAACCGCGTCGGCTTCCGTCTCATCGCTATAGATCGGAACGTAGGTGACGGAGACGCCGCACGATTTTTCCAGGCGCGCAATCTCTCGCTCGATCCTGGCAATACGTGCTTCGCTGACCATCAGAGTTTCCCGTAATCGACCATCTGAAAGCCGTGGTCGCCCGTTTGCACTGCCTCCGGCATGACCTGCTGCACCTCGTCGGCCATGACGCCCACGCGTCTCACCGTGGGCGGATCCCAGAGGTAGCGATAGAGCCAGATGCCAAAGCCGCGCGGGTCGGTCGCGATCTGGACCGGCCCCTCGGACGTCACGGGCTTCCAGTTCATCGGGAGCCTTGCCAAAGTTGCGGCGTCATGCGGAGGCAGGCTTGTGAGGCTTGGGCCATTCGCTGTGCGGCCCAGGGGCGGAACTGTTCCGGTGGGATGCCGCTTGCCCTGGCCTCTTTCTCCAGCATCATGATCATCCCCCGCTCGGGATCAGATCGAAGCGTGCTCTCGAGCTCAACGAACTCGCGGATATAGTCGCTCAGGGAAATGCCACGCGCCCTGGCAGCCTGCATGAACGGCTTCAAGGGGGCGTGGTCTCTGAAAAATTCGTCCGCCTCCGCATCCCACTTCAGCGCCATGTAGCGCAGCACCGCCGGAATGGCGCTCCAATCAACGTCGGGAGTCAGCCAGAACGGCGCCGGAGCCTCGGCGGCCAACTGCATGCGCTGATCCTCCTTCGCCGCCTGGAACGCCTTTACGGCCGCTTTCCACTCCGCGCCTGTGGATCGGCTGGCGACACCTCTTTTCCGCTTGCGCGGCGCCGTATCGAGCCCTTCCTCCAAACTCTTCATGCCTGCGAGGATTTGATCGCAGCGGCGGCCGTACTGCTCCATGAATTCATCCAGTGGGGACTTGGCCGCGATTGGCGTGGGCGCCTGAACTTTCTTCTCGGTGGTCATGGCTATGATCTCCTTGATGGTGCGGCCGGGCCGCGGCAGGAACGGATCACCGATCAGATGCGCATGTTCATCGCATCCAAAATGTCTGAGAAGCGCTGCCGTCATACGGACGATGAGCTCAGGGCTGGCGACGGTGACTAGGCCAACGGATTTTCTGCCGTGCTCCGTGGGCGCGAAGACCTCCCACGATCCAACCGGTGGGCCGATAGGTGAAGGATCTACCCGCCATACGAATCCGATCCTGAGAACCTTAGTCACGCGGCCCATTGGGTCAGCGTCTTTTCTGCAAGAGGTTGGCCTTCGTGATCCAACCCGCGAACAGGAGAGGTCGGAGAATAGACACCCTGGATGCGAGAGCTTCGGCAAGCCATGCGCAGTGCGGCTTCCTCTGTTGCGCCATACCCGAGCACGCGCGCCATGCCCCAATCTTCCACCTCATATTTTCCACCGCGCTCGACTACGCGCAGGTAGACGGGCTGGCCCCGGCCCTTGGCCGCTTCGTGGGCTACAATCGCAGCGTTGTACGTTTCGCTATCCACGTCGGTGAAAGACGGGTTGACGATATCGCTGAACGTTAGCTGACCCCAACTCGCGTTAATTGAAGTGAGCACGTTGCTTCCGAGCAGAATGCCGACACCAGGCAGAAGCGCCAGATGGTGTACGGCGTCCTTGGGAGTTGCCCCCACCGCTTCCGCGTGCGGGAAAAGGTGCGCCGTCCACGAACCGTCGGTGTTCTCAAAAACTTTGATCATCCCTAGTCCATTCTGAAATGAAGCGCACGCCGCGCGACGGTCATTTCCGCGAGCGGCTGGCCCAAGTGATCGGTGCCGACGACTATGGCGCCGAGCGACAAGTTCCATTTGCTGTGCTGGAGAGCGGCGTCTTGAAGGGCGGCGTCGACCGTAAGGCCGCGGCCGAGCACACGCCGGAGGCCGTCTACAACCTCGATCATGCCGCCCTCTCGGCGCATCGTTACCGACACCGTCTCGATCATCAGATCCGGCCGCCCATCATCGCGTCGCGGACGTCTGCCTCAAGGTCGCTTTCGTACTTGTCGCTCAGGGACAGGTACTCCCGGCGTTTTTGCGGTGTGTAATCGTCGTCGTTGGACCGGTGGAAGCCGCGCCCGGCACCTGATCTCGAGGCCGCCTTGGCGCGCGCCACATCGGCCTGCTCACGGGCGCGTTTTGCAGTTTCGTAGGCGTGACGCAGATCGACGACGGGATTTCCGGTGCGGGTGAAATCCTTGCTGAGCAGGATTCTCTCGATGTCGCCCGCCAAGGCGTCGAAGTCTGGAGCCTGCTGCCGGGCTTGCTCAACAAGGGCATGCGTGTTCACCAGGCCGCGGGCTTCATGGCTGGCGGCAAAACCACCGTCCGCGGTATTGGCATACGGGGTGAGCATCTGGATCATCTGCGCGGCGTTGAGCCCCAAGTTCGATCCGAGAGTGAGGAGGCCAGCACGCGGATCTTTGCGCAGCGTGTCTTCGAGATTCACATATGCGCGGACGGCCTGCGGGAGCGTTGTCCCGCTTTCCTTCGCGCGCGTCTTGTAACCCTCGAACTCGTGTTCCTCGGCTTCCTTGTATCGAACTTCCTCAAACGCTCGCTTGGTCGAAGCGTCGAGATCATCCTCGTTCCAGCGCTTCCGCTCATCGAGCGTCATCTCATTGTAGCGCTCACCCAACGTATCGTCAGGATGGCCGGAGGGCGCCGCGTATCCACTCTCGGCAGTGTCGTTGGCCTGGTCGCGTTCCATCGCGTGTCCCCTCAATTAAGCGTGCGTTGCTTCGCCAGTTCGTATGCCGCGCGCAGGTCGGCATCGTAGTCGTCGGATTGCGGGACATGACCGCGGTCAAAGAGATCGCTGATAACGTCTTCGAGCATTCGGAACAGCGGAAGATCGCGGCGCGCGCGCAAAACCGCATCCTTCGCCCTCGAGAGTTCCTCGTCGGTCATGCCCTGCTCTCCACCCGACCCTTGGCGAGGAGCTGTCGCAGCCCGGCCAGCGTAGTGCCGTCCGAGCGCTCGCTCAGTTTGATGATAGGGATGCCATGCTGGATGAGGATGCCGCGTGCCGCGCGCAGATCACGCCGACACAATGCCTTTGCGACCATCCGCATCGGGATGAAGCGGAGATCGTCCGGAATATTTTCGACAGTCATCATCAGCATCACGCGCGGAAACCGCGCCCACTCGCCAAATGTTCGTGAGACGGCATTCTGTGGCGGGCTTTGATGGCTCCGCGGGAGATTGCCGGATCTTGGCGCAGGGGTTGATGCCTTGCTCGCCGCAGCGCGGGGACCGGGCTCCTTCTGATCGGAGCGCGATGCCGATGCGGCTGGACGCAGCTAAACACGTCTTTGTGCGAATAATCAAGGGGGAGCGATTCGGTCTTCAGCCTTTGACGTGTGAGATCGAAAAGACGTGCTCTTCGCCAGCGAAGATGACGACGATCGAGTACGCGATCATTTCGTTGCCAGTCTTCTCCGGAGCGTCCAGGACGATGGAGCCCCCATACCACTCGCCCGGCATCACGGTGTTGTCCTTCAATATCGTCTGCTGCAGAGACATGAGATTGCTCTCGCCCTGAGCGCGTAGCGCTGCGAAGTCCGCCGTGGTCTCAGCGTTCGCTGCTTGCTGGGCAATCTGTGCTCGCAGAGGATCGTAGGTTGTCGACGAATATGTCCCGTAGGCTGTTCCATAACCCGGTCTATAAGCGTTGAAAGATCCAGTCGTGTTTACGTAGCCAGCGTTGGCCGCCGACATCGCGCGACCAGCTCCAGCCAGGGCGGCACCGACGGCTGCCATCGCCTGTCGAGTCTGCTCCTCCTGGACAAGTTCGTCGTAACGATAGACGCGTACCGCGGCCGATTTGCCGGCGAGGGTTTGGCTCGCAGATATGGAGGCCTCGAATAGAGTTTCTGGCGACTGCCCCTGGTTGCGGACAACAAGAGTAAACGCTGGCCGAGCACCGCTCTTAACCAGCCGATTGTTGGGACGCAGCATCACCAAGTGCTTCTTGTGGGAGATAAGCGCAGGGATACCGTCTCGGACAATCGCCTGCTGATCCGGCGCAGCGGTCAAAAGTATCTGTTCCGACGAAGCGCAACCGGCCAAAACGCAGCACAGCAACGCGAGCAGCAATTTCTCGCGCATAATCCTCTCCCCGCGTCAATGAAAGGCAGCCTACTGCCTAACTGGGCCCTCGCGCAAAAGCGAAGTGTCGGGAACTGGTCGAGGACATGGGATTTTGTTCGTCCCGTGACGTTAGTGCATCATGCGTCAGGAGCGCTGTCGCTTCGACCTTCTACCGTTCTGCACGGTCTCAGCGACTAAACCTTGCTTATATAGCCTTCTAAGCGCCTCAGGGCGCGAGGGAATGTCTTCCTGTCGACGCCGCCACTCGTCAATTTCTTCAAGCTCTGGCTCATGAAGCCGGATGCCGATGAGCGTGCCCGTTCCCGTTGTCTTGGGACGGCCGCGAGATTTCTTGTTATCACGAATTGACGATGTCATGAAATGAGGATAGTTGTAAGTGCGCTTGGAAAGCAAGCAGGCCTCGCAGGTGTTCCACCACCGACGAGGCCCTAACCCGCGACAATGGAGGTCCCAATGTCGAAGGCTATTCACGCCCTTACCACGTCCGACGGACATGCGCCTACGCGCCGTAACGTCCTAACGACAGCCGCCGCCGCTCTCGCGGCTCTTCCTGCCGCGAGCGCGCCGTTACAAGCTGGCGCACAGTGCCCGACGGCCGCCTTCTCGATGGAGTATCAGTCGTACGTCGCCGCACGCATCGCCTACTGTTCTATCTTTGAGATCGATGACAGTGGATACGATGAATCTGCTTTTGAAGCGCATGAGCAGCACATCGACAAACTTGGGGACGAGTGCTGCAGGGCAGCCGAGCGTGTTGTGCACCGCACCCCCCGCTCTTGGGATGACGTTGCGGAGGCGGCACACGTGGTCTTTTCTGAGCTTTGGGACTGTAAGACATACGAAAAACACTCATCCTGCCACAAGCTTGAAGTTGGTTTGTTCCGGGCGATCCTTGCCTTGAAACCCTTCCCCGATGATCGATTGGTCCTCTTATCCGGCTGACGACAACAGACGGAGGGAGGGTCGATAAAAGATCCTTCAACCTCAAAGCCGACTGGATGCCCTTGCTGGCATCCAGCTTCGCGGACAAGATGGAGCGTCGATAGTGGAGTGTCTGCCCGATGCCGCGCCACGGTCCCGATCCGCTCCGAAGCTCCCAAGAGATCCTACGAGACCTAGTGCGCGCGCTCGCTATTCAGGCGGCCCGCGAAGATGACGAGGCCGAGCGGGCAAGGCTCGCCGCGAGTAAATCGCCGCCGCTCGCGCAACCGGTTAAGCCGGATCCCGACGAGCCACTCCTGGTAACGCTGAACCGTGCCGCCACCTTGCTCGGGGTGTGCCGGCAAACTCTCTATCGCATGAGTTCGGCCGGAGAGATCACGTTTCGGAAAATCCGCGGACGGACGCTGGTGCCCATGGCTGAGGTGAGACGACTTGTAGGTGAAGCCGCCACTAAGGCGGGACCGGCGGAAGAGCCAAAGCTTGCAGATCCGCCGAAACGCAGACCGAAGAAAGTGAAGCTCATTCCACGAGGTCAGCGATGAACCTGGACCAGTTCAAGCATGATCTCCGCGAGGCGCTCCGCGAGGAGGCGGAGAAGATCACCGCACGTGGCGACGATCAGGCGCGTGTCGACCTGATTGCTCTGCTCGAGGGGGCGAAGTGCTGTCTTGCCGAAAAGTGCGGGATGGGGCGCGTAACTGTGAACAATACCTACTTCAAGCGCGGCTGGGAAATCGCTTCCCGTTTCTAGTCCTCACCGAAAAGCCGCTTCCAGAGGCCCTGATACTGTTCCTGCCAGTGTTTGGCTTGGGACTCCGCACGCTCGAGCTGCCGCCTGAGCTCCATCACCTCTTTCCCGCTTCGGTATGCACCGCCTTCCGCGCGACGCCACAGCTCTCGGAGGCTTTCCAACCGCTGCCCTGCCTCATCCACTTTCCGCGCGGCTCCCTCGATCGCAGCCGCGTCCTGCGCTGAGAGTTGCTTGCCTCTGGCATACGCCTCGCCCATGATCCGGCGAAGATCCTCCGTGGCCGAGTGGCGAGTGTGGCCCCATGGCGCCGGAGGCATCTGACCGCCGCCCTGGAAAAACTCCCGGACCAGACGTTCCTGTTCCGCCTTCGTCGGAAGCCCCTGCCGGCCAGGGATGGCCTGGGTGTAGGGATTGTCCTGGAGGAACCTCAGCGCTTCCTCCTGCTGCCGCGAAGACGTGACCGGAACGGACGTCGGGGATTGCGGCCGGCCTACACGGGCAGTCTCGATCTCTTTTGTCAGCCAGTCTTTGGTTTCACGAAGATGCTGGACCTGTGTTTCAATGGGCGCTGACGGATCGTGTGTCGGCCGTGCTTTGCCGCCCATGCTAGCGAAGCGCTCCATGAGGGAATCGACTTCGGACTTAAGCGCCGGCAGCGCTTCCTCGGCGGCCTTGCGACCACCCCGGAATCCGGGAATCAAGCTGAAAGCTGCGAGGGCAGCGTCCGACGGCGCGCCGCTCTGAACGGCATTCGAAACGTCGTCAAAAGGCGTGAGCAAATTCACCACGCCGCCCACTCCGTCACCAATCCGTTCTGCCGTGCTTGGTGGAATTCCGAGGGCCTCCGCCCCTTGCCTAGCGTGGAACCCCGCGCTTTCGGACGGAGACGGGTTGTAGGACCGCAACTCCGCAGGCGGGGGAGCATCGCCGGGGCGAGGTGTGGTCGGGTCGAATGCGCCGCTCTGGTTCCCCATCAACGCGAGCGCGACAGGGTCACGTGTGGGCTGCTGCACTCGGGGGCCCGCGAAAAGCGCCCGGGCCACGGGATCGTCCGGTGCCGCGTCATCGATCAGCGCGGCTTCGATCTCGGCATCAATCTCGCGAAGGTCCATAGTCGTTCCTCAGTGCATGAGCGCCGGCCCGACGAGGGCGCGCGCAACAGGGTCGCCGGCCGGCCGCTGGATCTCCATGGCCCCTGTGGCGCTCATGGCGCCGGTGAACGCCTCTCGCCAGATCTCACTCACAGCCCCCACCTTGCGCGCCTGCGCTTCTCCGTACTCCTGCGCAACTCGAGCCAGGAACGCCGCCTGCTGCGCGGGATCGGTGGCCAGGAGTTGCTGCGCGAGATATTTCGCCCGCTCACCTTTGATCGCGGACAGCTTCTCGAGCGCGTCAGCCAGTGAATTCACCGCTGCATTGATCAAACCGCCCTGGTCGCGGATATATCGGAGCGAGCGGACCATGCTCCCCACATCAATCGCATCCACGGCCTTTTCCGCAGTTGTCGAGTTCCCCAAAACCTTCCGGGCTGTGTCGGAGATGCGTGTCTCGCGGCGCGTGAGTTCCGAGAGCTGCGCGCGGCGACCGCCCGGATATGCGAATTTCCCTGTCTCGCCTGCCCGCTGTGGCATCAGGAACCGCAGTTGGTCACCGACATTCGGGCTGCGCAGGGCACCCGTGAAGTCAGTCGTCGGCCCCGCTGCTTTGCCGCCCATGCGGCTCGATCTGACCTGGAGCCAGGCGCGGCGCACCATCGCCTTTTCGGCTTCCGACATAGACGCCCACTGCGCTCTCGAAATCTGTTCCGTCCCGTTCGCGAACGCACGTCCGAGTTCACCTGCGTTCAGCAGCTCAGATTTCGAGGCAAAATTGTCGAGCGCGTCACGATAGGCCGCGTTGATGGTCGGAACGCCTTTCGCGTTGGGCTTGAACACGTCGCGCATGAGATCGTGTTTCAGGCCCGTCAGTAGTCGCCGAAGATTACCCTTCGAACCCGCGATTTCGGCGTCCAGCGTTTGTTTTGCACTGTGGAACTTAGAAACGTCGGTGACGGGAAACCGGGGAAGCCCGTATCTCCCGATTCCTGCCGTTCCCTCTTGCGTGAACTGCGCGATGACGTTCCCGAGCATCCGGCGCTCAACATCGGTGAGCTCCATGGCGCGGAGACTGTACTGCTGCAGCGTGGTCGAGAGATCAAACGGCTGCGAGCTCTGGCGCGCCTTGGCGAAGAGCTTGTCGGCCTCTTTCGATCGCTTTGCCGTGACGCCAGCTACTTTGTCCGCGAAGGTCTCATCCGAGAGCCCCATAGCCAGGCGCATGTTCTCGCGAAGGCGCGCGATCTGACCACCTGCCTCCGCGCCGCGGCCGAAGTCGATTTGGCCGGCCTGTCTGTTAGCCAGGAACGGCTCCACGATCTCATCCGCGTCTCCGCCAACCTTGATGCCGCGAAGAACGCGCTGCGTCGTCGGGGACACGTCAGCGATGGTCTCGGGAAGATCAGCCGTTCCGTGCTGGAAACGCGTGGCCTGCTGTCCAGCCTGCAATTCTCGAGCAATGTCGGCCTCCGTCATCCCGGCCTTGCGCAGACGGTCAGCAAAGTAAAGTTGAGCTGCTGCCTCATTGTCAGCCACCGACGTCACTGCCTGCCGGCCGCCGCCGATAGCGCGCGCAGCAGCAGGCAGGCCCGCGCCGATGGCAGCGCCAAGACCTGCGCCCTCCATGCCGCTGTCGATGCGGTTTTGGAAACCATCTTCACCCGACGCGAAGCCGGCGGTTGCACCGTAACCCGCGCCAACCCCCGACGAGCGAGTTGCTTTGCCCAGGAAGGTCGGAGCGCGGGAAACGGCACGCGCGGCAAGGCCGCCCGGAACAGCGAACCCGCCTGCCAACTCGGCACCCAACGCCGTGCCTGGGTTGTGCTCCGAGAACCGGCTCAGAGCCGCGCGCTCTTCCCCCAAGGCTTGGTCGTACGGCGTGCCGGCGAGAGACCGGATGCCGGCCACGAGTTCATCACCAGCGCCGAGCGTGACGCCCTGCAACGCGGTGCGCCCCAGGTCCTTACCGTACTCGCCCCAACCTTCATACTCCTTCGAGGCTTCCTGTTCAGGGACCATCTCGAAGCCCGGCGGCGGCTGTGGAACGCCGAGGTTGGTGGGAATGAGCTCGAAGCCCGGCGGTGGTTTCGGGATCATTTGACGGGCCTCCACTGCTGACCATCAAATTCGACCACCTCGCCCGTCTGCGGGTGTTGCGCGCGCGGACGCCCGCTGCCGCCCAGTTGTCGTTCCGGGAAGTTGATCGGCGGAAGATCGATATTGAAGTTTGCCTTCACGCGCTGCCGGACGCCTTCGAGCGCGCGGTGATACTCCCCTTCGTCATTGGCTTGCGCGAGATTGCCTACCACGGCGACGAGGCGCTCCTGGTCCTTGTCAGTCCACGGTCCCTCACCCGGCGCCCGGATCAGCGGCTTAATGGCGGCGGCCAGCGCTTCGGTGTCGCCGGCGATCCTGTTCCGCACCTCGCTCGTGTGCCGGTCGCGGCCAGTGTTGATGAGCGAGCCCCAGCCCCGCAGCAGACTCCCAACATAGGAATTCGGGTCGCCCTGATACGTGCCCGTCGCGGCTTCAAAGGTCCACGGGCTGAACTCGCTTGAAACGCGCGCGAGCTGGTCGAGGCCGCCGGAGATGTTCTGCCCGAGATTGTCGACCTTCTCTCCCTCGCGGGCCTTGGCCTGCTTCTCCAACTCAAGCTTTTCGATCTCGAGATTACTCTTGCGAAGCTGCGCCTGTTGAATCGGGCTGAGCGGTGCGTTCGCCTTGCGCCGCTCTTGCATGAAGGCGTTCAACATTGCCACGCCCTGCGCGCGCGTTTGCGGATTGCGGATCAACGTTTCGAGGTACTGCCGCGTGGCGGGATCCACCTGAAGGCCAGCAGTCCGCTGAGCCTGAGCGGGAGCCGGCGCGGGCATCTGAGGCCGCCCCATCGGCTGGGGATGCGGTCCCATCATTTGAGGCTGAGGACCGGCCTCCTGGCCGGCGAGCGCTGCCGTTACCGGATCAAGGGCGTGCCGCTCAGGTTGGGGAGAAACGCCACCGGTCTGCATTGGCAAGCCGCCGCCACCCATGGGTTGGACCGGTTGAAAGCCATGACCAGCCGGCTCCGCAGCGATGATTGCATTGCGCCCGCCCGGCGCGCCCTCGAAAACACCAGCCTCTCCCGTCGGGCTGACGGGCGTCGGCGGTCGCACCATATCGGGATCGTGCACGTCGGCGGACGGGCCAGATTCTTGCCCTGTCAACGCTGCCGCCACGGGGTCGAGGGTCTGGCTCTGTTGCGGCTGCGGTCCGAGAACGCCGAGAAGGGCGTTGACGGTTTGCTGATCCATATCCGAGCGTTGCCGCCGCGCCGCTTCATCACGCTGCTCGGCTTGGTGCAAAGCGTAGCCGCCCATGGCCCCCTGAAGCGCACGTGCGACGGCCTGCGTCCAGTGGCCTACCGGCGCCGTGCTCGTGCCTTGGCCAATCAGCGCTTCTGCAATCCGCGAGCGCCGTTTGCCCGCTTCCGTTGGCTCATCGAAATTGTAGTACGATCCTGAATTAGCAGCTGTGGCCATCATATCCCCCTAGAAGCCTTGTTGCGTCTCTCACGCTCCTGACGCGCACGTAGTGAAGCCCTCAGGATGCAATCCAGGCACTTGCTCACTTTTCCACCTGCGATGAACCGCGAGATTGGGCGCTTCAGACCGCATGTAGTGCAGCGTATCGTGGTCGATTGCTTGCCAGGCACGATCATGAGGGGATCTCCGCAAAGTCGGCAGCGGTCATCCCAGGCGGCGGGGTCCAGGCGGCGGCGCGCGCCGTATCCTCCTCTACCCCCTTACCTAGAACCTTCCCTTGGTAGACAAGCCTCTGGCCTCT
The DNA here is from genome assembly GCF_000503895.1 of Hyphomicrobium nitrativorans NL23. Lineage (NCBI taxonomy): Bacteria > Pseudomonadati > Pseudomonadota > Alphaproteobacteria > Hyphomicrobiales > Hyphomicrobiaceae > Hyphomicrobium > Hyphomicrobium nitrativorans. The sequence goes on from NC_022997.1 coordinate 3,045,827, forward strand.
GGTTTCTAGCCTCTGGAATCTGGTCTCTAAGTCGCGCGTAGAATTCATTGGGCTTTTTGGAACTTTCGACGTGAATTCGTGCCGAATTGCGCTCGAATTCGCTTCCAAATCGCTCTCAATTCGCTGCGAACTGCCCGTCTCAATATCCGGCTCTGCGTCGTCTTCAACAGCTGCTGGCGAGCAGTAACCACCACCCGTTTTGATCAGGAGTCTCGCTTCGATGAGTTGCGGTATGAGCTTGCGGATTGTGCGAGGATTTCCGCCAAGGAGCATGGCGAGCTTTTTATCATCTGTGGGGAGGGCGCCTTGCGCTTCCCACATCGCGTTCAAACACTCGTTATAGAAACCGCGAAGCTCGAAGCTCATCTGACACGTGTCGGCGCGCCAATCGCGCGTATAGACTTTTCGCCAGGGCAGCTTTCCGTTTTGCGCGCGCGATCTTGCACTCGTCATCTCTCGCTGGTACATAGTCCTTACTCCAACTGATATTCGATGCTGCTTCGCCGACACGTTTCCCTGCCAGGGCGTGTCGGCTTTGTTTTTGTTGAATCCACTGATCAACGAACAGCGGGTATTGGCCGGATTTACGCCAAGACTGCGCTTTCACGCTCTTGCGGAACGTGAGCGGCAATCGGCGCCTCTGCGAGCGAGTTTTGAACACGGATCAACTCGGACTCCCGAATGCCGATGCGGCGGGGGGAGATCTGCAGCACCTTGATCTCGCCGCGGAGGCGCATTCTTTGCAACGTGCCTGTTGCGATGCCGAGTCTGGCCGCAGCCTCGGGGATGCTAACGATGCGATCAACGACGGCGGGGGCTTCGCGAAGGGCTGATGTCATCGGGGAACCTCATTACTCGTTACGCTAACGAGCAGTAGGTTCGCTCAAAAATTCGGTGTGTGCGCGGCGGATGTCACGGTAATTTCGCTCTCTCCACCATTACCGTGAGCGGCGGTGGCCTGGCATGGCGAGCTGCCAAGCGTCATCAATAGTCTGGTAGCTCACACCAAGCTCCTTCGCCACGTTCGTGATTGCCAGCTTCACCCGACCGTTGTTCACCGTGTTGGCTTGCTCGATTCGGCGCAGCTCCTCTTCGACCGAGCATGCGCGATAAGCGCTCCGAACATCAGCATCGATATCATCGAACGGCGTTTTGGCCTTCCGACGCTGAAAGACAAGTTGGAGGTCATCTGCAATGCAATGCTGGTCGAGTTGGTTCGCCAGCATTCGCATATCTGGATCGTCGTTGTATCGCTCGCGAATGAGGTGTGCCCAATAAGTCGGGTCCGGGAGCGGTGGTGCGGGCTTCTTCGCCATTGAGCGCCTCGCAAGCGCGTCGCACGAGAGGAATGCGCGGCAACCGGGTGCGAAATCCGGCTTTCGGGGATCAGCCTAGCCGCGCACGGCGATCATACATCACGCTGACGTTCCGCAGACGATTCACGCTCGCTTTTTTCCAACGCTTCCAACGCCGCCCCCCTGATCCCTTGTCAGTGGAACCACGTTGCTGCCGCTCCGACCGTCAACAAGCGCCTTCAGGTGGTTGGCCCACAGCTCGAGCGCTTGGCGCTTCTCTGCGAGATAGGAGGCCCGATTGTAGATCCCGGCCACGCCGGCCTTCGCGCCACTGACATGGTTCACGATGGCTTCGACAACGTGCGGCTGGGCGAACCCGCGCTCCGACACGTGGGTGACGAACGACCGACGGAGATCGTGCAAAGTCCACGGAGGCATCACCTTCGCCTTGGACTTCGTCTGCTTGGCACGCTCGTCTCGAGCCTCTGAAATCCGGGCGTCGAGCTCCGCCTTGCTCTTGCTCCAGCCGCCATATCCGCCGGCTCCGTAGCCGAACACCAGATCACGGCCATCCTTCTCGAAGGCGCCGGCTGCCTCCAGGAGGTCCATGGCCGAATCCGATAGCGGCACGATATGGGCGCGTCCGTTCTTGGTGCGGTGCTCGGGCAGCTCGATCTGGCGCTTGTCGCCGTCGGCCTCCCCGCGCTCGAGGTCACCGATTTCCGCCCGGCGCTGGCCTGTCAGCATCAAAATGCGGACGATGCGGCCATAGTCGTCATCGAGGCACGCATTCCAGACTTCAACGAGTTCGGCCTCGGTCAGGACGCGGCTGCGCGCCGTCCCCTGGGCGCGGGCGCGGACATTGAGGGTCGGGTTGCTGTCCAGGTACCCACGGTCGATTGCCCAGCCGAACAGCCCAGAGAGCGCCATGCGCGCGCGGTCGGCGGCCACCTTGCCGCTGGCTTCCGCCAGCTGGTCGACGATCAGGACAACGTTCTGACGGGTGATAGCGTCGATGGGGTGACGGTGTAGCGATCTCCACGATCTCTCCAGGTAGCGCTTCACCTCGAAATGGCTCTTCAGCCGCAGATCCGCCTCTCTCGCATCGAGGTACTTGGGGACAAGATCTCCAAGCGTTGCGGTGTTCTTTGCGGCCGCGGCCTTAGCCACAGCAACCACATCCGTTCCGAGGTGCGCCTTTGCCAGGATGCCGGACGCCTCCAGACGCATGGCCTTCAGGTTGCCGCGTACGGCGCGGCCCAGCGTCTTCCGGCGCTGCTGAGCGCCGACATTGTACTTCACGAAATAGGAGGCCTTTCCGGACGCGAACTTCCGGATACCGAAGCCTGGCAGATCGTCGTCAAACACCTGCACATCGCGTGCACCGGCTGGAACCCTTAGGCGGTCGGCGTAGCCTTCCACGATCTTCGCCATAGCACCCCCGATTTGCGGAACGTGGGCGGCACGCACTTTCTGACCACCCGTGATCTCTCCTGGATAACACATCAGAGAGTATCGGGCCTGGAATTCCCGTCAATACAGGTCTTATGGCATCTTGTGATCCGTTGTGGTCTTTAGTGGATCATATGCACAGCGCTGATTTGTAATCAGGGGGTCGGGAGTTCAAGTCTCTCAGGCGGCACCACCCTCCACTCCGTCCCGGCAAGAGCGGTCACCCGTGGAGCATAACGCCTTGCTCCGCCGGCGGACGCCGTGCGTAATCGCTCCTTTTGAGAGGGCTCAATGAGCATCTTTTGGAAGCGTGTCCAGCGCGTGCTGTTCTGGGCGGCAATCGTTTTGGGATGCATGTTCGTCGTCGGGCAGGCCGTTCATTCGCTCTATCCGGACGCGTGGCTGCGCGTCGAAGCCACGGTGAAGTCGTCCTCGATCGAAAACGCGATCGTCGGCCGGAGCGGCCGCCAATGGGGCATCCTCGTCAACGCCTCCTATGAGATCGGCGGCCGCTCGTACGAGGCCGCCCTTGCGGCCCTGCGAACGCGCAACGCCGCAGACGCCGAGGCGGCGCTCGAAAAATGGCCAGCCGGCCGGACGTTCCCGCTCTACGTCGAGGCGAGCAATCCGGAAAATGTCTCCCTTTACCCCGACGGAGGGCGCAGCGGGGCAACGGCCGCCGCCGTCCTCCTTACGCCGCTACTCGTCGGCCTCGTGGCGTTCGTCCGGTTTCTCGTGCGGCGGGTCCGCGCCAGAAAGATGCTGCGGTCCGATCCAAATCCCGGGCCGACTTAAGTCCGGCAGGCGGCGATCTCGGACCGGGCGCAAACGCCCGCGATGCTGCGGTGCAGTACGTGCGCGGAGCATTGAAGGGCGCAGACCGCGTTCCTACATGGTGTGGCAACGGTCCACATCCTCCGTCGGACGTGTCGACCGCGCCGCTGAGTTCCCGTTCATCCGTCGCGGAGGCTCGCTCCGGCGACGCCCGACCGGAGACTTGCCATGGGCATCGCGCGCACCGTTCAGACCTACCTCGCAAACCGGGGCGTGAGCTACGACGCCCTCACGCATGAGCCGACCTTGCATGCGCTCGCGACGGAAGCCGAGGTCGCGCAGGTTTTCGCGGATTGCGAGCCGGGCGCCGTCTCTCCGATGACCGGTGCGTGCGGACTTTCGGGCGTTGTGGACGACAGCCTCGAAGGTTTCGATCACATCTATTTCGAAGCCGGCGACCGCCGCAGGCTGTTGCATGTCACCGGCCAGGGTTTTCACCGGCTCACGGTCGACCTGCCCCACGTTCCCATCAGCGTACCCGCTCACTGAAAGGAGAGGCAATCGCTTCGCCACTGGACCCGGCTGCCACGCCTTCGACAAAGGACCTGCACGCCGGCATGCCCAGAGGAGGCACCCTCAGAGGAGGACGTCATGGCCGTTATCGCATTGACACGGGAAATGGGTACGCGGGGCAGCGAGGTCGCGCAAGGGCTTGCCGAGCGGCTCGGCCTCACCGTCATCCACCAGGAGTTGGTGGAGAACGACGTTGCCCAGCGCACGGGCCTCGACCGCAACGACGTTCATCGCCTTCTTGAGGGCGAGGCCTCTCTCTGGGAGCGGTGGATGGTCGACAGCCGGCGCATCGTCCAAACGACAGCGCTCGAAGTGCTGGAACTCGCACTCAGGGGACATATCGTGATCCGGGGCTGGGGTGCAGCTTATCTCTTGCGCGATATTCCTCACGTTGTGTGCGTGCGCACTTGCGCGCCGATGTCCTATCGCGAACGCGTCGTCATGGAGCGGCGGGGGCTTCCCGATCTCGGCGCGGCCCGGCGCGAGATCGAACGGCACGACTTCGCTCACAACGGGACCATGGAGCAGATGTTCGGCATCGATTGGTCGGACCCCACGCTTTACTCGCTGGTTCTCAACACGGCGCGCGTGCCCGTCTCCGCGTGCGTCGACCAGATCGCCCGCATGACGGAGCTGCCCACGTTCCAGGAAACGGAACATTCGCGGGCGGCGTTGCTGGACCGGACGATCCTGGCGCGGGCGCAACAGGCGATGGACCAGCGCTTCGGCAGCCGCTCTCTTCAAAATGGCTTTGAGATCAGCGTTTTCAGTGGGAAGGTGCTTCTTACGGGCGGTTCGACCGATGAGCATATGATCGTCGAAGCCATCCGGCTGCTGCAGAGCGTGGACGGCGTGCAAGGCGTGGAGAGCAAAGTTCACCACGTTGCGTTCGTCCCTCCGGCGTGAAAGCTTCGGCATAAGGCTGGCAGCACGCTTTCGATTTTTTATTTCAGACGCAAGCGGGAGGATGGCGCGGCATGATCACGGTTCGGCATGTGCTCAATCAGAAACCTCGCCACCTCCATCACATCCACCCGGACGCCACCGTGCGCGACGCCCTCAAGACGATGGCCGAGCACAACATCGGTGCGCTCGTGGTGATGGACGATGGCCATGTCGCCGGCGTGATCACGGAGCGGGACTATGCCCGCAAGATCGTGCTGATGGGCCGCACCTCGCTCGAAACGCCGGTTCGCGAGATCATGACGCGGCGCGTGATTTTTGCGCGACCCGAACAATCGGTCGAGGAATCGCTCGCGGTAATGACAGCCCGGACCGTGCGCCACCTCCCCGTGCTGGACCAGAACACCGTCATCGGTCTCGTCTCGATCGGGGATCTGGTCAAAGCCGTGATCGCGGACAAGCAGTTCATCATCGAGCAGCTCGAAACCTACATCCAGGGCGATAACCGATAGCGGATTTGACTCTCGAAAAACCGGCCATCCGCGGCCGGCCGACGCAGGCGGTAGACATATCTCGGGCATTGCGCTTGGATCCGGCTCCACCTCCATCCGGATCCGCAATGCCTCTCTCCTCCTCTCTCAATGCCCCGACCCTTCCGCCGCCGATCCTTTCTGGCGCGGGATCGCTTCTCGAACGCTACGACGTACTCTTCTGCGACGTGTGGGGCGTCGTGCACGACGGCATTCGCGCCTATCCGCGTGCAACCGACGCGCTGATCCGTTTTCGCGAGCGGGGCGGCACCGTAATCCTTCTCACCAACGCGCCGGTGCCGCGGCCGCGCGTGGAAGCGATGCTCGAAGCGCGACACGTGCCGCCCACGACTTATGACGGCATCGTCTCATCGGGCGGGATCGCCCTCGCGCACATGGCGGAGAAAGGCTATCGCGCGGTACACTACATCGGTCCGCGCGAACGCGACGCGGCGTTCTTCGAGCGAGCGACGGCGCGCGACGTATCGCTCGATATAGCCGAGGCGGTCGTGTGCACAGGTCTCGTGGACGACGTCAACGAGACCGTGGACGACTACAGAGCGTTGCTCGAAGCGGCGCGCGCACGCGGCTTGCCGTTCGTCTGTGCAAATCCGGATCTTGTCGTGGAAGTCGCCGGCCGTCTTTATCTCTGCGCAGGCGCACTCGCGGACGTCTACGAGGGGCTTGGCGGCGACGTCTATTGGGCGGGGAAGCCTCATATGACCGCCTACGAGACCGCGACGGCGGCTGCCGCTACGCTGCGGGGCGCGGACGTCGCGCGAGAAAAAATCCTCGTCATCGGCGATGCGGTGCGGACCGATATCGCAGGCGGCGCGCGTGCGGGGCTCGATGCTCTGTTCATCGCAGGCGGAATCCACCGCGACGACACGATGATCAACGGCGAGATCGACAGCGAGAAGCTGGCGCGGCTCTTTCCTGCGGACGCGCCGCGCGCGATCGGTGCCATGGGGCACCTCGCCTGGTAGGCGATCCGGCGCTCCGACAATCGCTTACAGCTTATGCGCCATGCGGCGGCGCTTGGTTTCGAGATAGTGCTCGTTATGAGCGCCGGGACGAGTGACGAGCGGCACGCGATCCACGACCTCGATACCCGCCGCATCGAGCGCCTCGATCTTCGCCGGGTTGTTCGTCATCAGACGGATGCGCGAAAAGCCGAGATCGCGCAGGATCTCGGCTGCCAGCTCATAGTCGCGCGCATCGACGGGCGCTCCGATTTCGATGTTTGCATCCACCGTGTCGCGGCCGTGATCCTGGAGCGCGTAGGCCTTGATCTTGTTGTAGAGCCCGATGCCGCGCCCTTCGTGATAGGGCAGATAGATCAGCACGCCGTTCGGCGTCCTGGCGATGCGCTCCAAGGCGCCGTCGAGCTGGGCGCGGCAATCGCAGCGGAGCGAGTGAAAAATATCGCCGGTGACGCAACCCGAATGGACGCGCACGAGCGGGACTTCGTCAGCAAGCGCGCCTTCGCCGCGGTTGATGAGCGCCATGGCCTGCGTATGCGGGTCTTTACCTTCATAGGCTCGCGCCTCGAAGACAAACTCGGCACCATTCAGCATCACCGGCAACTGCGTGCGCGCGGCGTGCTCGACATTGAGCTCAAGCATTTTTTGGACGCCGCTTGTCGGCATCGGGATCGTCCTCGTTTTCTTCATCGGATGAGCGCGAGAGGTATTCCCCGGGCCCTCTGCGGTCGGCCGATATGTTGTAGCATGTGAGACAGGGCGCAAGGTGCGACAAAATCCGAAAAGGCAAACGGCAGCGGGCTTCCTCTCCTCATCCCCTTACCCCATGAGCCGCCCCTGCTCGATCTTGAGACAGCGGTCCATGACGACGGCGAACCCCGCCTCAGCCGCCTCGCGACCCGCCGCCTCGTTGATCACGCCGATCTGCAGCCACACGGTGCCGATGCCGAGCCGCTCCTTCTCTGCGATTGCGGCCCGCACCACTTCAAGGGCGGCTTGCGAATTGCGGAAGACGTCGACGATGTCCACTGGCTCCTCTATCGAGGCCAAATCCGCAAACACGCGCTCACCCAGGAGCGTCTGACCAGCGAAGGCGGGGTTAACGGGGATCACCCGATAACCTTCCGCCTGCAGATATCTCATCACGCCGTTGCTCGGCCGGTTCGGTTTGTCGGACGCGCCGACGAGCGCGATCGTTCGCGCGGCTCGCAGACTGTTACGGATCTCGTCGTCGCTTGGATTGACGTGAGTCATGACTGCCTCGTTACGGGAGCGTTACGCGCCCGTCTGCATCCAGCGGGAAGAACGGATTGAATGCCACCTCCCAAAGGTGACCGTCGGGGTCTTTGAAATAGCCGGACACGCCGCCCCAGAAGACGTGCTCAGCCAGCTTTACGATTGTCGCGCCCGCCGCCTCGGCGTCTGCCAGGGTTTCCGCGACCTCCTGCTCGGTGCGGACATTGTGCGCCAGGGTCACGCCCGAGAAGGATGTCCTGCCGGCGTCTTCGGTGGCCGCATCCTTCGCCAGCGCCGCGCGGCCGAAGAGCGCGAGCACCGCGCCGCCCGCGGGAAAGAACGCCACCTCATCTGTGGATGCGGACGAGGCGACGAACCCGAGCCGCTCGTAGAACGCCCTCGCTCGCGGAACGTCTTCCACGCCGAGCGTTACAAGAGAAAGGCGCGGGTCCATCCTACGCCCCTTTCCATACGGGCGGTCGTTTTTCCAGAAACGCGCAGATCCCCTCGGCGGCGTCGGCCGCCATCATGTTCTCGACCATCACGGCCGCGGCATATTCGTAAGCCTCCGAGAGCGGCATCTCGATCTGTCGGTAGAAGGCCTCCTTGCCGATGGCGACCGTGAGGCGCGACTTCCCGGCGATCGCGCGGGCCATGCCGAGCGCCTCGTCACGCACCCGCTCCGGCGCGACCACGCGATTGACGAGCCCATATCGCTCGGCCTCCTCCGCCGAGAGGCGCTCGCCCAGGAGCAGCATCTCCATGGCGCGCTTTCTCGGCACGTTGCGGGAGAGCGCCACCATCGGCGTCGAGCAGAAAAGGCCGATGTCGACGCCGGGCGTGGCGAAGGTCGCGGTATCGGCAGCAACGGCGAGGTCGCACGTCGCCACGAGTTGGCAGCCAGCCGCCGTCGCCACACCTTCGACGGCGGCAATCACCGGCTGCCGCGTGCAGACGATGGCCTGCATGAGGCGGGCGCAGGCTTCCATGGTCTCGGCGTAGAATGCGCGGCCGCCGTCCGGATCCGTGCGATGGGCGTTGAGTTCTTTCAAGTCGTGACCGGCCGAAAACGCGGGACCGCTGGCGGCGAGGACGACAGCGGCGATGTCGCGGTCGCCGCTCACTTCATCGAGCGCGCGGCCGAGTGCGCTCATCATCTCACGCGAGAGCGCATTGCGCCGAGCGGGGGCGTCGAGCACGATCAGGGCGATGCCGGGCTCGGGCCGGGAAACGCGAACCGGCCCCTCCCCCTTCGCGACAGGGGTCGGAGCCGGTTCGGTCGAAGGCAGTTCAGCGTCCACGGGCGTGGTCCTCGATCATGGCCACCCCTGCCGCCGAAGCGGTGGCGTGGCGTCAGGTATCTTCGCCGTCATCGGCCTCGTCGGGAAGCAGCGCCTCGATCTCCTTCAGGTGCTTCTTCACGACATCGACGTTAGACGGATACTGGAGCTGGGGAACGGCTGCGATCTCCTGTTCGAGATCCTTCAGGATTTCCTTTTTGTCATTGGCCGGAATCGAGGCGTCGGCCTTGATCTCTTCCAGCTCTTTCTGCATCAGCGCCTTCGGATCGGAGAACGTTCCGCTCTCCCGGTCGTAACCTTCCAGCACCAGCGTGATGTTGGCTCCAACATCCTCGAAGTTCGCGAAATCCGCAAAGCCGTGTTTCTTGGCGACGTCGTCAAGCTCTTTGCTCAGACCGTCGTCCAGCTTCTCGCCTGCATCGATCAGCTTCTTGGCCAGCGGCTCGTAGTCCTTCTGGGCCGCGATGAACGAGGCCACCAGGCTATCGCTCAGCTCGATCTGCTTGAAATCCTCTTGCGCGACGGCGCCCGCCGTCCCAGTCAACGCGACGGCCAAGCCTGTTCCCAGCGCCACAACGAGCGGCCGAAGCCGCGAGATCAACGTGCTCATGAAGCGAAACCTCCTTCGCAATTGGAAATGCGATTCGTTTATTTCCCGGCGTCTCGCCCAGACGCAGAATTCCTGGGGCAGAAGTGAGACGGATCTGGCCACAGGAACCCGTCGGCCACTTTTTTCCGAAGACCCGCAGAAGGGCCTGGAGCAAATTCGAGAACCTATTATGAGGTAGATAAATACCTTATGGGCGGTACTGGAATACCTCTACGATTATGATATTGAATTTTAACGGCTTTATTTTATTCCTTTGCCGTTGACCGCGCGCATGGGCTCGCGTACACAACTTTTTCTCTGGGGCGTGCCCCAAATTTCCATTCAGGCCGGAGCGCCATATGAAAACGTTCGTCGCCAAACCCGGCGAGGTGGATAAGAAGTGGGTTTTGATCGATGCGGAAGGCCTCGTGGTCGGCCGTCTCGCCGCCCTCATCGCCACCCGCCTCAAGGGCAAGCATAAAGCTCTTTATACGCCTCACGTCGATTGCGGCGACAACGTCGTCGTCATCAACGCCGAGAAGGCCGTCTTCACCGGCAACAAGACCGAAGACAAGGTCTACTACCGCCACACCGGCTACGCAGGCGGCATCAAGGCCACCACGCCGAAGCAGATCCTCGAAGGCCGCTTCCCGGAGCGCGTCATCGAACTCGCCGTCGAGCGCATGCTCGCGCGCGGCCCGCTGCAGCGTAAGCTGATGCGGAACCTCAAGATCTACAAGGGCACCGAGCATCCGCATGCGGCACAGACGCCGACGCCGCTCGATATTGCCGCTCTCAACCGCAAGAATGCGAGGGCCTGATACGCATGGCACAGGAAACCAGAACCCTCGACGATCTCGGCGCCCTCAAGGATGCCGCTCCGGCCGAAGCCCCGCGCCACGTGCAGAAGCTCGACCCCTACGGCCGCGCCTATGCTACCGGCAAGCGCAAGGACGCCGTCGCACGCGTCTGGATCAAGCCGGGCCGCGGCCAGATCACGATCAACAACAAGGACTACACGGCGTACTTCGCCCGTCCGGTGCTGCAGATGCTGCTTCAGCAGCCGCTCGCAGCCGCCAACCGCGCCTCGCAGTTCGACATCGTCGCGACGGTCGCCGGCGGCGGTCTTTCCGGGCAGGCAGGCGCTATCCGTCACGGCATCTCGAAGGCGCTGACCTACTACGAGCCGGAGCTTCGCGCCGTGCTCAAGAAGGGCGGCTTCCTCACCCGCGACAGCCGTACCGTCGAGCGTAAGAAGTACGGCCGGGCCAAGGCTCGCCGCAGCTTCCAGTTCTCGAAGCGCTAAGTATCGAACGCATCTCGCGTTTGCGACAGCCCGCCCAAAAGGCGGGCTGTTTCGTTTGCGGCCTGCCGTTCGCGGCCACACCTACTCCCCTCGGTATTCGCCGACCGCCCCGGCAAGGTAAAGACGGGCAACTTTGTGGCCAGCGCCCCTTGGCGCACCTTGACTACGGCTCGGCGGCTCCCCTAATGCCTCCCTGTTCAGGAGACATAGGACTTTGGCTGGGGAGCGCAGGGAAAACATATGGACTGGCTTTACGACTGGTTTGTCGAACACTCCGTCGCGCTCTTCAACATCATCCTCATCGACTTAACGCTGGCGGGCGATAACGCGATCGTCGTCGGCATGGCCGCCTCGCGCGTGGCGCCCGAATACCGGGCGCGCGTGATCTTCTGGGGCATCACCGGCGCGGTGGTGCTGCGCATTCTCTTCTCCGGCATTGCCGTGCAACTGCTGCAGATCATCGGCCTCACGCTCGCGGGCGGCCTGCTGCTGCTGTTCGTCGCCTGGAAGATGTACCGCCAGATCGTGGAGGGCGACATGCACGCCATCCACGACATCGAGGCCAACGCCGGGAACGCCCCCACCAAGGGCACCGAGGTGAGCTTCTGGAGCGCGCTCTGGACCATCATCCTGGCCGACGTCTCGATGTCGCTCGACAACGTGCTGGCCGTCGCGGGCGTCGCGCAGGGCACGAGCGAGCCAATGGCCATCCTCGTCATCGGCCTCGGCCTCGCGATCGTTCTCATGGCGGTGGCCTCGACCTACATCGCGAAACTGCTTGCGAACTATCCCTGGATCGCCTGGCTCGGCCTCATCATCATCGTGTGGGTTGCGCTCGACATGATCTACACCGATAGCCACAAGGTCTTCTGCGCGACCTACGGCGTCGGCTGCTCGGAAACGCTGTTCCAAGGCGTCGTCAAGCGGCTCGGCCTCAGCAGCTTGTTTGGATACTAGCGATGGCAGATGCCACCACGTCCGGCGCGCAAGCGCGGGTCTTCATCGACGGCGAGGCCGGTACGACCGGCCTCGAAATCCGCGAACGGCTGGCGGCCGAGCCCGCTGTGACAGTCGCGAGCATCGCCCACGACAAACGCAAGGATGCCGAGGCGCGCCAGGCCCTGATGGCGGACGTGGATCTCGTCGTGCTTTGCCTGCCGGACGAGGCGGCCGTGGAAGCGGTGGCGTTGGCGGACGGCCTCGGCAACCGTGCGCCGCGTATCGTCGATGCCTCAACGGCTCATCGCGTGGCGGACGGCTGGGCCTACGGTTTCCCGGAACTCGACGCCAACCAGAGCGAGGCGATCCGCAAGGCACGGCGCGTCGCGAACCCCGGCTGCTACCCGACGGGCGCCATCGCGCTCGTCCGCCCGCTCGTCGATGCCGGGCTTCTTCCCGCCGACCACCCGGTGACGGTCAATGCCGTCTCGGGCTATTCAGGCGGCGGGCGGCAGATGATCGAAGCCTACGAGATCGGCAAGACCGCACCCGCCTTCGAGCTTTACGGGCTGGGCCTCGCCCACAAGCACGTGCCCGAGTTGCAGCGGTACGGGCGCTTGACGCGGCGGCCGATGTTCGTGCCGTCGGTCGGCAACTTCCGCCAGGGGATGCTGGTCAGCCTGCCGGTGCACCTCAATGCGCTGCCCGGCAGCCCTTCGCCCGCCGACGTGGAGCGGGCGCTCGCGGATCATTATCGGAGCGCGGATCTCGTCCGCGTGGTGTCGAACGATGAGCGCGTGTCGCTCGGCGGACGGCTCGACGCGCTCGCCCTCAACGGCACCGACAATCTCGAAATCTTCGTGTTCCCCGATGCGGACGGACGGCAGGCGCTGCTCGTCGCCCGGCTCGACAATCTCGGCAAGGGGGCGGCCGGCGCCGCGGTTCAGAACATCCGCCTCATGCTCGGGCTTTGAGCCTCCGCACGCGTTCGGACGCCGGCCTCACGCGCTGCGGCGAACGACGTGCAGATGGCGCACGGCGATGACGAGCAGCACCGCGGCGGCGGCCTGGTGCACGATGCCGAGGCCGATCGGCACGGCCGCGAGCAGCGTCCAAATGCCGAGCGCGACCTGGGCCATCACGCCCGCCATCAACAGAACTGCCGAACGAGTTTCCGCGCCGGACCGCTCAACATTGCGAAGCGTCCGCCACAGCTCCAACGCCGCAAGCGCCGCGATGGCATAGGCGACGAGGCGATGGTTGAACTGCGCCATCACCGGGTTTTCGAACGGGTTGAGATACCAGGGCTCGATGGCCCAGAGATCGTAGGGAACGAACGCTCCGTTCATGCTCGGCCACGTGTTGTAGACGAGCCCCCCTTTTAATCCCGCGACGAACGCACCCAGCACGACCTGTGCGAACAGCACCGCCACGATCAGACCGGGCAGGCGCGACGGCGCTGCGATACGCGGAAGCACCGTCGACGTCGACGGCTTTGCGAGGTCGAGCGCCAACCAGACCACCCACGCCAGGATGACGAACGCCACCGTGAGATGCAGCGCAAGGCGATACTGGCTGACATCCACGCGGTCCACGAGGCCCGACTTCACCATGTACCAGCCGATGACGCCCTGCAGGCCGCCCAGCGCGAGCACGCCCAGGAACTTCACGCCGTAGCCGGGCTTCAACGCGCCGACGAACCAGAACGCCAACAGCGGCAAGGCAAACGCGAGGCCGATGATGCGGCCGAGGAAGCGATGGCCCCATTCCCACCAGAAGATGAACTTGAAGTCCTCCAGGCTCATGCCCTTGTTGATGAGCTGGTACTGGGGGATCTGCCGGTATTTTTCGAGCGCTTCCTGCCATTGCGCTTCCGTGAGCGGCGGGATGGTGCCGAGGATCGGCTGCCATTCGGTGATCGACAGCCCGGAATCGGTGAGGCGGGTCGCGCCGCCGACGGTGATCATGGCCAGCACGAGGCCCGCAATCACCCAAAGCCATAGCACCACGGCCTGATCCCAGCCCTGGCCCCATCCGACCGCCCCGCCGCGCTCTTTCGCCGTGCCGCTCACCGCCATGTCCCGCATATCCCTTGAGACGCCCTTTTCGGGTTCGCTGTTTTCGTGGAAAGCCGCGATACCCGGGATCACGCGAGGGATCCTCTTTTCGGCGGGCACGGCGGGCGGGGATGTGATAGGGCGAAGCCGCACGCCGATCAATGCGATGATCCGGCGCCCTTACGGAGCGGACCCGGCCTCATGACCATTCGGCAACGCAAATTCGTCGGCGCGATCGCGCTCCTGGTGTTTCTGGCCGTGTATGCGCTGGCTGCGATGATGGTGGCCGTGGTGCTCCAGGTGGGCGGGAGCAAGCTCGCCGAGATCCTGTATTACCCCATCGCCGGGCTGGCCTGGCTGCCGCCGGCTATGTGGCTGATCAAGTGGATGCAGCGCCCGGATGCGAACCCGCCGGGATCTGGGCCGCGGGCGGCCGACCCCGGAAAGGCTTCCTGACGGCGCGCCACGCGGAGGCCGCCGTATCGAAGAGCTGAAACGGCAAACCCGTCATCATGATTTCGACGTATCGCGCGTCCTGGAAGCCGCCGTTGAGCGAGACGCGCGGAAGGCCCGTCATCGGGTAGGCCTCACGCAGCACGTCCTTGTGCGTGGTGACAGCCGTTTCGAGCCCTAGCTCCTCGGCGAGGGCAAAATCGCGCGGCCCGCAGCTTGCCGGATCGCCGTACGGGAAGCTGAAGTGACGGCAGGGGCGGTTCAGCTCCTTCTCGATGCGGGCGACGCTCGATGCGATTTCTTTCCTCGCCTCGTCCTCGGAAAGTTTTCCGACGGCGTAGTGCGAGCAGGTGTGCGCTCCGATCGTGACCAGCGGGTCGGCGGCCAAGTCGCGGATCTCGTCCCAATCCATAATGAGATCGCGGCAAAGCGTGGAACTGTCGTAGCCGACGGCTTCCGCGATCTTGCGGACGGTTGCCCTCAGCTCACGCTCGGGCAGATCGCGCAGCGGCCAATAGATCTCGCGGAACGCGCGCGTTTTGGCGTCAGGCGTCGAAAGATCGAACCCGCGCAGCGCGCCCGCAAACCCGATTTGGAGGCTGTCGGCCTGGCGGAGCGCTTCTTCGAGGACGTACCACCACAGGTCGCCCTTGCCGTCGGCATAGTCGGCCGGCACGTAGATCGCGAAGGGGACGTCGTGCTTCTTGAAGATCGGATACGCGTGGTCGCGGTTGTCACGATACCCGTCGTCGAGCGTGAAGGCCGCGAAGGGGCGGCTCTCGTCGTCTGCCTTAAGGCGGCGCGCGGCCTCGTCCAGCGATACGATGTCATAGCCTGCCTCGCGCACCACCCGGATGGTCGTTTCGAGGAATTCCGGTGCGATCCTCAACATGCCGTTGGGATCGAATGCCGAGGGCGGTTCCGGATGCACGCTGTGCAGCGTGAAAACGATGCCCTTGCCGCGTGTCAGCGGCGCGCACAGCGCACCGAGACGGCTCGCATGGAGAGCCGTCAAACCGGCCTGCATCATCCCGATCGTTCTACGGCTCATCGGTCGCTCAGGCTCCTTTTTTCCAGGGCCATCAGCTAAAAAGAAGTTGGTTCCGAAGGCGTTAAAATCCCCGATATTTCGAATGCGGTCGCGCCCCTCCGTCGTTCTGCGGATAGCTCCGGGTCATCCGGCCCGCGTCAGAGCCGCGCGCGGACGGCGCTGAGGCGCTTCCGTTTCCTTCGTCATCTTGAGCGTGAAGAGCGAGATGCCATCGACCTCGAAACCGAGGAACGACCCGGCAGGCGGCGGCGCTTGGCCGGCCGCGGCGTCGACCAACATGATGCCGTTGTCGAAGCGGCCCTCGATCGCCTCGAATAGCGCCCGTCCCGCATCGGTTCGCGCGACAACGATGATGTGCTCGTAAACGTCGTCGAGCGCGTCGAGCGCGAAGTTGAGGCTGTCGGCGTCCAGGCCTTCTCCGCGCGTTTCCACACTCTTGCCGGACGGAATGAGTTGCACATCGCTGTCGGCAAGCGCACGGACGACGTCCTCGAAGCCGAGCTGCCCCTCCAACAGCTCCGAAAAGCCGGGCCACGACGGCTGGCCGAGCGCTTCCGAAATACCCGACGCATCCTGGCTCCAGTCGATCAGCATCACGGTCAGGCTCTTGTCGGCCAGCGCGCGGCCAAGCGCGGAGGCTTCGGCGGCCAGTGTGAAGCTGTCGGCAGATCCGACGAGCAGCGTGCGCGCGCTCCCAGGCCCGACTGGCGCATGGCCTCAAGCCGCTCGGCCATCGCCCGGGGCGTTTCGACCGTCGCCAGCGCCATTGGCGTGCGCGCCACTTGGGCAGGCGCCGCGCGTTGCGCCACAGCGGCAGGCGCTTCCGCCACCACAGGGGCGGGCATATCCGCCGCGAGGGGGGCCGACCGCGGGGCCTGCTTTTCCGGCGTGCGTCGCGCCGGAGGCGTTTGCTGCTTGATCTGGCGGCCCCCAACGCCGGGCGGCCCGGACGAGGGGGACTCCGGCAGCCGCGGCGGCGGAGCCATGTCTCGCCGCCGGCGAATACGTGCGGTCTTGCCGCCCTGCGCCACGCCCGTGCCCGAGAGCAGCCCACGTGTCACGACCAACGCGAGACCGATCAGCACCGTTGCGACGGTGACGGGCACGGCGCTCGCTCCCTTCTTCGGGAACACGGGCGTGCTCGACGGACGCGCGGTCGACACGATCTGGGCTTCGACGGGAATGGTGCGGCTGTCGTCCGAGCGCACACGGTTCGCCTCATACTGGGCGCGCAGGCGATCCAGCTCGCCACGTTTCGACTTCGCGTCCGCTTCGAGGCTGCGGAGCTTGGCTTCCTCCGGCCCTGCACTCACGATGCGTGCCTTGATCTCGTCGATGCTCTTCCTGACGGCGTCTTCGCGCGCTGCGGTCACGCGGGCTTCCTTACCCAACCCATCGACGATCTTCGCAACCTCGGTGGCGATCTGGCGCTTGAGGCCGTCGCGATCCGCCGCGAGCTGGCGCATCCGCGGATGACCGGGGAGCAGCGTGGCCGACAGCTCCGAGATCTGCCGCTCGACGCGCACGCGGCTCTGCACGAGGTTCTGGATCAGCGGCGATTTCTGGATGTCGGCCAGAACTTCGGAGTTCCCGGTCTTCTGCATCTCGCGGGCCTGATCGGCACGCGCTTCGGCCTCGCTACGGGCCGCCTTGATCTTGGAAAGCTCGGCATTCAACTCGGCGAGTTGCTGGTCGTTGAGGCCCGTCGCCTGCTGACCGCCCTTGAAGATATTGGCTTCGCCGCGGAACCGCTCGACCTCGGCTTCCGCCGCCGCCGCTTCTTCGGCAAGGCGCGCGATCTTTGGGGCGAGCGCCTGCTGCACATCGCCGGTCTCGGTCAGGCTCTGCTGCGCCAGATGCTCACGATAGGTCTCCGCGATGCGGTTTGCGACCGCGGCTGCGAGTTCGGGATCGATCGACGTGAAGCGAACGCCGATGAAGCGGCTGTCGCGCACGGCGTAAACGTCGAGGCGCTCGAAATAGGCTTCGAGCGCCCAATCCTGATCGCTGATGCCGGGCCGTGGATTGCCTATCCCGATCCGCCTCAAAAGGGCGCTCATCGCATCCGGCGGGCCCTTGAGCGGGTTGAACTCCGGAAGCTCGGCAAGATGCATCTCGCGGACGATCCGCTCGCCGAGATCCGTCGACATCAGCGCGCGCACGTGAGTGTTGACGGCCTCACGGTCCATGCGCACGGCGACGCTGTCGTTGTTTGCGCGAGAGGGGTCGGTGAAGGGGTTGGCGGTGCTCTTCGATTCGATGGCGAGCTGCGTCTCGGAGGTGTAGCGCGGCGCGATCAGGCTCAGGGCGCCATAAGTCAGACCGCCCAGGACGAGACCGATCACGATCAGCCGCGGCAAGCTTCTCACCGCCGTCTGCCACAGCGACCGTAGGTCGATATCGTCGCTACGCTCTCGGTTGTGGGCCATGTCTTTCAGTTCCGCCATCGGCTTGCATCCCACACTGGAATAAGGGGATCAGCGTTAGAATTTCCTTAAGCTTCCCATTAAGGGGCGGATCCTTAGGTTTTCTTAACCCTGGGGCCCTACCACTGGGGGCATGTCTAGTCCGTCCGAGCGGTCGATCATGCGCATCCGCTTTACAGCCCTGTTCCGAATTCTGCCGTGTGCGGCGATGCTCGCGCTCGGTGCGTGTGCGCATAATCCGGATACCGTGATCTCCGCGGCGCTGAACAATTTCGAGCACGGCGGCCGCCCCCAATACCGCGAGTTTTCGGGCCAATATGGGGGCGAGGACGTGACGTGGGGTGCGCCGACCGTACATCCGGCCGCTTACGGCACCCCCGAGCCGAGCGGAGCCTATCTGCTCGACACCGGCGACCGGCTTCGGGTTTTCGTCTACGGACAGCCGAACCTGTCGCGCGCCTATGCCGTCGATCATGACGGCCTTATCACAGTGCCGCTTATTGGCGACGTCAAGGCACGTGGACGGACGACGCGCAACGTCGAGGAAACGATCCGCCGGCGGCTCGGCGCCGAATTCGTGCGCGATCCGCAGGTCACGGTCGACGTTCTTCAGAACCGGCCGTTCTTCATTTACGGCGAAGTCAAGGCGGCAGGCCAATATCCGTTCGTCTCCGGCATGACGGTCGAAACCGCCATTGCCATCGCGGGCGGCTATTCCGAGCGCGCAAGCACACGCAGCTACCGCATCACGCGCCGTGCGAACGGTATCGTGGACCAGATGGAGGCTCCGGGGGACTATCCTCTCCAGCCGGGCGACGTGGTCTACGTCAACGAGCGCTTCTTCTAGAGCCGTTATGGTTGTCTCTGCTTCGCAGAACGGCTCTAGATTTTTTACTTGTCGTGCTTCTTATCGGAAAACCGGTTCCCACTTTTCCGGAAGCACTCTGAGGAGCGCCCTCGATTGACGGACGCGCAGCAACCACTTCGAATTCTCCATGTCATGCGGGCCCCCGTCGGCGGGCTTTTCCGGCACGTACTCGATCTCGCGGGGGAGCAGGCGACGCGCGGCCACTTCGTCGGCCTCGTCGCCGACAGAAACGCAACCGATAGGCTGACGGCCGAGAAGCTCGCCGCCATCGCGCCGCACCTGCGGCTCGGGCTTTCGCTGATCCCCATGAGCCGGAAACCGGGGATCGGCGACTTTTCGGCGGTGCGCGCCGTACGCAAGCTCGCGCATGGGCTCGATCTCGACGTGCTTCACGGTCACGGCGCCAAGGGCGGCGCTTACGCCCGGCTTGCGCGGCCGTTTCTCCGTGGGGCGCGCGGGCGCGTGCGTGTGTTCTACACGCCGCACGGCGGGAGCCTGCATTACAAGCCCGGCACCGCGGCCGGCACCGTTTTCAGCATTCTCGAACGCATCATGGGGCGGCTGACGGACGGACTGATCTTCGAATCCGATTTCGCACGGCTTGCTTACGTCCGTCTTGCCGGCGAACATGGCGCGCCTCGCCGTGTCATTCCAAACGGCTTGCAGCCGCGCGACTTCATCGGGACCCCGCCTCTGCCCGATGCCGCGGACTTTCTATTCATCGGTGAGCTTCGTGCGCTGAAGGGCGTGGACGAATTGCTCAAGGCGCTCGCCGAGGTCATCGGCAATCGGCCCGTTCGCGCGGCAATCGTCGGCGCCGGGCCGGATGGCGACGCCTTCAAGGCGGAAGCGTCGCGGCTCGGGCTTGACAGCTATGTGACATTTCCGGGCGCGATGCCCGCCGAGGCCGCATTTCCGTTGGGGCGGGCCCTCGTCGTTCCGTCCCGCGCCGAGAGCTTTCCCTACATCGTTCTCGAAGCCGGGGCGGCCGGTAAGCCACTCATCGCAACATCCGTCGGCGGCATTCCCGAGATCGTGGTCGGCACGCAGGTGCCGCTGATCCCGCCCCGCTCCGTCCCCGACCTCGTGCGTGCAATGGAGAGCGTGCTCGACGATCCCGACGGCGCGCGCGCGCGCGCCGAGGAGCTGCGCGCCGCGGTCCAGCGCCGGTTCACAGTCGGCGCGATGACGGACGCCGTGCTCGACTTCTACAGAAGCGTGGAACGGCGCGCGTAAGGCTCAAGCCCCACGCGCTTAACGCTCACCGCCGGACGACGGCAGGCTCTTCCCCCATCCTCCCCTTCCCGCATTTACACTTCGTTAAGGATCGCAGCGTTCGGCATGCGTGGCCAACGGGGCGCGCCTCGTGTGGCATGGCCGCTGCACTCGATGTGAGCATCGGCCCCGAATAGCTGGGGTCTGTCGCATTATGAGCCACGCCATGCTGCCGAATGTCCCGACTTCGCCCACTTCCCCGCTCGTCCAGATCGTGCCGAAGGCGCCCGCGCGTTTGCAGTCGAGCGGAAAAATAGATCTTCTCTCTCCGGTGGTCGTGGTCGGTCTCGTCCGCTTCGCGGATTTTGCGATCGCCGTTCTCTCGGGTTTCGCCCTCGCCATCCTCTACGTCGGCGCCGAGGTCGTTACGGCAACGCTTCTCTACGGCACCGTGATCGTCATCGCGGCGCTCGTCGCCCTGCTCACGTTCGACCTGCTCGGCCTCTACTCCATGCGCGCGCTGGCGGCTTTTCCGATCAACCTGCCGCGTCTCATGCTGGGATGGAGCGCCTCGCTTGCCGCCGCCGGCGTGTTGATCTTCTTTCTCAAGGCCGGCCCCGAGCTCTCGCGTGTATGGCTCGCCATCTGGCTGGTCGCGGGCGGTGCGGCGTTCGCACTCGAACGCGGCGTTCTCAGCCTCGTGCTGGCCCGTCTCCGTGCCTCGGGACGCCTCGTGCGCCGGGCCGTCATCTACGGAACCGGCGCACTGACAGACGATCTTCTGCACACGCTCGAAAACGAGCAAGGATCGGAAATCCGCGTGGTCGGCGTGTTCGACGACCGCAGCGCCGCACGCGGCGTCCCTTCCACGAGCGCCGCATCGCGGCTTGGCACGCTCGACGAATTGCTCGAAACGGCGCGCGCCGCACGGGTCGATCTCGTCATCGTTTCCATTCCCTTCGCCGGCGAGCGGCGCCTGCATGACGTGGCGAGCCGGCTTTCGGTGCTGCCCGCAGACATTCGCCTGCCTGCGGGCGCGATGCAGCTCAGGCTCGCGCCGCGCCTCTATTCGCACGTCGGCTCCGTCGCCATGCTCGATCTCTACGACCGGCCGATCGCGGATTGGGGCTATGTTGTCAAATGGCTGTTCGACAAGTCCATCGGGCTCGCGGCCGTGATGACGCTCGCGCCCGTCATGTTGCTGGTCGCTGCCGCGATCAAGCTCGACTCCCGCGGGCCTGTGTTTTTCCGGCAGCGCCGCTACGGCTTCAACAACGAGCTGATCGAGGTTTTCAAGTTTCGCTCCATGCATGCGGACATGACCGACCACGATGCGGGCCGGCTCGTCACCAAAGGCGACCCTCGCGTCACGCGTGTCGGGCGCTTCATCCGCAAGACAAGCCTCGACGAGCTGCCGCAGCTCTTCAACGTTCTCAAGGGCGATCTGTCGCTCGTCGGCCCGCGCCCGCACGCCGTCTCGGCCAAGGCGCAGAACCGGCTCTATAACGAGGTCGTCTCGCGCTATTACGCGCGCCACAAGGTGAAACCCGGCATCACCGGCTGGGCGCAGATCCGCGGCTGGCGAGGCGAAACGGACACCGAGGAGAAGATCGAGCAGCGCGTGGAGCACGATCTCTACTACATCGACAATTGGTCTGTGTTCTTCGATCTCTACATTCTGGCGATGACGCCGATCGCGCTGTTCAAATCCGAGAACGCGTACTGAACCGCAAGGAAAAGCCCCGCAGCGGCATGCGCGTGCGGGGCTGAAAACTGTAACTCCGATCAAACGTGTTCGATCAGGCGGGAACCGCCTGGCCTTCGGTGCGATAGCCTTCGGCCGCGGCGGCGAGCGTCTCGCTGATGGCGCGAGCCATCTTGTGCGGATTGAAGCCCCACTTGGCGTTGAGGCGCATGTGGGCGGCTGCTTCGAGCGCGGAAACCAGTGCCTGCTGGCCATGGCGGGCGATGAGATCGCTCACGTGGCGCGACTGGCACGCCATCAGGAAACTGCGGAAGCGCAGCAATACGGCCACCTTGCGGACGCGCGCGCGGGGCGAGATCTGCCAAAAATCCTGCTCGACGCGGCGGAGATCGTCGTCGGACAGCGTGACAGACGGCAAAAGCAGGCCGTTGCCCGACGACAGGATCTTGAGGGCGAGGGCAAGCTCGCGGGCGCCGACGCGCGGCACGTCGCTCGCGTCCACGGCGCCGCCCGGTACGGTTTCGATCACTGCTTGCCTAGACATGGCGGCTAACTCCGCTTTCCTGCAGGGCGAGCTGCGCCGAAGACGGCCCAGGGCGACCCATGCAACAAGATGATGTCCCGAGGATGGGGACTATGCGATTCGATGACAAAATCCACGTCGAGACCGACCAAACGGCCGTTTGGGTTTTGGATATCCGACCCCGAAAAGCGATATTTGCGCCCGTCGGTCGCGTTGATGATGCCAAACCCGATACTCTCGTGAAACTTGGTGATATGGCCTTGCATGGCACGCTCCACATCTCAGGGGCCGAAGCCGCAGTCAGCGGCGATGTGTCGGACGGTGCCTGAAATGCGCGCCATGCGCTGTTCCAGCCGGAACATTCCTAATCTTTTCAACGCTGTCAACCGACCTGCGAACATTTGTCCGTAGAAAAGGCCACCCTTTCGGGCGGCCTTCTCGGCGTCACAGCCGATGTTCTGCGGTCTGAACGCCCTTTGTTTTCGGGGCTGGCCGCGCGAACGCGCCGAGGCGGACCCGCCGATGGGGAGACAGAGGCGGCGCGGGCTCAGTTCTCACGAAAAAAGGCGTCTACCCGCATGCCAGGCTTCAACGCCGCGGCCGTCCCCTGCAATTCCAAGATCACCTCCATGACCTCGACGTCGTTCGGACGGAGGGGGCCGCGCGGGCCGATGCGGGCCCCGCCGAGGGTCGGCGCGATGCTGGTCACACGCCCTTCGAACCGCTCGCCGGGGCGGCTGATGCTCGTGACGTAGGCGGTCTGATTGACGGAGATCTTGCCGACGTCGCCCTCGTCGACCTCGGCCTTCACCCGGAGCACGCTCATGTCGCCGAGTACGACGAGCGGGACTTCAGGCGACGGCGCGACGATCTCACCCTGCTTGGCATTGACCTGCAGGATCGTCCCGGCCACCGGCGCGCGGATGCGCGTTTTGTCGAGCAGGGCCTCGGCCATACGCACTTCGGCGCGGGCGGCGCTGACGGCGGATTCCGCGCGGCTCGGGGCCGGCAAGTTGGCTTTCGACTGCGCCTTCACGTAGGCGATGCGCTCGCGCTCCAGGCGGTCGTGCGCGTCCTTGAGGCGTCGGCGCGCGTCGCTGACGGCCGTCTCGCTGCCCGTTCCGACGCGACGCGCGGAGATCGCGTAGTCGAGCTCGATGCGCGCGCCCGTGACCGCGCGCTCGGCCGAGTAGATCGCATCTTCCGCCTTGCGCACATCCTCGCGGCCGGACGCGAAAGCCTTCTCGCGATCCTCGCGAAGCGCTTCGGCCTCGGTCTCGGCGGACGCCAGCTTGGCGCGGGCTTCGGCGTCGTCGAGACGGAGCAGAAGCTCGCCCTCCTCGACCTTGTCGTCCACCTTCACCATCACCTCTTCCACGCGGCCGAGGTAGGACGCACCGAGGCGAATTTCTCCGGATCGGGGTTCGACGCGGCCAGGAGCGGCGACCACATAGTCCTTGGGCACGACCACGACCTCATCATCCTCCGCATTGGCATTGCGGAATTTGTCGTAGGCGAGATAGCCGCCGGCTCCGGCCAGGAGGAGTAGAATCGCGAGATGGGTGGGCTTCAGCATGGCGGTCGTCTTTCTCAAGCTGCAACGTCTTTAGATTTCGAAGGGGCGCCTTGGCCCGGCCCGTTTTTGGGAGGGCGTTCGTCGCCGACGATGCGCCCGTCCTCAATGGTGATGATGCGGTCTGCGTAATGCAGCGTGCGGTGGTCGTGCGTCACGGCCATCACGGCGCGCGTCGGGTCTTTCGCAACCTCGGAGAGCAGCTCCATCACGGCCTTGCCGTTCTCGCTGTCGAGGGCCGCCGTCGGCTCGTCGGCAAGCACGACGGACGGGCGGCCAGCGAGCGAGCGCGCAATCGCAACGCGCTGCTTCTCGCCGCCGGAAAGCTTCGACGGATAATTGTTGAGGCGATGACCGAGCCCAACCGCCCTCAACGCTTCGGCCGCCGTCTCCATCGGATCGGCAGAGCGGGCGTCGCGTACGTCGAGCGCGACGAGCACGTTCTCAAGCGCGGTGAGCGTGGGGAACAGGTTGTAGCTCTGAAACACGAAACCGATGTGGAGGCGGCGGATCTCCGCCAGATCCTCCGACGAGAGGCCAACGGCCTGATGGCCCGCGAGGTGCAGTTCTCCGCTGGTTGCGGTGAGGATGCAGCCGAGAATAGAGAGCAGGGTCGTCTTGCCGCTGCCCGAGGGGCCCATGAGCAGCGTCAGTTCGCCGGGGCGCAGATCCATGCTGACCCCCTTCAGGATGTGCAGAACGCCGGCTCCGGTGTCGATCGACTTTGTGATGTTTTGCGCCTCAAGGAGAGGGCGCGGCCCGCTCGATGATGCTTTCGTCTTCGACATTCACGACATCTCCCGAATCCAACGCGCGGCCGTCATCCCGGCGCACTCCGTCTTGTCTCTCGTTCATCTCATTCTGCGCGGAGCGCGTCTGTTCCGCCCGGCACAGACACTCGCTTTTCCGCTTAGGGTGGGTTCTCAATTCCTCCCTCAACGGATCATGTTCGCGCCGACGCTACGCAGCCGCCATTTCCGATGCAAGCGCTTCCAGCACTGTCCGATGCAAGCGCTTCCGTATGCGTCGCCTCGATCAGCTCCCGTCCTCATCTGTTGAAGACGCCCGCCGGATCGATGCGCGTCACTTTGCGGATCGCCGTGATGGCCGCGAAGACGCACATTCCGACCGTCAATGCGAACAGATAGGCGGCAATGGTCGGCGTCATCACGATGGTCAATGTCGGCACTCTTATGGAGAGCCGGTAGATCGCGAGCATCGCCAACAGCATACCCGCCGCGTAGCCGAGCACCGCGCTCAACAGAGCCTGGATCAAAATGACGGCGTGAATGTAGCTCGCGGATGCGCCAAGCGCGCGCAGCGTCGCGAACTCGTTCAAGTGGTCCTTGGTGCTTGCATAGAGCGTCTGGGCGACGATAACGACACCGACGATGGCGCCGAGCACCATGCCCGTGATGAGGGCGAGACCGGCACCCGTCGAGAACATCCAGTAGTTGATCGAGCGGCGCGTGAACTCGTCGTGGGTCAGCACCTCGGCGCCCGTGAGCCGCGTTTCGAGCGCCTGGCGCACAGCGTTCACGTCGGCGCCTTTTTCCAATCGCACAAGAACGTAGGTGGCCTGCACGGCGCTTGCGCCCACAAACTTGCGGGCCGTCGTGATGGGCGTGAAGATATAGGGCAGCGTCGTGAACGAGCGGATACCCTTCGTGACGGCCGTCACCTGAATGCGGTGATTGTTGATCTCGGCATAATCGCCTCGGCCTTCTATGCCGAGATCCTCGAAGTAGGAGCGATCGACGGCGACGGCGTTCGGCAATTGCAGATCCTCTACCGCGCCTTCCTCAAGACTCCACGGGCGCGTTCCGCCGTTCGGCCAATCGAGACCGATCAGGATAAACGACTTCTTGCCGCCAGCCGGCTTACGCCACGACGAGAAACTCACGATCATGTCCTCGGCGTATTGCACGCCCGGCGTCGAAAGCGCCGCATACTTCTCATGGCCGATCAGGAGCGAGGGATCGTCGAAGCTTTTGGTGCCGTAGGGCACGATCCACAAGTCGGCGGGCGCTTTGTCGAGGACGGTCGCAATCTTGTTCTCGGATCCCTTGTAGAGGCCCACCTCGATGGCCACGAGGACCACCGAAAAGACGATGCCGACCAGGGTGACGATCAAGCTCATCCTGTCGTGAAAGAGGTTCCGGTAGGCGATCTTGGGGGCCATCTTTATGACCTTCCCCTTGCCAGCCGCTGCGTTCCTCTTGCTCATGTCCCTCTCCGCTCAGGCAACGCACGAGTTGTGCGCTGAACCGGGTGCCACGTCCAGCGTCCGTCGAGAACTTCTGACGATTATTCGGGCCCGCCGTCAACGCACCGGAAGCGCCTTTTCCGTTCGGTGCTTCCTTTCCGCGCGCCGTCGTCGTTCGCTATTCGTCGCATGCCACCGTGACGGTCATGCCGACAGCGGGGATGAACTTCGAGCACGTTGCCGTCCCTCGGGCTGCCTCTTGAGCGGGCCCCGATTCCGTCGCCTCGGTGTCTGCCGTCGGTTTCCGTTCGGCGGGAGCTTCGGCCGTCGCGCCAGTGCCGGTTTGCGCCGGCATCTCTTGAGCCTCCCTATCGGGCAATGCCGACTGGATCAGGGCGGAGCTGCCCGTGAGCGGTGCGACACGGTTGCTTGTAATGTCGGCCTTCGCCACGACCTCGCGCGGTGCGCGCTCGGCGGACGCAATTCGGGCAAGTTTTTCGGGCTTTTTTGCAGCTTCGCGAACGGGTGCGCGCGCGCGAGACTTGCGCCCGGCATGTACGACACGGGGACCGTGGACGGCTCGCGACGCGGCACCCTTCGACGGGGTCGCCGTGAAGGTTCCGAGCGGGCCGCCGAAGCCAAGACGGACACCGCCTGCCGCATCGGCCGCCGGGGCAACCGCCACTCCTGCTGCAAGGATGGTGGCGAGGGCAGCGAACTTCGTGATCATGAAACTCTCCTTCGGCGTCAGGTGACGCGCGGGCCAGCACGCATGTCCGGCGTCGCTACGATCCGATGTCACCGTGCGCGCTGAATGGGTGCGGAGCAGTTCCGCGCGTAACAATCGCGCGAGTAAATCGTTCACGGATGCCAAGGAGATGATGCGTGCGGCTGACGCCGGCTTAAGCTTCCCGATCGCGCGCATCACACGAAAAAGCCGGCCCCTGTTCCGGGGCCGGCTTGCTCTTTCCTGACACGTTCGGTGTCGTGCGTTCAGCAGCCGACCGAGACCGCGACGCCCAATGTCGGCAGGTAGCGCTTGCACGTTTCGGGCGCGGTGTTCTCAGGTGCGGCGGCGACAGTTGCGGGCGCCTGCTCGGTGGTTTCCGACACAACCGGCTCAGTCGTTGCGGTTGCGCTGTCGCGGGCCACGTCGACCTGCGTGAGGGCTGCGGAACTCGACGGGGCGGCGACGTACGTGCTCGGCTTATCGTTCGTGGTCGTTTCGCTGGCCACCTCGTCCTGCTCGATCCAATTCTCGTCGGCGGCTTTCGCCTTCTCAGCGGCGGCGATGGCCTGCTGACGCTTGGCTGCTGCGGCAGCCTGGGCTTTTGCCTTGGCCTGAGCCTGCGCGCGGGCTTTCGCCCTGGCTTGCGCTTGTGCCTGAGCACGTGCTTTCGCCTTGGCCTGAGAACGAGCATGGGCCTTGGCGCGGGCGCGATCCGCCTTCTTCGCCTGGTGTGCAGAATGGGCGATGGCGCCGACTGCCAGGATGCCAAGGCCGATGCCGATGCCACGGCTGCCTGCGTTGGCGGCCGGGGTGACTGCCAGGCTGGCGATAACGGTGGCGGCGATTGCGGCGATGGTGAGCTTCGTGGCCATGGTCGTCTCTCCTTTGAACTCGTTGTGTTTCAGGTGCGGCCCAGCGGGTGCCGTCGTGATCTCTTGAAGCTCACAATGACGGGACGCCGCCCGGACCGCTGTTCCGGGCGAAACACCTGCAAAAATTCTCGATCTTGGTTCGGGGCGCGGTCTCAGGCTGCCGACTGGACCAGTTCGGCACAGGCGTTCTCGACACTCGCGTCATCGCGGCGTCCTGCAACGGCTCCCGCGATCCGCGCCACGAAGGCCGCCGTGCGCGCCAGCACGGTGTGCCGCTCCCGGTCGATGGTCACCATATGAAAGCTGTCGTCGAGCACCACGAGATCGACGGGGCCTGCAATCTTGCGTTGCAGATACGTGGCGTTGTCGAGGCCAGCGTAGTCGTCGTCGCGCGCATGGACGATCAGGACAGGCTGCGTCACCGCATCGAGTTCGCGAATGACCACATCGGCCAGGCGGCGGCGCTCAAGCACCGCGCCGCCCGGCGTCGAGACCTGGGCCGCCTTCGTTCCGCCGCCGGACGCCATCGCGCTGCGGATAAAGTCGCGGATGCGCTGGTCCTTGATGCCGACGTGCACCGGCACCGGAAACCGGAACAGGTTGGCGACCTTCTTGCTGTCGATCAGGCGGAACAGCGGCACATACCAGGGGACCTGACGGCCGCTCAGCCACAGGGTGGGCGAATAAAGGGCCACGCCCTGGACTTTATCGGGGTGGCGGGCGGCCAGCATGAGGCTGAGGACGGCACCGGTGGAGAGCCCGCCCACGATCACCGTGTCGCAGGTTGCGTGCAGCTCTTCGAGGCCCTTCTCGGCGCTCGCGTACCAGTCCTGCCAGGTGGTCGCCACGAGATCGGCCTCGCTCCCGCCATGACCGGCGAGCGTCGGGGTGACGACCTCGTAGCCTTCCCTGACGAGGCCGTTGGCGACGAAGCGGATCTCACCCGGCGAGCCGCAGAGCCCATGGATGAGCAGCACGCCTACGCGTCCTCGCTCCGTTCCGAATGTCCTCTCACTCGACTGCATGACACACCCCAATCGTGTCCCGACTTCATTTCCGGGCACGCTATGTCAGCAGGATCTGTGCCGCTGTTCCGGCGGGGACACGAAAAACCGATGGGAACCGACAACGGCAGCTTGAATGTTGGCGCGGCCTCGCGGAAAACTGGCAGTCTCGTCCAACGGCCCCGCGGATCGCGCTTGACCTGTCTGCGGGGCTGGTTTAATCCATTTTAGAATTGTTCTAATGAGTGCTTTCGGCGGGTGGCCGGAGGCGGACGGCTTTTTATTTCGATCCGGCGGTGAAGGGAGATCCCATGCAGGGCAAAAGCGAGGTCATCGAAATCCTCAACGAGGCGCTCAAGCTGGAGCTCGGCGCAGTTAACCAGTATTGGCTGCACTATCGGCTCTTGGAAAACTGGGGCTTTACGAAGCTCGCCAAGAAGGAGCGCGCCGAATCCATCGAGGAAATGCAGCATGCGGACCGTCTGGTCGAACGCATCATCTTCCTCGAAGGACACCCCAACCTTCAGTACGTGGCACCGCTGATGATCGGCGAGAACCTCACGGAAGTTCTCGAATGCGATCTCAAGGGCGAAAAGATCGCGCACGAGACCTACATCCGCGGGCGCGACATCTGCCGGGCCGCCAAGGATTACGTGACGATGGCGTTGTTCGAAGATCTCATCAAGGACGAGGAAGGGCACATCGACTTCATCGATACCCAGCTCGACCTGATCTCGCGGATCGGCATCGAGAACTACGGCCTGCTCCAGGCCGACCCGGCCAACGAGGTCGAGGGCCACTGAGCACTGTCGGATCGAGGCGCGGAGGGAGGACACGCTCTCCGCGTATCCCCGGTCCGCAACAGTCTTTCTCCCTGTCTTTCACGGCCGGAACTTTCACCTAGGGGCCACGTTGCTCCAAAGGTGAAAATGATGATGGCAAAGAAACTTAGCACCCGTACCGAGGACGAGAGCCCTGCGACCGTGCTGGTGGTCGAGGACGAGCCGCTGCTCCGCTACGCGCTTGCGTCGGAGCTGGACGCGGCGGGTTTCCAGGTTCTCGAAGCCGGCAGCACGGCCGAGGCCGAGATCGTTCTGGCCGCCGGCGCGCCGGTGGATGTCCTGATCACGGACGTGCAGATGCCCGGCCCGCGCGACGGCATGGTGCTGGCGCGGATGGTCCGCGCCCAGTGGCCGGAGACCAAGGTCATCGTCGCGTCCGGACGCCCGCCTCCGCGGTGCGTCTCGAAAGTGGCCGACGCCTTCTATCCCAAGCCGTACGACCTGGGCCGCATCATCGACTATATCGAAACGCTGACCGGCAAACCTTAGCAGCCATTCTCGTTGATCTATCCGCCGAGGACGCGCCCGGCCACCGCATCGAGCTTGCGCACGAGAGAGGCGTCGCGTGCTTCGGGCGCGGTGATGATCGCGACGTCGAGGGCCCGATCCGAGCCGATTGGGCATTCGGGATGCTCGCGCGGGAAATCCTGCGCGAGGCGTGTCACGAGACGCTGCGCCTTTTCCGTGTTGCTCTTCATGACGGCGATGATGGATGCGACATCCACGTCGTCGTGGTCGTCGTGCCAGCAGTCGTAGTCGGTCACCATGGCGACGGTCGCGTAACAGATCTCCGCTTCGCGCGCGAGCTTGGCTTCGGGCATGTTGGTCATGCCGATCACATCCATGCCCCAACTCCGATAGAGATAGCTTTCGGCCCGGGTGGAGAACTGCGGGCCTTCCATCACGAGGTAGGTTCCGCCCTTCGTGTAGACGACGCCCGCCGCGTCGGCTGCTTTCGCGACGGCGTCGACCAGCAGCGGGCTCACCGGGTCGGCGACGGAGACGTGCGCGACGAGGCCGGGGCCGAAGAAGCTCTTCTCGCGCGCGAAGGTACGATCGACGAATTGGTCGACGAGCACGAAATGACCCGGCGCCAGATCCTCACGCAGCGAACCGCAGGCCGAGATCGATACGAGATCGGTCACGCCCGCGCGCTTCAGGGCGTCGATGTTGGCGCGGAAGTTGATGGCGGACGGCGGCACGGGGTGGCCGCGGCCGTGGCGCGGCAGGAAGCGGACGGGCAAGCCCGCGATCTCCGCAAACAGGATCTCGTCGGACGGCGCACCCCACGGCGTCATCACCTTTTCCCAATGGGCGTTTTCGATGCCGGGAAGGTTGTAAAAACCGCTTCCGCCGATGATGCCGAGCACCGTTTTCGTCATTCGAACTTCCCTTCTATCGCCATGGCTCGACGTGCGGGGAAACCGTACAAGTGTTCTTCTGCGGATTGAAGCGGGCAATCATCGCATGCGGATGGACGCGTTTGCGCATATGAAAAGGGCCCCGCGAACGGAGCCCATCTTCTTTGTCCGTTTCTCTGCGATACGCGTCAGTGCGCCTTCGCCCAGATGCGGCGCTTGCCGGCGTAGAGCAGGCCCGTGGTCACGATCAGATAGAGGATGACCAGCCAGCCGATCCGCTTCCTCTCGTTCAACGAAGGATCTGCGGACCACGCAAGGAAAGCAGCAACGTCGCGCGCGTTCTGATCGAGCGAGCCGGTGCCGTCCTGATACGTCACGAAGCTGTCCTTCGACAGCATCTCCGGCATAGCGAACTGGTGGCCGGGGAACGCGGCGTTGTAGGACATGCCCTCCGCCAGATGGAAGCCTTCGGGGGCCGGCTGATAGCCCGTCAGCAGGGCATAGAGATAATCCGCGCCGCCTTCCTGGTAGCCGGTCGCGATATCGCGCAACATCGAGAACGGATGCGCCCACCATGTGCCCGTGTAGTGCGTGGTGCGGGCCTTGGCGATCAACGAGAGATCCGGCGGGAGCGCGCCGTTGTTGGCCGCGCGCGCCTCGTTGCTGTTCTTGAAGGGACCGCGGACAGGATCGGACTGAAGCGCGGGCCGCTCGAACATCTTGCCCTGATCGTCGGGCCCGTCGGTGATCTGGTTCGGCCAGCTTGCGGCCAGCGCCTTCACCGCCTCCTCGTCGAACTCCGGTCCGCCGGCCTCGAAGAGGTTGCGGAAGCGTACCCGGTCGAGGCCATGGCAAGCCGCGCAGATGTCCTTGTAGACCTGGAAGCCGCGCTGAAGCTGGGCCTGGTCGAACTGGCCGGTGAAACCCGAGAAGCTCCAGGCCTGACGGTCAATGTGGACGGCGTCGCCGGCTGCGAGAGCCGGCGTCGCGAGAGCTCCGCCGAAGAGAAAGGCCAGCGCAGCGAGAGAGGCTTTGGTCACACGCATCGTTGTCTCTCCCCTCAGCGCGTCTCTGGGGCCGCGGCGGCACCCTCGGGCGCACCCGCTCCACTCTTCAACACGGACTCCGAGATCGAGCGCGGCAATGGTCGCGGTCGCTCGATCAGGCCCACAATCGGCATCACCAGAAGGAAGTGGGCGAAGTAGTAGAACGTGAAAATCCGCGACCAGGTGACGTACGCGCCTTCTGCCGGCATGGCGCCGAGGTAGCCGAGCGCAAGGCACGAGATCACGAGCAGCCAGAAAAACCACTTGTAGACCGGGCGGTACTTGGCCGAGCGCACGCGGCTGGTGTCGAGCCAGGGCACGACGACCAGGATCGCGATTGCGGCGAACATGGCAATCACGCCGCCGAGCTTGGAGGGGATCGCGCGGAGAATTGCGTAGAAGGGCAGGAAGTACCACTCCGGCACGATGTGCGGCGGCGTCACCAGCGGGTCCGCTTCGATGTAGTTGTCCGCGTGGCCGAGGTAATCCGGAAGGAAGAACACGAACCAGGCGAAGAGGATGAGGAACGCGAAGAGGCCCACCGCATCCTTGGCCACCGCGTAAGGGTACATCGGGACCGCGTCTTCGCGGGTCTTGATGTCGAGGCCGGTCGGGTTGTTCTGGCCCGCGACGTGCAGCGCCCAGATGTGCAGAATCACGAGTCCCGCGATCACGAACGGCAGCAGATAGTGAAGCGCGAAGAAGCGGTTCAGCGTCGTGCCGGAGACGGCGAAGCCACCCCACAGCCACTCGACGATGGCGGTGCCGAGGCCAGGGATGATCTCGTTGACGGACGAGAACAGGTTGGTGATGACCGTCACGCCCCAGAAGCTCATCTGGCCCCAGGGAAGCGCGTAGCCCATGAAGGCCGTCGCCATCATGGCCAGGAATATGAGCACACCCAGGATCCACAGCACCTCGCGCGGCGCCTTGTAGGAGCCGTAATAGAGGCCGCGAAAGATGTGAATGTAGACGGCGATGAAGAACATCGAGGCGCCGACCGCGTGCAGGTTGCGGATCAGCCAGCCGAAGTTCACGTCGCGGCGGATCGCCTCCACCGAGTTGAACGCTTCGGCCCCGCTCGGCTGATAGTGCATCGCAAGCACGATGCCCGTCACGATCTGCGAGGCGAGGAAAAACGTCAGGATGCCGCCGAAGGTCCACCAGTAGTTGAGATTGCGCGGCGTGGGGAAAGCAACGAACTGCCCGTGGGCAAGGCGTGCGACGGGAAGACGGTCATCCCACCATTTGCCGAATTTCGTTTGCGGCTCGTAGCTCGACGTATGGTCCATCCGACGCTGCCCCCTTAGCCGATCTTGATTTTTGTGTCAGAGACGAACTCGTAAGGCGGCACATCGAGGTTGCGCGGCGCCGGGCCCTTACGAATGCGGCCTGACGTATCGTAGTGCGAACCGTGGCAGGGGCAGAACCAGCCGCCGAACTCGCCCTTTGCGTCACCCATCGCCTGTCCCTTCGGGATACACCCGAGGTGCGTACAGATACCGACGAGAACCAGCCAATTGGCGTGGCCCTCCTTCACGCGATTTGCGTCGGTGGCGGGCGTCGCTTCGGGGAGCAACTCGTTGCGGGCGGAGCGATCCGGCAAATCGTCGAGCTTGTCGGCCTCGGCCGTCTCGATCTCTTCGGGCGTGCGGTTGCGGATGAAGACCGGCTTGCCGCGCCACATCACAGTGACCGCCTGCCCCTGCTGGATCGGCGACAGGTCCACCTCGATGGAGGCCAGAGCCTGAGCGCCGGCGTCGGGATTCATCTGCGCAACGAACGGCCACAGGGTGACGGCCGCTCCCACGGCCACGAACGCGTTCCCGGCGATCACCAGAAAATCGCGGCGATTGACGTCTTCGACTTCGCTTGCCACGTGGCCCTCCAAATTTCGAGGATGTTGTACTCGCGACGCACCCTGCAGGGAATTGACCTTGGTCAGCCCCGCTCTAGTGTTTTCGCCTCCGGTGCGGTTCACCGTTGAACACGCATCAATGCTGCGAAAAATCTTGGGCCAAGCAGGTACGACAGCACTTAACCGAGGCCTGCCTGCTCCGCAAGGCGCGCGACTGCGATCTCAAGCGCGAAATGCAGACATTCGACAGCCTCATCCCGACGGGCCCGCCGCTCGACTTTTGTTCTGGCATCGTTTGCAGGGGTGCTCAAGGGCACGCCTTCGAGGCGCCGCGGGGCAAAGTGGCGCACAATATTCCGGCCTCTGGAGTCGGAAAAACGACTACCGCGGACAATCAGCCCTTTTCGAGCAGGAGCGTCAGGCCGACGAGCGTTTCGCTGAAAAACTGAATCTCCACCATCTGACGCGTGTCTTTGACGATGATGTCCATATTGGCGCTGAGCGTTCCACCGTCCGCACTCTGAACGCCGACGCGGAAGCCGTGCGGCGTCACGCTGCCGTCGAGGCTGCCACGCACGTTGTAGACGTCCTCGCTCCATTCACCGGAGATCGCGCCCTCGGTATGGCGCACTGCGCTTTTCAGCTCGATCTTGCCGCTCTGCGACGCGCAACGAATGTTCTGGCGCAGCGCGTTGCCTTCGCCCTCGACGAAGTACGTCGCGCGGCACCGCACATCTTCCGTCTTGCCGTCCGTGAAGCGGATGCGCCCCCTGCCGCCCCACCATCCCGCGAGATTCGCGAAGGGGCTCGCGGTTGCATCCGGGGGCGAAGGTGCTGCGCCGTCCACGGCCGGTGCCGCCGTTGCGCCGAGCAGGGCCATCGCGAGAACGACGGCGGCGCAAGACCAGCTCTGCGCGACGAGCTTTTGCAGACGGTTCATAAGGCCCCCTTGGGGTGGATTCCCGATTCCCCTTTTCAACAACGATGACGAGGCGTGGCGTGGATTCAACCGCCGGGGTCACGTTGGGGTTCGATCACGGGCGCCGTGTGTCGATTGCGCCTCACGAGGGAGAGCGCGGACATGCGTCGGGCGGGCCCAGGATGCCGTGCCCGAGCCCGCCCGTTGGCAATCGCAAATGTTTCGACGATCAGATGCCGAGCTTCGTCTTCAGGATCTCGTTGACGGCGGCCGGGTTGGCCTTGCCGCCCGTCGTCTTCATGACCTGCCCGACGAACCAGCCGAGCATGGAGGGCTTGGCCTTCGCCTGCTCCACCTTCTCGGGATTTGCGGCAATGATCTCGTCCACGGCGCGCTCGATGGCGCCCGTGTCCGTCACCTGCTTCATGCCGCGGCTTTCGACGATCTCGGCCGGATCGCCGCCTTCGGTCCAGAGGATCTCAAAGAGGTCCTTGGCGATCTTGCCCGAGATCGTGCCAGCAGAGATGAGATCGACAAGTCCGCCAAGCTGAGCGGCCGAGAGGGGGCTCTCGTCGATCGTCTTGCCTTCCTTGTTCAGGCGGCCGAACAGCTCGTTGATGACCCAGTTGGCCGAGAGCTTACCATCACGCCCCTTGGCGACCGCTTCGAAGAAATCAGCATTCTCGCGCTCGGCGACGAGCACGGTCGCATCGTACGCGGAGAGCCCGTAGTCCTTCATAAAGCGCGCGCGCTTCTCGTCGGGCAGCTCCGGCAGGTGCCCGGCCAGTTCGTCGACAAAGCTCTGGTCAAGCTCCAGCGGGAGCAGGTCGGGATCGGGGAAGTAGCGGTAATCGTGCGCTTCCTCCTTGCTCCGCATCGAGCGTGTCTCGCCCTTCCCAGGATCGAACAGGCGCGTCTCCTGGTCGATGGTGCCGCCGTCCTCGATGATGTCGATCTGGCGGCGCGCCTCGACCTCGATGGCCTGGCCGATGAAGCGGATCGAGTTGACGTTCTTGATTTCGCAGCGCGTGCCGAGGTCGCCGCCGGGCTTTCGCACCGACACGTTCACGTCGGCGCGAAGGTTGCCTTTCTCCATGTCGCCGTCGCAAGTGCCGAGATAGCGCAGGATCGTGCGCAGCTTGGTGACGTACGCCTGCGCTTCCTTCGCCGAACGCAGGTCGGGACGCGAGACGATCTCCATCAGAGCCACGCCCGAGCGGTTGAGATCGACGAACGAATACTCCGGATGCTGGTCGTGGATCGACTTGCCGGCGTCCTGTTCGAGATGCAGGCGCTCGATGCCGACGCGCTTCGCCTCGCCGTCCACATCGATCTCGATTTCGCCCTCGCCGACGATCGGCTGCTTATACTGGCTGATCTGGTAGCCCTGCGGCAGGTCGGGATAGAAGTAGTTCTTGCGGTCGAACACGCTCTTCAGATTGATCGCAGCCTTGAGGCCTAGGCCGGTGCGGATCGCCTGGGCGATGCACTCGGAGTTGATGACGGGCAACATGCCGGGCATCGCCGCATCGACGAGCGAGACGTGGCTGTTCGGCTCGGCGCCGAACGCGGTGGACGAACCGGAGAACAGTTTCGATTCCGAGGCGACCTGGGCGTGCACCTCCATGCCGATCACGACTTCCCAATCGCCGGTTGCGCCCGGAATCAGGTTGTTCGCCGCTTTCTTGCCCTTGCCGCCGCTCTTTGCGGTGTCCTGCATTTCCGCCGTCTCCTCTCGCCCTGCTTAGCGCGGGCGCAACACATATCCCACCAGCGCCCAAACCAAGCCGAACGCGAACTGCAGCGTGAAGAGCGCTGCCTCACCGCCCAGCGCATGGACCTTGACGAGGCCGACCTGGCCGCTCAGCCAATAAAGAATAAAACCCA
Source organism: Hyphomicrobium nitrativorans NL23 (assembly GCF_000503895.1). NCBI lineage: Bacteria > Pseudomonadati > Pseudomonadota > Alphaproteobacteria > Hyphomicrobiales > Hyphomicrobiaceae > Hyphomicrobium > Hyphomicrobium nitrativorans. The sequence continues at coordinate 3,082,304 of NC_022997.1, forward strand.
CGATGGAGGCCGCGAACGCGACGACGGGCAGCTTCTGCCACTGGTCAGCGCGCCGGCCCATCAGGAACGCGACGACAATCGTCGCCGGGTTCAGCGCCGCGATCAGCACCAGCGTCAGCGGATCGAACGAATTGATGGCGATCATTTCCGCGGCCCGCCGCTGCTCGCTTCCAGCTTGCGCAGCTTTTCTTCTTCGTACTGCACGAACCAGCCGATCATGTTGCGCCACTGCGCGCCGACCATCTCGATCATCTCAGCCGGCAAGCCGCGCTGACGCGCCTGCGTCTTCACCTTGTCGATGACCTGCTGGATGCGCCAGGGCACGCTCGCCTCGCTCGGATCTTTCTTGAGCTGCCAGGCGCGCTCGACGTAGCCGAAGCGTTCGGCGATGAGGTCGACGAGTGCCGCGTCAATGCGGTCGATCTCGGCGCGGACCTCGCTCATGTCCGTGCATTCGGAAGGACGTTTCGGGTCCGCCATCTCAGTTGTCTCCCGGGTTCTTGGCACCCGTCCACCATCGCTCGGGCACGATAAAGCGGCCCGCCGCGTTCTCGATTGCTTCGCCCGCCGCAAACAGCGTGCCCTCGTCGAAGGGCTTGCCTATGAGCTGAAGCCCGAGCGGCGTGCCTTCCGTCGAGAGGCCGGCCGGCACCGAAATGCCGGGCAGTCCCGCCATGTTGACCGTCACCGTAAAAATGTCTTCGAGGTACATGGCGAGCGGATCGCCAGACTTTTCCCCGAACGCGAACGCGGGCGACGGCGTCGTCGGCGTCAGCACCACGTCGACCGTATTCCAGGCTTCGTCGAAGTCGCGCTTGATGAGCGTGCGGACCTTCTGGGCCTTCAAGTAGTAGGCATCGTAGTAGCCAGCCGACAGAACGTACGTTCCGATGAGGATGCGGCGCCGCACCTCTTTGCCGAAGCCTGCCGCGCGCGTGTTCTCATAGGTCTCGGTGATGTCGCGGCCGGGCACGCGCAAACCGTAGCGCACGCCATCGTAGCGGGCGAGGTTGGACGACGCCTCGGCGGGGGCGACGATGTAATAGGCAGGCAGCGCATACTTCGTGTGCGGCAGGCTGATCTCGTGGATCGTGGCGCCCGCATCCTTCAGCCACGCGATGCCCTTGGTCCAGAGATCCTCGATCTCCTTCGACATCCCCTCGACGCGATACTCCTTCGGCACGCCGACGCGCAGGCCCTTGATGCCTTTGCCGAGTGCCGCCTCGTAATTCGGGACGGGGACATCGACGGAGGTGGAATCCTTCGCGTCATGACCGGCCATCGAGCCGAGCATGATTGCGGCGTCCCGCACCGTCTTGGCGATGGGGCCGGCCTGATCGAGCGACGAGGCGAAGGCTACGATGCCCCAGCGCGAGCAGCGTCCGTAGGTCGGCTTGATGCCGACCGTGCCGGTCAGGGCCGCGGGCTGGCGGATCGAGCCGCCGGTGTCGGTCGCGGTGGCGGCCAGGCAAAGGCCCGCCGCGACAGCCGCCGACGAGCCGCCGGAGGAACCGCCCGGCACGAGCTTGTCCGTCTTGCCCGTGCGCCGCCAGGGCGAAACGACCGGGCCGAACGCGCTCGTCTCGTTGGACGAGCCCATGGCGAACTCGTCGTTGTTGAGCTTGCCGAGCATGACGGCGCCGGCGTTCCAGAGATTTGAGCCGACGGTCGATTCATAGGTCGGCGTGAACTCGCCCAAAATCTTCGAGCAGGCGGTCGTGCGAATGCCGTCGGTGCAGAACAGATCCTTGTTGCCGAGCGGGATGCCTTCGAGGGCACGCGCGTCTCCCTTCGCGATCCGCGCATCGCTCTCTTTGGCCTGCGCGAGCGCGTGCTCGGGCGTGACAAGCACATAAGCATTGATCGCGGGATTAGCCGCACCGATGGCCTCGATATGCGCTTCCGCCAGCTCCGTGGCGGAGAAGGATTTGTTTTTCAGCCCGTCGCGCGCCTCGGCGAGCGTCAGCTGCGTCAGATCACTCACGTTCTATTTTCCCTTCTTGGCGTCGCAGCGCGTGGAGAGGCCGGGGCTCCGTCAGACCGAGCGGGCCTTCTCGGCCTCGGCTCTCGACTTATTGATGTTGTAGCTGCGGCGCGAGTAATAGAGGCTCACGAACCCGAACAGGATGGACAACGGCGCATTGACCTGCTCGGCCACCTCGCGCGCCTTTAAAAGATAGGTGGGCACTTCGACGGCGGCTTGCGGCGAAAGCGAGCGTGCGCCCGGCCCGCCCGGCTCCTCGCGCGGGACGGCCAGAACGAGTGCGCCTGTCGCGATCAGCGCAACGGCGAGGAACGCGAAAATCTTCGTCATCTCAGCCTCCGTACCCGTCCGATCTTCGATCTCTCCGGCTATTCGACGACCTTCGGCACAACGAAATAACGATCGTCGACCACGGGCGCGTTTTTCACCACGTCGTCTGCGATCTCGCCGTCCGTCACCTTGTCGTCCCGCGTCTTGAGCTTCTGCGCCACGACCCGCGTCATCGGCTCGACGTCGTTCGTGTCGACCTCTCCGAGCTGCTCGACCCAGGTCAGAATGCCCGTAAGCTCGCTTTCGAGGCTTTTCGCCTCGTCGTCCGTGATGCTGATCCGCGCCAAACGCGCGATGCGCCGCACGGTGTTCTCGTCAACCTGCATGGGGCCGCCCTGATACCAAAAGGGGACGCGGCGGAGCCGCCGCGTGGTTCCTCATAGCGGGAGCGACAGACGCGCGCAACAGCGGCCCCGGCACTCAGTATTTCCGATACTGAGCCATGAAGGGCCCTAGAATATCGGAGAAATCGTCGGTCCAGGGGCGGACGGTGGGGCGGACGATGTCGCGCGAGCCCTCGACGTGCCGGAAGCGCTCGATGGTCGCCTTGTCCTTGCCGATCAGCACGACCGTCGAGCCGGTCTTGACGTAACCGTCGTCCACGAAGTCCTCGATGACCAGGGCATGGAGCTCCACGTCGAGGGTGGGGAGGGTGGCGGCGAGGACCTCTTCGAGGTCGAGGTAGCGATTCGAGATGTGGAGCACGGCCACGCCGCGCGTCTTCAGTTTCGAGGCGTAGAGGGTGAGCGCCTCGGCCGTCATCATGTGGACCGGGATCGCATCGGAGGAGAACGCGTCCACGATCATGAGGTCGTAGCTGTCGATTTCCTCTCTCGCGAACGTGAGACGCGCGTCGCCAAGCACCACCTCCGCGTTCGGCTGGCAGTTGGAGAGGAAGGTGAAGTTGCGCGACTTCGCGATCTCGACCACGACGGGGTCGATCTCGAAGAAGCGCCACGTCTCGCCGGGAGCGGAGTAGCAGGCGAGAGACCCCGCACCGAGGCCGATGACACCAAATTTGCCTTTCACGCCCTCGTGCTGGTTGATCATGCTCGTCAGCCGGATCGCGGACGCCATCGGGCTCTCGGGGTGGTAGTAGGTCGCGGGCGTCACGTCGGCGACGGACTTGCCTTCCTCGTCCCGGATGCGTTGGGCGCCGTGCAGCGTCGTGCCGTGCTGGAGCACGTTGAACTCGCCGTCCATCGACTGGATGACGCGATAGACGCCGAAGTAGCTGCGCTGCGCGTCGCCGCGATGGACGCCGGACGGCAGGAGAACGACCGTCAAATACATGCCGAGCGCCGCCACCAGCATATGCGGCGGGAAATACCAGAGCGCGAGAGCGACAAGTGCGAATATTGCCGCGATGTCGGTCGTCGTGCCCCAGCGGCCGAAGTGGAGATCGTAATCGAACGCGAGCGTGGGGCCCCAGGCGATGAGCGCCCATCCGCCGACGACGAGCGCGGCCATGCCCGCCCATTGGACGCGCGAGCGGCTCATCAGATCCATCGCGCCCGGACGGCAGGCGAACGTGAGGGCGAGCAGCAGCGGGTATTCGAACACTTCCGAGAAGATGCGAGGCGCGAGAAGAGCCGCGAAGATGCCGCCCAGCACGCCGCCGACCGACATCCACATGTAGAATTCGGTGAGATTGCGCGCGTCCGGGCGGGCCTCGTAGAGCGTGCGGTGGGCAACGAGCGTGGACGCTACGAAGGCTGCGATACCGTAACCCGCGGCATAGAACCAGGTCTCCTTTTCCGTCTGAGAGAGCTGGAGCAACGCCAGGACGACCGCCACGGCATGGGCCGTCAGCAGCACAGAACGCGGGATGAGCGCACGCTCGCGGAACACGATGACGAACGTCAGCAGATAGAGCGCGAGCGGCACCACCCAGACGAGGGGCGCGGAGGCCACGTCGGTCGCGATGTGGTTCGTAAACGCCGTGAGCAACGCGGACGGGACGAACGCGAGGCCAACCCAGCCCAAACGGGCGTTCCAGGCCGGCGCATGAAGCGAGGCCGCGGCGGTTGCTGCCGGGCTCGCCGCGTCCGCGCCGTTCTCTCCCTCGGCTGCCACGGCGCGAACGCGCAGGAAGCAAAGGCCCAGCGCCACCACCAGCGCCGCAAACCCCGCCGTCCAGACGATCGCGAGCGTCTTCAGGCCGAAGACGGGCTCGAAGACGAACGGATATCCAAGGAGCGCGATCAGGCTGCCGAGGTTCGAGGCGGCGTAGAGGAAATAGGGGTCCGCACTCGCCTTGTGTCCGGCACGCGAGAACCAGGCCTGAAGCAGCGGCGCGTTTGCGGCCACGGTGGCAAAGGGAATGCCGATGGCAACGGCAAACAGGCCGAGTTGCCAGAGGTAGGCATCGCCGGGGGGCGGCTCGGACCAGCCTGCCGGGATGGCGATCGGGAGGAACAGGAACGCGAAGGCGGAAAGGGCGAGATGGATAAAGCCAGTAGACGCGGCCGGCACATGACGCACAAGCAGATGCGCATAGCCGTATCCGACGAGAAGGGCGCCCTGGAAGAACAGCAGAGCCACGGCCCACACGGACGGCGCACCGCCTAGCAGCGGGAGCACCATCTTGGCGAACATCGGCTGGATCAGAAACAGCAGGAAGGCCGAAAGGAACGTGGTGGCCGTGAAGATCCCTAAGGTGCCCCAAGCGCGATGTGCGGTTGCGCCTCCCAGGGCGATGGGCTCAATTTCGGAAGGTGTCGTCACTGTTTCCCCTGGACCTCGCGCCGTTGGACCTCGCCGCTTTCCCGCCAAAAAGCTGCCGGTGCGGCCTTCGCCGCCGCCGGGACCATAAACGGGATGGGCCGTCCTGTCAGGGGTTGCGCACAAGAACATTGCATCGGCGCACGAGGCGCGGTTAACCCCCTCCGGTCACGTACGTTAGAGCGCACACGCATCGGGCCGGTCTCGTATCGCGGCGGCATCGACTACGATGTTGGCGACCCGAGCCCGAGGCCCCATAACCGAAGCCCTATGAGCGAGCCCCCCATGACCGATCCGTCTCCCACACCTCCGCGCGGCATCACCACGGACGATGCGGAAACGTTTGCGGGGCTGGTTGCTTCGGGGCGCCTGATCGGGATCGATGCGGGCACGAAAACCCTCGGCCTTGCGCTCAGCGACACCCGGCGCAGCATCGCCTCCGCGCTTGAGACGATCCGGCGAACGAAATTCACGGCCGACGCGAAGCGTCTTCTCGATCTCACGCAAGAGCATGGCGTGGTCGGCTTCGTGCTCGGGCTGCCCGCCAACATGGACGGCAGCGAAGGGCCGCGTGCCCAGGCTTCGCGCGCGTTCGCGCGCAACATGAACGGATTGTCGCCGCTCCCCATTCTGCTGTGGGACGAGCGGCTTACAACGCTCGAAGCCGAGCGGATGCTGATCGCGGCGGATGCAAGCCGGAAGCGGCGCGCGGACGTGATCGACAAGCTTGCGGCCACGCTCATTCTGCAAGGTGCGCTGGACCGGCTGCGCAGGCTTTCCGACCCCTCGTGACCGACCGAGGATAGGTTCGTCACCGCACATCGCAGCTTGGTCAAACTGGGGTCGCACGCGCGCCGTAAAGATTGCGGAGCTTCAGCTCAGACCGAGGGCGGGCCTTCGCCGGCCGCCTACGGGTGGATGCGTTCTCGATGCGGACCAAAGCCAAAGCCATCGCCCCCGCGCACGATGCCCTTTCCGTACCGGAGGCGCAGGCCCTCGAAGGCATCCTCGCGCGGTTCCAATCCTCTAGACGCCCTGCCATCCGGCGGCTCGCACAGACCTCGCACCGGGTTGCGGATCTCGCCGTCACATATCCGGCCGCGCTCTATGCGCTCGCAAGCCGGCATGGCTCGCCCAAGCGGCGCGCACAGGCTCTCGGCCTGATCGAAGCCGGAGCACAACTGCGCGACGTGGCTGCCGCGCTCGATCTGCCGCTTTGGCTCCGGCGTCTGCCGCCCGAAGCGTTCACGGGCAAACTCGGCGCGTTCCCCCGGTCCGACATTTTCGGGCGCAGGATTGCCAACCACCTGCCGACGGGATCGGAGCATAGCGCCTTCTGGCTCCAATCCGTCCTTTTCGGCACGCGCGCCGCCGACGAGACGTTCGCATTGTGGCTTGCGCAGCAACGCGTGTTCCTGGATCCCGGCAACCCGGAGGAGCTTTTCGGCCTCATCGCTGCTTATGCCGCGATCTCGGCCGGTCCGCCGTCGCGCGCAAAGAGCCTGATCGTCGTGCCGTGGCGTCCGGAAATGGCGCTCGACACCGCCGTCTGCGCGGCAAAGAGCTGGTTCAACCGGATGCGGCTCGTCATCCAGCTTCCGGACGGCGCGCTCACCGATCCCTGGCTCGCGGCGGGGGATGCGCGGGGGTATGACTTCGTTCCACTGCTCGACGAAAGCACCATTCTGGCCGAGGCGTCCGCGATGCAGAACTGCGCCGACCAATACGCGGACCGCTTAGCGCGCGACAAGTGCCGCTTGTTCTCCATCCGCCGCCGCGGCGTAAGGATCGCGACGCTTGAGATCGGGCCTCATCCGAGAGAAGCCGGCGTGCTCGCGATCGCCCAGCTCAAGGCGCGCCACAACCTCCCGGCGACGGCCGAAGTGTGGCAAGCCGCGCACACGTGGCTCGGCACACAGAAAGATCTCAAACGCGCCACCATCGGCGCGAGGCCGGACCGGCCGCTCGATACCGACGTCTGGAAACGTCTACTCGCCGACTACCGATCACGGAAGAACGGCGCGCCGTGGCTTCCCGAACACGCCAGCAAGGAGACGCTCACGTCCGTCGAAAACGGGATCGGCGAACTTGCACGCCGGGCGGGGATCACGTCCTGGCTGTTTACATAAGCGTCCACGAAAGGCCGACGTTAGGTCATGCGCACACGTGACGTCACGTCGCGCCGCAGAGCCTGCGAACAGTTGTCGCCTGTGTGAATCCGCGCATGCGACTTGTGTCATATGGGTCCCCGCAGCGCTCCTGCAAGCGGACACGATCGGCACCCGATTGGAGAGCGCGACAACGTTCATCTGCACGCCCCGGTTACGCCATGTTTATTCATGCCATGATGCAACCAACGTGTTCTGACATTCGTTGTAGAAAATCGTTCCGCGTTCCGGGAACAATTTCAGGCTAGAGACTTTCAAACATCGTACGACGTGCACGATTGATCCTGACGAGCGCAGGACTATCTCTAACGGGGAGCATATGACCACTCAAAGGGGAGGGGTCCACTCCGTCGGCGTCGCATATTTGCAAACCCAGCAAGAGGATTAGGCGCAATCATGAAACATGACACCTCAAGCGACCGCATCTCCTCGGCTCTGCATCTGTTGCATCGGGCCGGGCAATGCGCAGACGAACTGTTCGCGTTGAGGGTGGGAGAAGCCGGCCTGACACCGCGGCAGTACGCCGTGATGACGGCCATCGCCAACAGCGAAGAACCGAGCCAGACGACGCTCGTCGAGCGCACCGGCATCGACCGCTCCACGATGGCCGACATCGTCCGCCGCCTCACGGCGCGCGGCCTCGTTCAGCGCCGGCGTACCCGACGCGACGCGCGCCGCTATGCGGTTCGCCTCACCGACAAGGGCGAAGGCGCCTTGAGACAGGCGGAGCCTGCGGCCCGTTCCACAGACGAGCGCATTCTGTCCGCGCTCGCGCCCACGCAGCGGGACGCGTTCCTGCGGTCGCTGTCGAAGATCGTGTCCGCGGTCGAGCCGGACGACACCGGCCGGAACGGGCGAGGCTGACGCTCCGCCTGCGCCCTGTTTCATATCCGAGGGCTACGCACATGCGCCTGTGCGTAGCCCTTTTCGCATTCTGGGCATCTTCGACGGGCGTCCCGGAGGCAGTGCGGGGGCGGACCCGGACGGGCCACGGCCATTGCCGGGCGTTTCGCGAGGTCTCTTTCCCGATCCCGGTTGCCGGACGCCGCGCTGGCCGTTAGCTTTGCCCGGTTCATCCAGGATCAGGGCCGCCACACATCATGCTCGACACGCTCGCGGCTTACAGCCTGCCCGCGCTCATCGGCTACGGCCTCGGCTCCATTCCCTTCGGCCTTCTGCTCACGCGCTTCGCCGGGCTCGGCGACATCCGCACCATCGGATCCGGCAACATCGGGGCGACGAACGTCCTCAGAACTGGCCATAAGGGTCTTGCCGCGCTCACGCTACTGCTGGACGGCCTCAAAGGTACGCTCGCCGTTGTGCTCGGCTCGCTCGTCGCCGGTGCGCAGAGCACGGAAGCGGGACTGATTGCCGGTCTCGCGGCGTTCCTCGGGCACATCTTTCCCGTCTGGCTCGGTTTCAAGGGCGGAAAGGGCGTTGCGACCTACATCGGCGTCGTGGCCGCCCTCGCCTGGCCCGGCGCGCTCGTTTTCGTCGGGCTCTGGCTCGCGGTTGCGGTTGCGCTGCGCTACTCGTCGCTGGCGGCGCTTATCGCGAGTGCTGCGACGCCCGTTGCACTGGTCGCGCTCGGGTGGACCAACGAAGGGCTGGCCGCGCTCGTCATGTCGATCTTCCTCTTCGGGAAGCATTCGGCCAACATCAGCCGGTTGTTGAAAGGCGAGGAGCCCAGGATCGGTGCCAAATCGTGATCCCGAGGATCTGTTCACGCCCGCACCGCTCCCCGTCGCGCCACTCGACGCGGACGAACGCCTCGCCTGTCTCCGGCTGATCCGTTCGAGCCAGGTCGGCCCCGTCACGTTCCGCGAATTGATCAATCATTGCGGCGGAGCCCGCCAGGCACTGGCTGCCCTCCCCCAGTTGTCGCGCCGCGCCGGGCGGCCCGCACGCGTCTGCTCCGAAGCGGACGCCGAAGCCGAGCTCAAGGCGGCGGAGAAAGCGGGCGCCCGGCCGGTCTTCACGATCGAGCCCGGCTATCCACAGACGCTGGCCGCGCTTGATACGCCGCCGCCTATGGTCTACCTGAAGGGGCGGAGCGAGTTGCTGGGGCTCTCCGCCATTGCAGTCGTCGGTTCGCGTCAGGCCTCAGCCGCCGGCCTCAAGCTCGCCCGGCTGTTCGCAAGGAGGCTTGCGGAGGCCGGTTTCTCGATCGTCTCGGGGCTCGCGCGCGGCGTGGACGCGGCCGCGCACGAGGCGAGCCTGATGCATGGGACGGTCGCGGTGCTGGCGGGCGGCATCGACATCGTTTATCCGCCCGAACACGCGAGCTTGCAGGCCCGGATCGGCGAAGAGGGCTGCCTCGTGACGGAACTGCCGCCGGGGTTCGTTCCGCGCGGACGTGACTTCCCTCGCCGCAACCGGCTGGTCTCAGGTCTTTCGCGCGGCGTCGTCGTCATCGAGGCGGCGCGGCGCTCGGGCTCGCTCGTCACCGCCCGCCTGGCCGGCGAGCAAGGACGCGAGATTTTCGCCGTCCCGGGCCACCCGCTGGATCCCCGCGCGGAGGGCACCAATCAGCTCCTCAAGTCCGGAGCAACGCTCGTCACCCAGCCCGAGGACGTCATCGACGCGTTGGGACCGCAGCTTCATCTGCGTCCGGCCGGAATGACCGAGGAGACATCCGCCCCCGTCTTCGCCCCGGCGTTCGCGGCCCAAGACGTCGGCGCTCTCGACGCGCGAGGCGAGCCCACCGACAGCGAGCGGGCGCGGGTTCTCGCTGCGCTTGGGCCTCATCCCGTGGACATCGACACACTTGCGCGTGCGATCGGCCTCGGGGCGCGGGAGGTGCGCGTGCTTCTACTCGATCTCGATCTCGCAGGAGAGATCGCCCGCCACGGCTCGCAACTCGTGTCCCGGACGATCCGCTAGGTGCGCCAGATTAAACGTTATCGCGCGAACGAAGCCTTGCTTCCGAATGGGCCACGTCTAGAATTCCGGCCAACGTGGTGAGCCGCTGGCTGCGCGCCATAGCCTTCAATTGAAGAATGAGATCGGCAATATACTCAAGTTGCTCTTTGAGGGACGCACTTTGCGCGCGAGCCCCGTCTCCGTTTCCTTTTGGCACTTTCGCAGCTCCCTCGTTGCATCAGCCGTTCGTCCAGCTGCACACATTACATTAACCCTGCAAATCAGAAGTTGCAATTTTATTTTATGCATCCTTTGATTGTGACAAAGTCGCATGCTCCGAGCCTTCCCTTGCTTGACACTGGAGCGGGCAGGCTTCTAGAACGGCCACACTCGCTGGCACTCCCCTGGTGAAAGTGCCACGCGTGTCGGGCCGCGCAAAAAGCGCCCGCCCCTTCCCATTCTCAGTGGAGTTCAGAGCCTCATGTCATTCCGCCCCCTGCATGATCGCGTCGTCGTCAAGCGCGTGGACAGCGAGACCAAGACCGCCGGTGGCATCATCATTCCCGACACGGCTGCCGAAAAGCCTCAGCAGGGCGAGGTCGTGGCTGTCGGTCCCGGTACGCGCGACGATGCCGGCAAGCTCACGGCGCTCGACGTCAAAGCCGGCGACAAGGTGCTGTTCGGCAAGTGGAGCGGCACGGAAGTGAAGATCGACGGCGTCGACCTCCTCATCATGAAGGAGAGCGACATCCTGGGCGTCATCGAGAAGTAAGGGCGCGCCCCTCTCAATCGCACCGGGCTCCGGCGCGTACGCCCGCTCGTCGTTTCGACCCTGACATTCCAATCAGTCCCCCAATCTGGAGGTTGCCCTTATGGCTGCCAAAGACGTTCGCTTTTCCACCGAGGCCCGCGACAAGATTCTTCGCGGCGTCGATACGCTCGCCAATGCCGTCAAAGTGACGCTCGGCCCCAAGGGCCGCAACGTCGTGATCGAGAGGAGCTTCGGTGCTCCGCGCACGACCAAGGACGGCGTCTCTGTCGCCAAGGAAATCGAGCTTGAGGACAAGCTTGAGAACATGGGCGCGCAGATGGTGCGCGAAGCCGCCCAGAAAACCAACGATATCGCCGGTGACGGCACCACAACGGCGTGCGTGCTCACGCAGGCCATCGTGCGCGAAGGCCTCAAGGCCGTCGCCGCGGGCATGAACCCGATGGACCTCAAGCGCGGCATCGAGAAGGCCGTGGCGCAGGTCGTCGAAGAGATCGAGTCCAAGGCAAAGAAGGTCAAGAACTCGGGCGAGATCGCCCAGGTCGGGACCATCTCGGCCAACGGCGAAAAGGCAATCGGCGACATGATTGCCGAGGCCATGCAGAAGGTCGGTAACGAGGGCGTCATCACGGTCGAGGAGGCGAAGAGCCTGGAGACCGAACTCGACGTCGTCGAGGGCATGCAGTTCGACCGCGGTTATCTCTCGCCCTATTTCATCACCAATGCCGACAAGATGATTGCGGAGCTGGACGATCCCTACATCCTGATTCACGAGAAGAAGCTGTCGAGCCTGCAGCCGCTGCTGCCGCTGCTCGAAGCCGTCGTGCAGACAGGCAAGCCGCTTCTCATCATCGCCGAAGAGGTCGAGGGCGAAGCGCTCGCGACGCTCGTCGTCAACAAGCTGCGCGGCGGCCTCAAGATCGCTGCCGTCAAGGCGCCGGGCTTCGGCGACCGCCGCAAGGCCATGCTTGAGGACATCGCCGTTCTCACGCGCGGCCAGACGGTGAGCGAAGACCTCGGCATCAAGCTTGAGAACGTCACCATCGACATGCTGGGCCGCGCCAAGCGCGTGTCCATCAGCAAGGACAACACGACCATCGTCGACGGCGCCGGCAAGAAGAAGGAGATCGAGTCGCGCGTCAGCCAGATCAAGGCGCAGATCGAGGAAACCACCTCGGACTACGACCGCGAGAAGTTGCAGGAGCGCCTTGCGAAGCTCGCCGGCGGCGTTGCCGTGATCAAGGTCGGCGGCGTCACCGAGGTGGAAGTGAAGGAGCGTAAGGATCGCGTCGACGACGCGCTCAACGCGACGCGGGCCGCCGTCGAGGAAGGCGTGGTGCCGGGCGGCGGCGTGGCGCTGCTGAAGGCAACGACGGCGATCACCGCCAAGGGCGACAACGACGACCAGGCGGCCGGTATCGCCATCGTGCGGCGCGCCCTGCAGGCTCCGATCCGCCAGATCGCCGAGAACGCCGGCACCGAGGGCTCGATCGTGGTCGGCCGCGTGCTCGAATCCAAGGGGTCCACCTTCGGCTACGACGCGCAGACCGACACCTACGGCGACCTGATCGAAAAGGGCATCATCGATCCGGCCAAGGTGGTGCGCACGGCACTCCAGGACGCCGCTTCGATCGCTGGCCTCCTGATCACGACCGAAGCCGCCATCGCGGAAGCCCCGCGCAAGGACGACGGCCATTCGCACGGCCCGGCCGGCATGGGTGGTATGGGCGGAATGGGTGGCATGGGCATGTAAGCCCGCACGCCCTTCAGCATCTTTGGAATGCGCCCGCAGGAGTCGATCCTGCGGGCGTTTTTGTTGCGGATTTCCGCAGGGCGCGCCGATCAGAAAAACCTATCGCTTCCATATGGCAAACGCACTTGCGCTTATTGATCGCCTCCGATACCTATTCTGGAAACTCTCTAAACAAGGGCAGCACACCATGATCGCCACACGGCGCGTCGAACACGCGCCCAAACGCTGACGGCGACAGCTTCGGCCGGTGGCGCGCCTTAAGGCGGACACGGGAGAGCGCGGGATCGCCTCTCACCTGCTCTCCGCGGTCATCGACGGCGCGGCTGCCAAGCCCCATCGAACAGATTTCCAAGTCACCATCGGAGGGATGTATGGACGCGAAAACGGAAGAAACGAGCACGGGTCAATGCCCGTTCGGGCACGCCTCGGCAGGCGGCACGGGCAACAAGCACTGGTGGCCCAACCAGCTCCCCATCGACCTGCTCAGCCAGCACTCGTCCAAATCCGACCCGCTCGGCCAGGCCTTCGACTACCGTAAGGAGTTCGAGAAGCTCGATTACGCCGCGCTGAAAAACGACCTGCGTAAGCTGATGACGGATTCGCAGAGCTGGTGGCCGGCCGACTTCGGCCATTACGGTCCGCAGTTCGTCCGCATGGCGTGGCACAGCGCGGGCACCTATCGCGTCGGCGACGGCCGGGGCGGCGGCGGTCGCGGACAGCAGCGCTTCGCGCCGCTCAACAGCTGGCCGGACAACGTCAACATCGACAAGTCGCGCCGCCTCCTGTGGCCGATCAAGCAGAAGTACGGACAGAAGATTTCCTGGGCGGACCTCATCATCCTCACGGGCAACGTCGCGCTCGAAACCATGGGCTTCCGCACGTTCGGTTTCGCCGCCGGGCGCGAGGATACCTGGGAGCCCGACCAGGACGTCTACTGGGGCCGCGAGACCACATGGCTCGCGCTCAGCAACGACCCCAGCAACAAGAGCAGCCGGTATTCCGGCGAGCGTGACCTCGAAAACCCGCTCGCGGCGGTGCAGATGGGCCTCATCTACGTCAACCCGGAAGGTCCCGACGGCAACCCCGACCCGATCGCAGCCGCGAAGGACATCCGAGAGACGTTCAAGCGCATGGCGATGAACGACGAGGAAACCGTTGCGCTCATCGGGGGCGGGCACACGTTCGGCAAGACGCACGGCGCGGCTGCCGAATCCTACAAAGGCGCGGATCCGGAAGCGGGCGATCTCGAAGCGCAGGGCTTGGGCTGGACCAGCAGCTTCGGCACGGGACATGGCGCCGACGCCATCGGCAGCGGCCTCGACGTCACCTGGACGCAGACGCCCGCACAGTGGAGCAACTTCTTCTTCGAGAACCTGTTCAAGTTCGAATGGGAGCTTGAGAAATCTCCGGCCGGCGCCAACCAGTGGGTGGCGAAGGACGCCGGTGACATCATCCCCGATGCGCACGATCCTTCGAAGAAGCGCAAGCCGACCATGCTGACGACGGATCTCTCGCTGAGGTTCGATCCCGAATACGAGAAGATCTCTCGGCGCTTCCTGGAAGATCCGCAGGCGTTTGCAGAGGCGTTTGCCCGCGCGTGGTTCAAGCTGACCCATCGCGATCTCGGTCCGCGTTCCCGCTATATCGGCCCTGAAGTGCCGAAGGAAGAGCTGATCTGGGAAGATCCGATTCCTTCCGTTGACCACCCGCCGATCGACGACGCGGACGCCGCTGCGCTCAAGGCCAGCGTGCTCGCAGCCGGGCTCACCGTGTCCGAACTTGTCGGTACGGCCTGGGCCGCGGCCTCCACGTTCCGTGGCGGCGACAAGCGCGGAGGCGCCAACGGCGCACGCATCCGCCTCAGCCCCCAGAAGGATTGGGAGGTCAACCAGCCCGAGCAACTGGCCAAAGTTCTGAAGGCGCTCGAACGCATTCAATTCGAGTTCAATCAGGCGCAGAGCACCGAGAAAAAGGTGTCGCTCGCGGATCTGATCGTGCTCGCGGGCAATGCGGGTGTCGAACAGGCGGCAAAAGCAGCCGGGCACGATGTGACCGTTCCGTTCGCGCCGGGCCGCGGGGACGCCTCGCAAAAGCAGACGGACGTCGAGTCTTTCTCGTACCTGGAGCCCGTTGCCGACGGTTTCCGGAATTACCAGAAGACCCGCTACGCGGTCCCGGCCGAGGCATTGCTGATCGACAAAGCACAACTGCTGACGCTGACCGCGCCCGAGCTCACGGTGTTGATCGGTGGCCTGCGCGCGATCAACATCAACACCGGCAGTTCCAAGCACGGCGTGCTCACCGACAAACCCGGTGCGCTGACCAACGATTTCTTCGTCAACCTGCTCGACATGTGCACGGAGTGGAAGCCGATCTCGGACGCGAAAGACGTGTTCGAGGGTCGTGACCGCGCGACGGGCGAGGTCAAGTGGACGGGGACGCGCGTCGATCTCGTGTTCGGGTCGAACTCGATCCTGCGCTCTCTCGCCGAGGTTTACGCCAGCTCCGACGCGAAGGAGAAGTTCGTGCAGGACTTCGTGGCGGCGTGGACTAAGGTGATGAACGCCGACCGTTTCGATCTCGCAGCCTGATCGCACAGGTCGACGCAAAAAAATCAGGGCGGCGTTCAGATCGAACACCGCCCTATTTTCTTGCAAGCGCTCCAGGCCGCTCTTACTCCGCCGCATCCTTCGACAGGAAGCCGCCGGACTGGCGTGCCCAAAGACGCGCATAAAGCCCGCCCTTGCGCAGCAATTCGGCGTGGCTGCCCTGCTCCACGATGCGCCCGCCGTCCACCACGACGAGGCGGTCCATGGCGGCAATGGTCGACAGCCGATGCGCGATGGCAATCACGGTCTTGCCGGTCATCAGCGTTTCCAGGCTTTCCTGGATGGCGGCTTCCACCTCGCTGTCGAGCGCGCTCGTCGCTTCGTCCAGGATCAGAATCGGTGCGTTCTTGAGCAGCACGCGCGCGATGGCGATGCGCTGGCGTTGCCCGCCGGACAACTTCACCCCACGTTCTCCCACGTGGGCCGCATAACCGCGACGCCCGCGCAAGTCCTCAAGGCGCTCGATGAACTCGTGCGCGTGCGCCTGCCTGGCGGCCGCGATGGCCGCCGTCTCGCTCGCCTCCGGCTTGCCGTAGAGAATATTCTCCATCACCGAGCGATGCAGCAGCGAGGTGTCCTGCGTCACGAGACCGATGCCCGCGCGCAGGCTGTCCTGGGTTACGGCCGCGATGTCCCGGCCGTCGATCAGGATGCGGCCGGATTCGAGATCGTAGAAGCGCAGCAGGATGTTGATCAGCGTGGATTTGCCCGCGCCCGACCGGCCGACAAGCCCCACCTTCTCGCCCGGCGCAATGCGCAGCGAAAAATTCTCGATGACGCTGCCCGGGTGCAGGGCCCATGAGGGCTCATCCGCTTCCCGGCCGTCTTCTTCCTCGCGGCCCGCGCGTAGCTTTCTCCGGCGCGGCTTTTCCTGACCGTAGTGGAACGTCACGTTGTCGAAGACGATCTCACCCTTCTCGATGGCGATCGGGGACGCATCCGGCTTGTCCAGCACCTGATGGGGCTCGGAAATGGTTTCCATGCCCTCGTGCACGGTGCCGAGGTTCTCGAACAGGCCGGCGACGGTCCACATCACCCACGTCGACATGTTGACGATGCGTATGGTGAGGCCGCTGATGAGCGCGATGGCGCCGAGCGTCACCGCGCCCTGGCTCCACAATGCCAGCGACAAGCCGATCATCGACACGATGAGCGCGCCGTTCAGCGTGACGATGGACATTTCCATCAGCGTCGTCAGCCGGAACTGAAGGCGCATCTTGTCGAGATGCTCCTGCATTGCCGACTGCGCGTAGCCGTCCTCGCGCTCGGTGTGGGCGAAGAGCTTGACGGTCAGGATGTTCGTGTAGCTGTCGACGATGCGACCCGTCAGCATCGAGCGCGCCTCGCTCGTCTGAACGGCCATATCCTTGAGACGCGGGACGAAGTACCAGAGCGCTGCGACATAGAAGACGAGCCAGCCGATCAAGGGTGCGATGAGGCGTACGTCCGCATCCGCGAACAGCACGATGGCCGCCATCCAGTAGACGCCGACGAACCAGAGCGCATCGATGGCTTCCGTCACGGATTCGCGTAGCGCCGGGGCCGTCTGCATCACCTTGCTCGCGACGCGGCCCGCAAAGTCGTTCTGGAAGAACGAAAGCGACTGACGCAGCGTGTAAGCGTGCGACTGCCAGCGGATGCGCGTGGTGAAGTTCCCGGCGATGATCTGGTACTTGATGAGATCGGAGAGCGTCGTGAACACGGGGCGCAGCAGCACCGCGACCAGAGCCATGAGTACGAGCACGTACCAGTTGTCGGCCAGGAACGTCTCGGGGCTCGCGGCTTCCCGCATGCGGTCGACGAGATTGCCGACGAAGGCAAACAGAGACGCCTCGACCAGGGCGCCGCAGAAGCCCACGACGATAAGGAGCGCAAACGCAGGCCAGGCCTGGCGCACGAAGTACCAGTAGAACGCCCACAGACCGTCGGGCGGGCGGACGTCGCCGCCGCCTGCGAAGGGATCAATTCGAGTTTCGAACCACCGGAACATCGGGCTCTTTCGCTTTTTCTTGTCGTTCAAACGTCCGTCGCGAGCCCGCCATCTTCCCCGATGGCGTCAACCCCTTCTCGTTTTTGCTGGATCGCGGTATGCGCTACCCCGCCATCGTGCCGAAACGATGACATCCGCAAGCCCCAGAGATGGGCACCGACAGGGAGAATGCAACCATGGCCGAAACGGCAGCCGACCTCGAAACCCGCAAATCCGCAGCCGAGGCCTGGTTCCAGACCCTGCGCGACGAGATCTGCGCGGCCTTCGAGCGCCTGGAAGCGGATCTGCCTGACACTGCTCCCCTTGGCGGCGAGGCACCCGGTCGCTTCGTGCAGACCCCGTGGGAGCGGACGGACCACACGGGCGCACCCGGCGGCGGCGGCGTCATGAGCATGATGAAGGGGCGCGTGTTCGAGAAAGTCGGCGTGCATACCTCGACCGTGTTCGGAGAATTCGCGCCCGAGTTCCGCAAGCAGATTCCAGGCACCGACGAGGATCCGCGCTTCTGGGCCTCGGGGATCTCGCTCATCGCGCATCCGCAGAACCCGAACGTTCCGGCCGTGCACATGAACACGCGCATGGTTGTGACGTCCAAGTGGTGGTTCGGGGGCGGCGCGGACCTCACGCCCGTGCTCGACCGGCGGCGCAAGGAAGATGATACCGACAGCCTCGCCTTCCACGCCGCGATGTATGGCGCATGCGCGGCGCACGAGGCCGTGGCCGATTACGCGCATTTCCGCAAGTGGTGCGACGACTACTTCTACCTACCTCACCGCAAGGAAGCGCGCGGGATCGGCGGCATCTTCTACGACTACATCACGCCCGACGAGGAAAAGGGCGGATGGGATGGCGCGCTTGCCTTCACGCAGGACGTAGGGCGCGCCTTCCAGCGCGTCTATCCGATGATCGTGCGCGGCAACTATGCGATGCCCTGGACGGACGCGGACCGCGAGGAGCAGCTCGTGCGGCGCGGGCGCTACGTGGAATACAACCTGCTCTACGACCGCGGCACGGTGTTCGGCCTCAAAACGGGCGGCAACGTGGACAGCATCCTCTCGTCGATGCCGCCCGTGGTGAAATGGCCGTAGCGGACGTTCTGGTCGGATGGAATCGCTCCAGTTCCCCTCCCCGTCATGGCGAAGCCATGCTCCGCATGGACGTGGGGAGGGGTTAGGGTGGGGAAGCCGAACAGCAGACGGTCTGGAATCCCCCCTCCTAACCTCCCCCACAAGGGGGGAGGAACACTGCGAGCCACCTGATCTGAACATCTTCCAGCGATCAGAGCCCGCCGCTCTCGATGAGGACGCGCTCGTTCATGGGCTGAACGGGCCGCGCGTTGTTGGGAAAGAGCGCGGCGAAGGCACGGATCTGCTCGGGCGACGCCGTGATGGGCTCGCGGAAGACGGTCCACGCGAGACCTTCCGAGCACGGCGGCGTGGTGAGCGATCCGCTGTAGCGGAACGCGGCGCGACCGGAAGGAAGAACGGCGAGCGGATCGAATGCGCCTTCGACGCTCATTTCCGGACCCTCGTTCGCAGGCATCGCATCGAAGATCGCCGCCAGCGCATCGTTGTGCGCACCCTTCTCGATGAAGACGCCGACGACAGCGAGATCGCCCGCCTCCGACCGATGCACGAGGTGGGCTTCCATGTCGTAGGCGCGCCCGTCGACCAGGTGTTCGCTCGGATGATGGAAGTGCATCTGGACGAGTTCGTAGCGCGTCTCGCCGATGGTCAGCGCGCTGCCCCGATCCGCATTAAGCTGGATGGTATGACCGTTGTTGACGATGCGCAGCGGAAGCGGGCGATAATCGAAGCCGAGTGCTCCTGCATCCCCCGCCGCTGCGTTCGAGAGATCGATGGGCGTCTGCTGCAGGCCGAGCGAGCAAGTCTTGAAATCGGGCGACAACGTTCCCCAGTGGTCCGGGCCGCTTGCGCCTTCGTAGGTCCACGCGTGACCTTCGCCCTGCGCGCTCATGAGCCCAGGCACAGCGCAACACGCGCATCCGGCCGCCGCCAACCTCAGAAAAGCCCGCCGCTCGATCGCCATTTCGCCCTCCGACACTCAGGTAAAGCGATCATGGTACGGACTTCGTAAACACCACGCTAAATGGGCGGCAGCGGAAACGGATCACCGTTCGCGCTGCCGCCCTGACACGACGTTCGAGCTAAGCCGCGCGAACGGTGGAGAGGAAGCGCTCGACCTCACGGCGCAGCGCACCGCTCTCCGTCGAGAGCTGCTTGGCGGACGACAGCACCTGAGACGACGCCGAGCCGGTTTCCGACGCGCCCTTGCTCACGTCCGTGATCGAACACGCGACCTCGGACGTTCCCTTGGCGGCCTCCATCACGTTGCGGCTGATCTCCTGCGTCGTCGCGCCCTGCTCCTCGACGGCGGCCGCGATGGTTCCAGAGATCTCCGACATCCTGTTGATGGTCGCCGTGATCTCCTTGATCGCGCCCACCGCCTCGACGGTCGCGGCCTGCATCCCCGCGATCTGCGAGCCGATCTCGTTGGTGGCCTTGGCTGTCTGGGCGGCGAGCGCCTTGACCTCCTGGGCGACGACCGCAAAACCCTTGCCCGCATCTCCAGCACGCGCCGCCTCGATGGTGGCGTTGAGCGCGAGGAGGTTCGTCTGGCCGGCGATGGTGTTGATCAGGCCGATAACGTCGCCGATGCGCTCGGCGGACTGCGAGAGCTCCGTCACGCGGTCGTTGGTCGTCGACGCTTGAACCACCGCCTGTCCGGCGATCGAGCTGCTCTCCTGGACCTGGCGGCTGATCTCCGTCACGGTGGACGCGAGCTGCTCGGAGGCCGCCGCAACACCCTGGACGTTGACCGAGGTCTGCTCGGACGAGGCCGCGACGACGCCCGAAAGATGCTCCGTCGTCTCGGCCGTCTTCGTCAGAGATCCGGCTGCGGTCTCCAGCTGGCTCGAAGCTGCCGAAACCGTATCGACGATGCCGCCGACGGACTGCTGGAACTCGTCGGCCATGCGCCGCAACTCGGCCTTGCGGGCCTCCGCGGCGCGGAGGTCGGCCTCTTTCTGCTCCGCCTCCATCTTCTCGATCCGCAGGAGATTATCCTTGAAGATGCGCGCGGCGCGGGCGTTCTCGCCCACCTCGTCGGTGCGGTCCGCGTACGGAACCTCGACCGACTTGTTGCCGTTCGCAAGTTCGAGCAACACGCCCGAGATGGCCCGGATCGGGTTCGAGATCCCGCGGCCGATGAGCCAGGCCAAGAGCGCCCCCAGGGCCACGCCGCCGACGCCGGACCACAGGATCATCATCTCGGTACGAAGAATGTAGGCCTTGGCATCGCGTGCGAGTTCATGCTCGTCGGCGGTCGCCGTTTCCCGAATGATGCGCGTGTCCTTGGCCACGATCTCGGCAAGTGCCGGCAGGTCGGTCCCCATGATCCTGGCGTACTCCTGATCTATGGTCGCGGCGCGCTCGAAGCCCTGGCGATACTCGGCCAACAGCTCCTTGACCTCGTCGAAATCCTTGCGGGCGGCCGGCGCGGTGATCAGCCGATCGAGAGACGCCAGAACCCGGTTGACCTCGTCGAACGCCTGGTCGGCGGTCGCCTTTGCTTCGGCATCGTGGCGGCCCAGCATCATGTTGGCGCTCAAGCGGATCTGCATCACCTCCCTCATCGCATCCGCGGCGAGTGCGAGCGCAGTGGCATCGCCCTCGCGCACCGCGAACTTCTGGATTGCCTCCAGATCCTGCCGCAGCTTGACGCCGTCGGGATCGAGGATCGTGCTTCCGATCCGGTCCTTTTCCTCACGCAGCGCCTCGACGCGGTGGGCAAGCTCGGCGTACTTC
This sequence comes from Hyphomicrobium nitrativorans NL23, assembly GCF_000503895.1. Taxonomy (NCBI): domain Bacteria; kingdom Pseudomonadati; phylum Pseudomonadota; class Alphaproteobacteria; order Hyphomicrobiales; family Hyphomicrobiaceae; genus Hyphomicrobium; species Hyphomicrobium nitrativorans. The sequence goes on from NC_022997.1 coordinate 3,103,320, forward strand.
TCGAACTTGTCCTTGATGTCCACGACCATGGCTTTGCGCTCGGGATTGAGGATGCGCTCCATGCCGAGCTCGATGGCGGCCTTGACGCGCTTCTCCTCCTCCGCGACCGCCTCGACGGCCTTGGCATGATCCTGGTTCTGCTCCGACTCCCGCACGAGGCGGCGGTAGTGCAGGAACTCACGGTCGATTTCGCTCACCGCGTCGACGACGGAGACGCGCTGCGCGTATTCGTCGAAGTCGTGGCTGACATGCTCGATGCCGACATAGCTCGTGATGCTGATGCCGACCATGATGGCGAGCACGGCGGCAAAGCCGACCGCAATCTTCACCGCGACTTTCGTATTGTTGAATTTGGACGCAAGGTATTCCATGCTCAAAACCTTTTCGGCGAATTATGTCGATGATTTATGCTGAGGGGGCTTTCCGGTTTTTCCGGAGAAACGGGACGCGCGTCGTCAGGGGAATGGCGCGACAAGCCGACGGGCCTCGGCGCACGCCTTTCCTCTTCGCTTGGCGGCACGGGCAAAGCGCGCGCTGTCGAGGCGGCCGGCGCAAACCTTCGCCGCAGACCTTCGGAAGGCTTGCCTCTCAGCTGACATTTCTCATCCCCCGCACCGAGCGGCATGCAAACGATCCGCATGCCAACTGTTCTCGAGCGACGGCATGTTCGGCTAGGTAAATGTAAGCTAAATTATATAGTTGTGGATGAATCCTAAAACGCAATCTCTCTTTAATCGAGATTGCGTTTCCCTTTACAGGATCACGGCCGCGCGCAACATCTCATGCCAGACACCAGCCAGAACGTTTGATCCTGCCACCGCAGATTCCGCTATTTTGCCGCTCTGCAATCCTAGGTTCCTTGATGCCGGTCAGAAATAAATTTGATTTATATTTCGCAACGAACCCAATTTTCATCTTTTCAGCATTTCACCATCCGGCTCTTTCCGGAGGGACTATCAAGAGAAAACTGACAAAACCTTTCGATTCGAAAACTATCTCCGCGACGCCATCTCGCGACGCACCTCGCGAAAGACCTCGGCGAACTCGATGGCGCCCGAATTCTGCAAGTTCTTGTCCATCCGCTCGTTGAGCGCCACCAGAAGCTCGGCACTCGTCTTTCCGCGCACGATCGTGTTGCGATAGTAGGCGTCACGCGCAAAGAAGTTCGACGTCGGCACCTTGAGACCGGCCGGGCGCATCATCTCAAGCCCCGTGCCCGGGCCTGCGAGGTTCATGAGCTCGATCTCGGCACCCGACAGATTGGTGCGTCCGGCGTTGTCCGCCATCTTCTTGATGTCCTGAAGCTTCTTCACTTGAAGCCAGGGGCCGATATCGCCGTCGATGTTGATGGCGTGGATCGCCTGTCCCTTGCGCGTCCGCGCAAGCGCCATGTGCTCGCTCCAGCGATGCGGGACCGAGCGCGCAGCCCTCAACATGGTGGAGAGCTTCTTGTGTTTGTCGACGAGCGCGCGGCGGCGCGCATCCGAGATGCCGGACTGGTTCGACATACGCTTCAACCGTTCCAGGAAGGCGGGGCCGTGCTTGACCAGTTCGTCCGTCGTGTTGGCAGTGAGAAGCTGGGCGTAGCCGATGGCGGATGAGATCGGCGACCCGGTCTTCCGGATCGGATGGATGCCCGCCACCATGTCTGCGGTGCCAAGGCCACCCGTTTCCAGCGCATAGACGCGCAGCACCTGATCGGCCGTGAGCCCCGCGGCCAGCGCCTCGCGGGCATAGCGGCGCTTGAACTCGCGCTCGGGGATCCGCTCGGGTGTGAAGCCGTATTCCGATTTCGCCATCGCGAGGAAGTCGTCCACGCCCGGCAACGTGCGGCGCGGCGGCGCTTTTTTCTGCTCGCTTTCCCGCGCCTGGAACGCTTTCCAGCGTTTTTCGAGGCCCGCCGAGAGCGTGGGCCCCGCGTATTTCGGCGGAAGCGTGCGCACATAGTCCTTCGCCGTGAACGGTTCCTTCCTGGATCGCTTCCCCCGGCGCAGAGCGCGCTTGTCCGTCACTTCGCGCCAATAGGCGTCCATCTTGAAATCGTGCACGGCCTGGGCAGATAAATAGTCCTCGAACGCACGACGATCGGCGCCTGTAAGCGTGCGCGAAAACCGCTCCGCGCCGGACGACGCCACAACAGGAGCCGACAGGGCGGCGAGCCAAAGGCCCACGAGTGCGAGCACCGCGACCGGCAGCAACCGGCCGGTCAACCTTTCGGATCGCATCGTTGGGGAAAAGATCATCAAGAGGCGTCCTTTGCGTCAGAGCGAAACGAATCAAGCGTGTTTGCCTCTAGAATGGGGCGTTTCCACGGGATTGCACCATTTCGGCGCGCGCTTCTACGCGGGGCCGGCCCGGAGGGGATGCGCCGTCCGTTGCAAGACGCCGCGCGCGATCCCCGCGTCAGCAAGCTCTTAGACCCAATGCAAAGCGGTCCCGAACCGTGAAGTCCGGGACCGCAACACGACCGTACGCTCAGGTCATTTCTTGGCGGGATGACAGGCTTTATCGAATTGAGCCTGCGTCCACATCTTCGAGTACTCGGCCTTCCAGCCGTCCGAGCACTGCTGCTTCGTGGGGGCGTTGGCCGCAAGGGCAGCACCGCTCAGCGCGAGCGCGCCTGCAAGCAAGATCGCTAAACGCATCTTTTCTGCTCCTATGATGTTACCGTATTTTTACGTGCGTATTTGCACGGTGTCGATAACGATATGCCAGCCTGCCGGTTCCCGGCCGCATCGCCTGTCCGAGATTAATTTTTGGACACGCGCGCTGACCCTTCGTGCTCGCCATGACGCCCGAGTTGCTTGTCGCGCCGGACCACGGCCGACACTCGCGGGCCCACCGGCTTATTCCAAAAGGGTCCCATCTGGCCTAGGAAATCGAAATGACTTCTCCCACCTCGACCGAACGGCTCGTCCTCAGCCCTGCTAGATTCCGGGACCTGGTGCGGCACACGCTAGCCGCGCCACGCGCGGACATGCGCGTTGCCCCCACGGGGCGGTCTCTCTCGGACCACCGGGGCCCGAGCGATTTCGATCTCAACCCCGAACTTTCTCGCGATTTCGCTCGGGCTGCCGACGCGGCACAGGCTGCACGGACGCCGATCAAGCCGGCCGCGGTTCTCGTGCCGGTCATCGCACGGCCCGAGTTGACGCTGCTTTTTACGCTCCGCACCAACGACCTTCCCGCGCACGCCGGACAGATCGCCTTCCCTGGCGGAAAAGCCGAGCCGTTCGATGCGGACCCGCTCGCGACCGCGCTCCGCGAGGCGCAGGAGGAAATCGGTCTCGATCCGTCTCATGTCGAGCCGCTCGGCACACTCGACCTCTATCTCACCGGGACCGGCTATCGGATCACGCCCGTCGTTGCGCTGGTGGACCCAGGCGCGCCGCTCACGCTCGATCCGCGCGAGGTGGCCGATGCCTTCGAGGTGCCGCTCGGTTTCCTCATGGATCCGGCGAACCACCAACGCCATTCGCGGATCATCGGTGGCCAGGAGCGGCATTTTCATGCGATGCCGTTCGAGGGCCGCTTCATCTGGGGGGCGACAGCCGGTATTCTCCGCAACATGCACGAGAGGCTCTTTTCATCATGATCCGCGTCGTCATCGAGAACTTTCTGCTGTTCCTGCTGCCGACGCTCATCTACGCAGCCTGGATGCTCTACATGCGATCCAAGGACGAAGCGCGCGACGAGGATGGCAACAAGCCGCCCGTCCGCGTGCTCGTCGACGACGCCCCGCTGCTTTGGCTGTTCGTTGCAGGCGCCGCTCTCGTCATCGCCACTCTCGTCACGTTCGGAACCTATACGGGCGGCAAGCCGGGACAGCACTACACGCCGGGCGTGTTGCGCGACGGCAAGATCGAACCCGGGCAGATCCGATAAGGCAGACCATGACGAGCGAGCACGGCGAAGCGACGCTTCCGAGCCTGGCGGGCGCCATGTGGCTCACGTCTTCAGAAACCCGCGCGGTTCTCGACGCCATTCGCGCGGGCGGGTTCGACGCCCGCGTCGTGGGCGGCGCAGTCCGCAATGCGCTGATGGATGCGCCCGTCAAGGATCTCGACATCGCGACGACGGCGCTTCCGGACGACGTGGTGCGGTTGACGGAAGCCGCCGGTTTACGGGCCGTTCCGACCGGCCTGACGCACGGCACGGTCACCGTCATATCGGGCCGCCAGCCCTTCGAGGTGACGACGCTGCGGCGCGACATCGAGACGTTCGGCCGGCACGCGCGCGTCACCTTCACGACCGACTGGGCGGAAGATGCCGCTCGCCGGGATTTCACGCTCAATGCGCTTTATTGCGACGCGGCCGGCACGGTGCACGATCCGCTCGGCGGGTATCCGGACCTTGCGGCGCGGCGCGTGCGCTTCATCGGCAGCGCGGAGGAGCGCATCCGCGAAGACTATCTGCGAATTCTGCGCTTCTTCCGCTTTACCGCCGAGTACGCGGACGGCCCGCCGGACGCCGCCGGGCTGGATGCCTCGGTCGCCCTGGCCGATGGGTTGGCGCAGCTTTCCGGTGAGCGGATCCGCGCTGAGATACTGCGCTTGCTTGCTGCGCCGCGTGCGGCCGAAGTCGTATCCGTCATGGCCGCCGTCGGCATCGTCGACCGGCTGATAGGGGACCAGTGCGACGTGCGCCTGCTCGCACGCCTCGCGGCCATCGAGACAGCGCTCGGCCTTTCTCCCGATCCGCTCCTGCGCCTCGCGGCGCTTGCCGGTCCGAAACCGGGGGATGCGCGCGACGCCATTGCCGGCAGGCTTCGGCTCTCCAACGCCGAGGCCGAGCGGCTGGCGCGCATCGGATTGCCCGACCGCGCGTTCCGCCCCGAGACGGACGCGCGCGAGGCCCGTGCCTACATCTATCGGTTCGGTGCCGACGCTTTTCGCGACGGCGTTCTCATGGCCTGGACCGCAAGCGGCGCGCCTGCGGACGATCCGGAATGGCGGCAACGTTTTCACCTTGCCGAGCGTTGGACGGCACCGGAATTGCCGGTGCGCGGTTCGGACCTGCTCAAGCGCGGCCTCGCGGAAGGGCCGGCCATCGGGCGCGTCGTGCGCGCGTTCGAAGACTGGTGGATCACGCACGATTTTCCTAGCGACAAACTTGAACTCGCGAAAGCGCTGTCCGATCTCGTCAAAGCGAACCGGAATTGAGCTGAGGGCGCGTGCGTGGCCGCCGCTCCGCGCAATAAGCGAAGAGCGCAATGTCGGGCATCGCGTTGGAATGCGTTTATTTCGCGCGCGGGCCTTGAAGGCGTTTCATCGCGGCCTCGATCCGGCGCCATGTCGCGGCTTGCTCGTCGGCCCCCTGCTCTTCGAAGGCGCGGGCTTTGTGGGCGGCTTCGGCAATGGCCTTGGGGCCCTGGACTTCCATGAGCTTGCGAGCGTGTTCCTCAATCTCGATGGCGAGCATGGCGTGACCTCCTTTGCTCGTTTCGATTAGGTCCAACACTGGGCATGTGGGGCAGGGGTCGAAGATCGCAAGAGCTTTTGCAATGCGAAAAAAGGCCGGAGCGTTCGCTCCGGCCTTTCTCGTCTCGTTCGATACGTGGATGGAGCGAACTAGAAGTCCATGCCACCCATGCCGCCCATTCCGCCGCCCATCGGCATCGCGGGGGCGTCCTTCTTGGGCTTCTCGGCAACCATTGCCTCGGTCGTGATCAGGAGGCCGGCGACGGAAGCCGCGTCCTGAAGCGCACAGCGCACGACCTTAGCCGGGTCGATCACGCCCTCGGCCAAGAGATCGCCGTACTTGCCGGACTGGGCGTTGAAGCCGTAGGCGTACTTGTCGTTCTCCAGGATCTTGCCGGCGACGACGGAGCCGTCCTCACCTGCGTTCTGGAAGATCTGGCGTGCCGGTGCCTGCAGCGCGCGGCGCACGATGTTCACGCCGACACGCTGGTCGTCGTTGACGCCCGTCACCTTTTCGAGTGCGCTGATGGCGCGGAGAAGCGCAACACCGCCGCCGGGGACGATGCCCTCTTCAACGGCTGCGCGGGTTGCGTGCAGCGCGTCGTCGACGCGATCCTTCTTCTCCTTCACCTCGACCTCGGTGGCACCGCCGACCTTGATCACGGCAACGCCGCCGGCGAGCTTCGCAAGACGTTCCTGCAGCTTCTCGCGGTCGTAGTCCGAGGTGGTTTCCTCGATCTGCGCCTTGATCTGCTTCACGCGCGCTTCGATGTCGGCCTTCTTGCCCGAACCGTCGACAACGGTGGTGTTTTCCTTGTCGATCGTGATGCGCTTCGCCGTGCCCAGCATGTCGAGCGTGACGCTCTCAAGCTTGATGCCGACGTCTTCGCTGATGACGGTGCCGCCCGTGAGAACAGCGATGTCCTCAAGCATGGCCTTGCGGCGATCGCCGAAGCCCGGAGCCTTTACGGCCGCGACCTTGAGGCCGCCGCGCAGCTTGTTGACGACGAGCGTCGCGAGCGCTTCGCCCTCGACGTCCTCGGCGATGATGAGAAGCGGCTTGCCCGTCTGCACGACGGCTTCGAGAACCGGCAGCATCGACTGCAGGCCGGACACCTTCTTCTCGTGGATGAGGATGTAGGGGCTTTCCAGCTCCGCGATCATCTTGTCGGCGTTGGTGATGAAGTAGGGCGAGAGGTAGCCGCGGTCGAACTGCATGCCCTCGACGACGTCGAGCTCGGTTTCGAGGCTCTTGCTCTCTTCAACCGTGATGACGCCCTCGTTGCCGACCTTCTTCATGGCCTCGGCGATCTTGGCGCCGATCTCGACATCGCCGTTGGCCGAGATGGTGCCGACCTGGGCGATCTCGTCGTTGGAGGTGACCTTCTTCGACTTCGCCGTGAGCTGGTCGATGACGGCCTGAACGGCGAGGTCGATGCCGCGCTTCAGGTCCATCGGGTTGGCGCCGGCGGCGACGGACTTCGCGCCTTCCTTGACGATCGCCTGGGCGAGCACCGTTGCGGTGGTGGTGCCGTCGCCGGCGAGGTCGGCCGTCTTCGAGGCAACTTCACGCAGCATCTGCGCGCCCATATTCTCGAACTTATCTTCGAGCTCGATCTCCTTGGCGACCGTCACACCGTCCTTGGTGATGCGCGGGGCGCCGAAGCTCTTCTCGATCACGACGTTGCGGCCCTTGGGGCCCAGCGTCACCTTGACGGCGTTGGCGAGGATGTCGACGCCGCGCAGCATCCGCTCGCGTGCGTCCTGAGAAAACTTTACGTCTTTAGCTGCCATCGTTTGGCACTCCGTTCGATATCAGGGGGATGTCTTAGGCGGCCTTCTTGGCCGACGACTTGCCTTCGAGGATGCCGAGGATGTCGCTTTCCTTCATGATGAGGACGTCCTCACCATCGATCTTCACCTCGGTGCCGGACCACTTGCCGAACAGCACGCGGTCGCCGGCCTTCACTTCGAGAGCAACGAGCTTGCCCTGCTCGTCGCGGGCGCCAGGGCCAACGGCGACGACTTCGCCCTGCTGGGGCTTTTCCTTGGCCGTGTCGGGGATGATGATGCCGCCAGCGGTCTTCGTGTCCTCTTCGACGCGCTTCACGACAACGCGGTCATGCAAGGGACGGAATGTCATGGGTAACCCTCATGATACGAATGGTTGATCGATGTCTGTAAAAGGGGTCCACGGAACGGGCCGCGCCGACGATGCGGCAGGCCGCGCCCATGGTTGCATGCGCCGCCAAACTTCGGGTTCCGGTCGACGCAGGGCCTATATGCGAACGGCTGGTAGCACTGTCAAGATCTGAGTGCCAACGCCGCCCCCTCGCCCGTCGATGGCAGCGTTTTTTAAAGGCGGTTTAGCGCGTTACGCACCCATCCTGGTTACGCCCTCGGACACGGCATTTCAGGTTGGGGCCGCTAGAATTGGACGACTTGTCGCACCCAGATTGGAAGGGAAATTTCGCCTCGCCGCCTTATCTCGGCGGACACCCAATCAAACGCATCGCCATTTCTATTCTTGCCGCTAAAGCACCCGCTCAAGCGAAACGTTGGCAGCTCTTGAGCCAAAAACGACTGCGCCGCGGGCATTCCAGAGGAACAGCCCACGGCGCAGACGATCGAGATGCGTTCGTTGTCGCGAATTAGACAGCGAAATCCTGGATTTTTGCACCCTTGCTCAGCTTGGCGACAAGCCAATTCGGCTTTCTGCCGCGGCCGGTCCAGGTTTCGGAGCGATTATCGGGGTTTTGATACTTAATCGCTGCGGTCTTTCCGCGACCCCGCGATCCGAACAGCTCTCCAACCGAGAACCCCGCATTTTCGGCAAGCGATGCGATCTTGTGCTTGAGATCTGCCCTCTCGCGCTCCTTTGCGGCGTTCAAAGCCTTCTGCGCACGCGCGATGTGATCATTAAGCTCCTTGACCGACATCTTGTCGTAGTTCACCGCTGCCATTCCCTACTCCCGTTGATGCGCCACCGCATATCAATTCGATAGACCGTGACGTCTTAATATCTCTATCCCCTGATCCGCATAACTCTTCTCGATTGCGGTAAAAGATTTCATTCTCACAAGAGCGGAAATCCGTGCACCGCCTATTTGGCGGGCAAAACAGCAAAACGCTCTTCAAATGAACACCCCCGAGGGAGGGTTGTTCAGTAAAAGTTTTGAAGGGTATCGTCAAGCCTGAGAAAGAATGCCTTTGCGGCTATTCGCTTCGAAGCGCATCAATAGGATTAAGATATGCCGCGCGGCGCGCCGGAAACAGGCCGAAACAAATTCCGGTCGCGGCCGCGGCTGCAAGCGCTCCTGCGAGAACGCTCGGCGACACCAGAATAGGCCAATCCGCAACGAAAGCGATCGCGGCCGATGCGAGAACTCCGATAATTATTCCGATCAGGCCGCCAAGAAGGCAAAGAGAAACGGCTTCGACGAGAAACTGCTGGAGAATGTCCCGGCGGCGGCCTCCGACCGCCATGCGCAGGCCGATCTCGCGCGTCCGCTCAGTCACCGAAACCAGCATAATGTTCATGATGCCGATGCCGCCGACGATCAGAGAAATGACAGAGGTGGCGGCCAGAAGGTAACTCATCGTGGTGAGAACCTCGGTGCGCGCTTTCATCGTTTCCGCGAGATTTCGGACCGAAAACGTATCCTGATTGCCCCGCGTATTGGCGCGGCGCTGCCGCAGCAGGCTTTCGATTTCCTCCTGCGCCTCGGCCATATCGGCCCCGGCATCGATTTTGACGTGAAGAATGCCCACACGGTCGTTCTGGACCTGCGTGCGCCCCGATATGCGCGCGCGCGCCGTCGTGATCGGGACGAGGACGACGTCGTCCTGGTCGCGGCCCATCGCAGATTGCCCTTTCGAGGCCAGAACTCCCACGATTTCGAATGGCACGTTGGTGATGCGCACCGTGGCGCCGATCGGATCTTCGTCCGGGAAAATCTCTTTCGCCACCGTTTTCCCAATGACAGCAACCCGAGCGCCCGAGCGAACGTCTCCCACCGTGAGATCGCGCCCGCTTTCGAGCGGCCAATCCCGGACGAACAGATAGTCGGCGTGGATGCCGCTCACAGTCGTGGACCAGTTGGTGTTCCCGCGAACCATGGGGGCCGTTTCGTTGAGCTGGCCGGAAACGCCCACGACGCCCTGGATCTTGTCGCGGATCGCCACCACGTCGACCTCGGACAGCGGCAGGTCGGTGCCGGCGCCCTGCGCGCGGCCCATAGAGCGCATGGAGCCGGGGAATACGACCAGCATGTTGGTGCCCAGCGCCTTGATCTGGCGGTCCACCTCGCTCGACGCACCTGTGCCGACGGCCACCAGAATGATGACGGACGCGACGCCGATGACGATGCCGAGCGTCGTCAGAACCGATCGCAACAGGTTGACGCGCAGCGCGTTGATCGCGATCAGGATGGAATCCAAGAAGCTCATTGCGGAGCCCTTTTTCCGGCTGGAAGCGGAATCGGTTTCTGGCGCACGTCGTCGACGATATGCCCGTCGCGGAACGTGATCCGCCGTCCGGCCCAAAGCGCGATCTCAGGCTCGTGGGTCACGATCACCACCGTGATCCCTTCGCGGTTGAGATCGGTGAAGAGCTGCATGATCTCTTCCGACGTCTTGCTGTCGAGGGCGCCGGTCGGCTCGTCGGCCAGCAGGATCTTCGGATTGTTGACGATGGCGCGGGCAATGGCCACGCGCTGTTGCTGGCCGCCCGATAGCTGGCGCGGCGTATGGCTAATGCGGTTCTCAAGCCCGACCTGCGCGAGGCGGCGGCGCGCCATCTCCTCGCCGTTCTCCGGCCTCGGATTCGCGTAGAGAAGGGGCAGCATGACCTGTTTCAAGGCCGATGTCCGCGGCAGAAGGTTGAACTGCTGAAAGACGAAGCCGATGGTGCGGTTTCTAAGGTCGGCAAGCTCGTCGACCGACAGGCGGCCGATGTCGCGTCCGTCGATCAGAAGCTCGCCCGACGTCGGCACGTCGAGCGCGCCGATCATGTTCATCATCGTCGATTTGCCTGAGCCGGACGGCCCCATGATGGCGACGAAGTCACCGTCGGCGATGTCGAGCGAGACGTGGTCGAGCGCTGCGAGATCCTCGCCGCCCAGCCGATAGATCTTGGTGAGGTCGCGCGCGGAAATCAGGGGGCGTGCGGTTGCATCCCGCCCCGGCTCGGGGGCGGCGGCCGCATCGGCCCCGGATGGACGCTCGATCACGGTCATGACCGGGCATTCCGGGCGCGCACGATCACGGCATCGCCCTCACCGATGTCGCCACCCAAAATTTCCGTGAACTGGTCGTCGGCCATGCCGGTCCGGATCGTGCGCTGCTCGGGCTGGCCATTGCGGCCCAGCACCCACACGGTGGCAAAACGCGAATTCTCGCGGCCATCCTTCCAGCGTTGAAACGCGATGCGCTGCTCGTCCGAAAGCGTCGGCGCGAGCACCTGCTCGATGCGCGACGTCGCGCGCTGACGGAACGCGCCTCCGCCGCCGGGGCCCGGCGGGCCGATCGCGATCCCACCCTGGGGACCCGCGGCCCGCATCTCGCGCCCCAGCGCCTCCATCGCCTCCCGAACTTGAGATTCCTGCGCTTCGGTGAGCGACAGGTCGGCCTTGAGCCGCTCGACCATTCGGCCCATCCGATCCCCGCCGCCCGGACCGCCTCGCGGGCTTCCGCCCGCCGCAGGCTCCGGAACCGTGCCGGGGCGCGGGCGGAAGCGGAACGCATCGTTGGCAACACGCAGCACGCCGTCGCGCTCGGCGGAGAGGATAACGACGTTTGCCGTCATGCCGGGGAAAAGGCGGCGGCCCTCGTTCTCGGCCTCGATGATCACGGTGTAGGTGACCACGCTCGATATCTCGGTCGCGGAGAGGCGCACCTGCGTGACGCGCCCCTCGAATTGGCGGTCGGGATAGGCATCGACGGTGAATGTCGCGGAGTTGCCTTCCGCTACCATGCCGACATCGGCTTCGTTCACCTCCGCTTCGATGCGGATGCGCGAGAGATCCTGCGCGATCTTGAACAGCTCCGGCGCCTGCAGGCTTGCGGCCACCGTCTGGCCGGGATCCACCATGCGCGAGATCACCGTGCCCTCGATGCGAGAACGGATCTTCGTGCGATCGAGATCGATCCGCGCCTGATCGAGCGCGGCCTCGCGCTGCTTGATGGTGGCGCGCGCACTTTCGATCTGGGCCTCGGCAACGGCGATGTCGGCCTTGGCGACGGCCGCGTCGCGTATGGCCGAGTCCAACGCCGCCTGTGACGAGTGCCCCTTCGCGGCGAGATCCGTCTGACGCTCGACGTTGCGCACGGCCAACTCGTCCACGGCGTGCGCCTTTTGGAGGCCAGCCTGCTGGTTGAGAAGCGCGGCCTTTGCCACGGCAAGATCGGCTTCCGCCTGCGCGACGCGGGAAGCGAACGTCTTGTCGTCGATGGTGGCGAGGACGTCGCCGGGCGAAACCTCGCTGTTGAAGTCGACCCGGACCTCATTCACCTGGCCGGAGAGCTCCGAGCCGACGCTGACCGTCACCAGCGCGCGAACGGGGCCCGAGGTGGAGACGATCTTGCGCAGCGGCCCTTTCGAGGCGGAGGTCGTGTCGTAGACGATGCCTCCGCCGCTCTGGGCACCGGGGGCGAACATCCACGCGAGCGCAAAACCCGCGGCCGCAACGGGAAGCGCCAGCGTAAACAACGAACTCATACGTCTTTTCATGGGGTCCGACCCGGTCACTCGGCGTTGAGACCGCCTCACATCGCCTGTGGGCGTATTAAATCGAGAGAGACAACGGATTTGCAACGCAACATCCGTCGCGGCAAGCGTGGAGGCCCGATCGATCTTTGCGGCGCAAAGCGGTCGGCCGCATGAACGGGGGATGAATACACCATTCAGGACGCGTTCAGAGCCCGGGCGATAGGGTCATATCACCCTGAGATCCTATCTTCCCCGGCGTGATCCACGGGAGGTGCACCGCTCAGGGTCGGTGCACCTCCCACCCCTTCCCCGAAGTCCGCTCCACGCCGCTCCCTCCCGTCAAGGCTTGAATGGAACCTCCCGAGCCGGTAGGCATTGGGCACTCAATTCCATCCGCCCAACACGGAGAGGCCCCCGTGACCACTTTCAAGCTCCCTGAACTTCCGTATGCCTACGACGCGCTCACGCCCTATATGTCGGCCGAGACGCTCGAATTCCATCACGACAAGCATCACAAGACCTACGTCGACAACGGCAACAAGCTGATCGTCGGCTCGGGGCTTGAGGGCAAGTCGATCGAGGAGATCTGCAAGGCGGCCTATTCGGGCAAGAACCAGCCGATCATCAACAACGTCGGCCAGCACTACAATCATATCCACTTCTGGCAGTGGATGAAGAAGGATGGCGGCGGAAACAAGCTGCCCGGCAACGTGCAGAAGCTTGTCGACGGCTACGGCGGTTTCGACAAGGTCCGCGCCGATTTCATCGATGCGGGCACGACGCAGTTCGGCTCCGGCTGGGCGTGGCTCGCCGTTCGCGACGGCAAGCTCGAAGTCTCCAAGACGCCGAACGGCGAGAATCCGTTGATGCACGGCGCGCAGCCGATTCTCGGCGTCGATGTGTGGGAGCACAGCTACTACATCGACTATCGCAACGCGCGGCCGAAGTATCTCGAAGCCTGGTTCGACAATCTCATCAACTGGGAGCACGTCGAGGAACTGGCGGCCTAAAGGCTGTCAGTAACCTCTCGGAAATCATAGAAGCGCGGGACTTCACGGTCCCGCGCTTCTTTTTTTGAGGGGATGAATTCAGGCGCGATGCCAGCCGGCCAGGCCGGATACGAGATCGGCGCCTTCCGGCACGTCGATGGCGATCTCGAAACGGCGGTCAGGCAGCGCCACCGGCTCCGGCACGCCATTGCGATCGCGTAGCAGCACCGAGATCCGCACCACGAGATCCTGAACGCCCGCCGCCTGAGGCGTCACGAGCCACGTCCACCGGCCAACGGTTGCCGGATCTCGTCCCGCCTGCGCGTGCTTTGCGATGACGAACTGCGTCCGCTCCGACTGGCGCTCGATCTCGAACACATCCGTGTGGCCGTAGAGGCTGACCGAAAGCGTTTCGATGCTTTGGCGGCGCAGGGCCTGATGTCCGGTGGTTGCCGCGTCCGCAGGAAACAGCCCCGCCAGATGCGGGCGGTTCAGCGCGATCTCGACCGTGATCGGCTCGCCCAGCCACATCGCCTCCGGGATGCGCCAAACGAGGAGCCCATCGTCGACGGCACGCGAGAGGTCGGCAGCCGTTACGGCCGGTCGCTGATCGCGCTGCGGGTTGAGCGCGTTGTGAAGCTCGGCGGCGCGCGATGGCTTTGCGGGCTCCTCCAGCGATGGTGCCGAAACTTCCGGTTCGGGAAACGTCGGCGCGACCTCGGGCAGATCGAAGAGCGGGCGCGCCTTCACGGCGGCATGGGATTCGAACACGGGCGGGATTGCCGCGTGCGCATGGGATGACGCTGCGGGGTACGTCGGCGCGGGGGCCGACGAGGCTTGGAACGACGGGACTTGAGGCGACGAGACGGGCCGCGACGGTTGCGTTCGCTCGTGAGGGCCAGACAGCTCCGTCGCCGGTGCAAGCTTCGGCTCGCTGGCCTGGATCACGGCCGCAGTCTGAAACACCGCCGGTGTCTCTTTCGGCGGAAGCTCCACCGCGCGCTGCGGGACCGGAGCGGGCACCGTTGCCGCTGCCGGCTGGGGCGGCTTCGGCTTTTCCTTGCGCTCGAAATGCACGGGAGGCGAGGCCGCCATTTCGCGGCGCGAGGTCGCCGCCGTGCTCAGACGCGCGACCAGGCGCGCGATGCCATCCACGTCGCGCGGGGCGAACATGTTGAGCTTGCGGAACTGCAACGGGACACGGGTCTTGTCGACCTCCTCGGCGCGCACGGGCGCGAGCAGGTTCAATGGCAGCGCTTCGCGGGCGACGGCTTCCAGGCCCGCGCTCTGGGCCGAGACTTCTGTCCATATGACGACGACGGCTTCGAACTGGCGCAGGCGCTGAGAACGGTCGGCACGCGGCGTGTCGGGCTCGCCGTCGAAGGAGACAAAATGGCCGCGCCCCATCAGCGCCGCACCGAGTTCGCGCGCCGTGCTCCCGTCTTTCGGCACATGACAGATGAGGATGCGCGCCATGACCTGCCCTAGGGTAATTCGCTCAGCGTCGTCCCGTTACCGATTTGACGATGATGTTCTTGATCGTGGTGGCAATGGTCCGCGAAATGGAACGCTGCAGATCCTTGCCGATCATTTCGCCCATGCCCTGTCGGCGACGTCCGCCCTTTTGCGGGGTGCTGCCCCCGCCGAATACGACGTCGCTCCATCCGCCGCCGCTGTCCGCTCCGGCTTCCTCGGTGGTTTTCGCCGCGCGCCGGGCAAGGATCTCGTGGGCGCTGTCGCTGTCGATCACTTGCTCGTATTTCCCGTAGACGGGGCTGTATTCGATCACGCTCAGGCGCTCGTTCTCGGACACCGGACCGAGACGGCCTTCAGGCGGGCGGATCAGCGTCCGCTGGACGATGGATGGCTCGCCCTTGTTCTCCAGCATCGAGACGAGCGCTTCGCCGACCTTGAGTTCCAGAATGACCCGCTCGGTGTCGAGGTCGGGGTTCTTGCGGAATGTGGTGGCGGCCGCTCTCACGGCCCGCTGCTCGCGCGGCGTGAACGCGCGGAGCGCGTGCTGCACGCGGTTGCCGAGCTGCGCGGAGACGGTATCGGGCACGTCGAGCGGGCTCTGCGTGATGAAATAGACGCCGACGCCCTTCGAGCGGATCAGGCGCGCGATCTGCTCGATGCGCTCCATCAGCGCCTTCGGCGCTTCGTCGAAGAGAAGATGAGCTTCGTCGAAGAAGAACACGAGCTTCGGCTTCGGCACGTCGCCGACTTCGGGCAACGTCAGCCAGAGGCGGGTCAGCATCCAAAGCAGGAACGTGGTGTAGAGGCGCGGCCGTTCCATCAGCTTGTCGGCGGCGAGGATCGAGATCACGCCGCGGCCGTCTGGGGCGACGCGCATGAGGTCGGCGATGTCGAGCGAGGGCTCGCCGAAGAACTGGTCGGCGCCCTGTTCTTCCAGCACCAGAAGGCGGCGCTGGATCGCGCCCACCGACGCCGTCGCCACGTTGCCATACTGCATCGAAAGCTCTTTCGAGCGCTCGGCGATGTTGGCGATCATCGCGCGCAGATCCTTGAGATCGAGGATCGGGATCTGCTCGTCGGCGGCGACGCGGAAGGCGATGTTGAGCACGCCTTCCTGCACCTCGTTAAGCTCCAGCATACGCGCAAGCAGAAGCGGGCCCATGTCGAGCACGGTCGCGCGCACAGGATGGCCCTGCTCACCGAACACGTCCCAGAAGATGGTCGGGAAGGCGCGCTGCCGATAGTCGGCGCCGAGATCGACCTCGGTCGCGCGCTTGGTCAGGAAGTCCTTCGGTTCGCCGACCGCGGCGATACCCGAAAGATCGCCCTTGATGTCGGCTGCGAAGACGGGGACACCAGCGTTCGAAAAGCCCTCTGCCAGCCCCTGCAAAGTGACCGTCTTGCCGGTACCCGTCGCGCCCGTGACGAGCCCGTGCCGGTTCGCGAAGCGAAGTTCGAGGTATTCGGGCTTCGTGCTTTTTCCGAGGAAGATCCTATCGTCCGCCAAAACCGACTGGGTCATTCCGCTCTCCGACTTAGCATTCGTCCCAGGACGTCCTGATGGGCACGGAGGGACGCCGTCCTTCCAACCCGCAGAAATCCGACGGGCCCGCTCAATTCACGCGACTCGGTCAATCGGGGCCTCCAGCCGGTCTTTGCATGGGTCAGCCCCCATTGCAAATTCAGTTGCATGCGCCCCTCCGTGAAGCTGGGGAAACATTGATTTCACCGCAAGATGAAGGGCCTGGGAGTCGCTTACGGGCCTGTGTCCACACAGTGTCGCCCAACTGTCGCATGGAGCGATTTCCACGTGCGCACCCCGCCTATTTTCCCTATAGAGCAAGCTCAAGTGCGGGCGCAGGCGCGCCAAATAATAATGTGATCCATGCAAAGGGGTTGGAAGTAACGATGACGGCCGCCGGAAGCTCCCGTGACGGTGCTCTCACGCCGCTCGCCTCGGATTTCGAGCGTGCGACGCGCGAGCAGTGGCTCACGCTCGTCGACAAAGCGATCAAGGGCGCGGATTTCGAGAAACGTCTCGTCACGCGCACCGCCGACGGCATCCGCGTCGAGCCGCTCTACACGCGCGAGGGCGCATCGCCCGCGCTTCAGGACGCGGTTCCCGGGCAGGCTCCCTTCACGCGGGGCGCACGCTCCAGCGTGGACGGGCTCGGCTGGGAGATCCGCCAACGCATCGCGGCCACGGAGCCCGCTCGCGCCAACACCGAGATCATGACGGAACTCGACGGCGGCACCAACGGAATCCTGCTCGAAATCGAAGCGCCGGGTCAGGCCGGTGTGCGTATCGCGAGCGCCGCCGACATGGCCGCGGCGCTCCGGGGCATGCGGCTCGACATGGCGCCCGTCGAACTCAACGCCGGTCTTGGAGCCTCCGACGCCGCCCGGCACTTCCTCGCCGCGCTGCCGACGCTCGGCATTCCTGCCGCCGAGACGCGCGTGTTCCTCGGGCTCGATCCGATCGGCGCGATGGCGCGCTTCGGCCAGCTCCCGCTCCCCATCGAGAAGGCGCTTGCCGAGACGATGGCCCTCGCGGGCGACGCGCGGACGGCGATCCCTCTGGCACGGACGGTGCGCGTGGATGCGGCCCTCTATCACGAAGCCGGTGCGACGGACGCGTTCGAGCTTGCGCTGCTCGGCGCAACGCTGATCGCGTATCTGCGCACGTTCGAAGCGGCAGGCGTCGCGCCGTCCGAGGCTCTTGCCCAGATCTCGTTCGTGGTCGCGGCCGACACCAATCAGTTCCAGACGCTCGCGAAAGTGCGCGCGGCACGCCGCATCATCTGGCGCATCGCGGACGCCGCAGGTGCGGGCGACGATGCGCGCAATCTGCATATCTCAGCGCGCGCCTCCATGCGCGTGCTCGCCAAGCGCGACCCGTGGACCAACATGCTGCGCTCGACGCTGTGCTGCGCGGGGGCGGCGCTCGGCGGCGCCGACGCGATCACGGTGCTGCCGTTCACGGCGGCCCTTGGCGCACCGGACGATTTCTCGCGCCGCGCGGCCCGCAACATCCAGATCGTGTTGCAGGAAGAATCCTGGCTCGGCCGCGTGGTCGATCCGATGGGCGGGGCCTGGTACATCGAAAACCTCACCGACGAAGTGGCGAAGGTGGCCTGGGGCTTCCTGCAGGACATCGAAGCCATGGGCGGCGTGATCGCGGCGCTCGATCAAGGCTTCGTGCAGGACAAGACGACGGCGGACGCGGGCCTGCGCGCCAAGGCCATCGCCACCGGCCGCGAGGATCTGACGGGCGTCTCGGCGTTCCCGCTGCTCGGCGACGACGGCGTGAAATATCAACCGCACGCGCCGGTTCCGCCGCTCGCGGGCGCTCAGATCGTGCGCCCGCTGACGCCGCACCGGCTCGCCGAGCCGTTCGAGGCGCTGCGCGATGCGGCCGACGCCTTCATCGCGCGGACAGGCAACGAACCCGTCGTGTTTTTGGCCAGCATCGGCGCCGTGATCGACCACACCGCGCGCTCGACGTGGGTCAAGAATTACCTGGCGGCAGGCGGCATCAAGGCGTTGACGAGCGACGGCTACGCGACGCCGGACGCCGCGGCAGACGCCTTCAAGGCATCCGGCGCGGCGCTCGCGTGCATCTGTTCCTCGGACGCGCTCAACGAGCTTCACGCCGCGGCAACGGCCACTGCGCTCAAGCAGGCTGGCGCGGGCTTCGTGCTGATGGCAGGGCGGCCTGGCGACCGGGAAGCCGCGCTGCGGGAGGCCGGCGTCGACCAGTTCCTGTTCGCGGGCGCCGATGCGGTGGCCGCCCTTAAGGGGCTTCAGGAAAGACTCGGAATTTCGTAAGCTTGTCCGGCGTCGGCCGGATCTCATCCATTCAAGCGGGTCTACGATGGCAGACCCGCAAGGCACTCAATTCAGGGCTTGGGCGTTAGGCATGACCACGATCCCGGATTTCACCAAGATCTCGTTCGAGGATACGCGGACGGCGAACGGCGTCGGCGCGAGCGCCGCTCCGGCCACCGCCGACGACGTCTTCACGACGCCGGAAGGCATTCCCGTGAAGCCGGTCTACACGGATGCCGACACGGCGGGGCTCGACTTCCTCGACACGTGGCCCGGCATCGCGCCTTACCTTCGCGGCCCCTACCCCACGATGTACGTCGCGCAGCCGTGGACCATCCGCCAGTATGCGGGCTTCTCGACGGCGGAAGATTCCAACGCGTTCTACCGGCGCAACATCGCGGCCGGCCAGAAGGGCCTTTCGGTCGCGTTCGATCTCGCGACGCACCGCGGCTACGATTCCGATCATCCGCGCGTGCGGGGCGACGTCGGCATGGCCGGGGTCGCCATCGATTCCATCTACGACATGCGCACGCTCTTCGACAGCATCCCGCTGCAAGAAATGACCGTGTCGATGACGATGAACGGCGCGGTGCTGCCCATTCTCGCGCTCTTCATCGTGGCGGGCGAGGAGCAGGGCGTGCCGGCCGCGAAGCTCGCGGGCACCATCCAGAACGACATCCTCAAAGAATTCATGGTGCGCAACACCTACATCTATCCGCCCGAACCTTCGATGCGGATCGTGTCGGACATCTTCGCCTACACCTCGGCCAACATGCCGAAGTTCAACTCGATCTCGATCTCCGGCTATCACATGCAGGAAGCGGGCGCGACGGCGGACCTCGAACTCGGCTACACCATCGCGGACGGCATCGAGTATGCGCGCGCGGGCGTGGCTGGCGGCCTCGACATCGACAAGTTCGCGCCGCGCCTCTCGTTCTTCTGGGCGATCGGCATGAACTACTTCATGGAGATCGCGAAGATGCGCGCGGCGCGTCTTCTCTGGGCGGATCTCATCAAGCGCGAATTCGCGCCGAAGGACGTGCGCTCGCTGTCGCTGCGCACGCACAGCCAGACCTCGGGCTGGAGCCTCACGGCGCAGGACATCTTCAACAACGCGACACGCACCTGCATCGAGGCCATGGCGGCGACGCAGGGGCATACGCAGAGCCTTCACACTAACGGCATCGACGAAGCCATCGCGCTGCCGACCGACTTCTCGGCGCGCATCGCGCGCAACACGCAGCTTCTCTTGCAGCAGGAAAGCGGCACGACGCGGCCCATCGACCCGTGGGGCGGCAGCCACTTCATCGAGCGCCTCACGTACGAGCTTGCGCTCAAGGCGAAAGCGCACATCGACGAAGTCGAGAAGCTCGGCGGCATGGCGAAGGCCATCGCGGCGGGCATTCCGAAGATCCGCATCGAGGAAGCGGCGGCCCGCACGCAGGCGCGCATCGACAGCGGGCGGCAGACCATCGTGGGCATCAACAAACTGCGGGTGAAGGACGATCTCGAAATCAACTTCCTCAAGGTCGACAACGCGGCCGTGCGCGAGCAGCAGATCGCCAAGCTCAAGCGGCTGCGCGCCGAACGCAACGAGGAGCAGACGCAGGCCGCCCTCAACGCGCTCACCGAAGGCGCCAAGGGCGACGCCAACCTGCTCGACCTCTGCGTGAAGGCCGCGCGCGCGATGGCGACCGTCGGCGAGATGTCGGAAGCGATGGAAAAAGTCTTCACGCGGCACCGCGCCGAGGTCCGCGCGATCTCGGGCGTTTACAGATCGGAGGCGGGCGCCATGAACGACGACGTCGGAACCGTGATTCAGATGGCGGCCGAGTTCGAGAAGACGGACGGGCGGCGTCCGCGCATCCTGATCGCGAAGATGGGCCAGGACGGGCACGACCGCGGGCAGAAGGTGATCGCATCGGCGTTTGCCGACCTCGGCTTCGACGTCGACATCGGGCCGCTGTTCGCAACGCCGGACGAGGCCGCACGCCAGGCAGTCGAGAACGACGTGCACGTGATCGGCGTCTCGACGATGACGGCGGGCCATCTCACGCTGGTGCCGGACCTCAAGGCGTCGCTCGCCAAGGACGGCCGCGAGGACATCATGGTCGTCGTCGGCGGCGTGATCCCGCCGCATGACTACGAGGCGCTCTATTCGGCGGGCGCGGAAGCGATCTTCGGCCCCGGCACGAACATTCCGAAGGCGGCCGCCGACCTGATCGACAAGCTCAATCAGAAGTACGGGTACACGAAGGCGGCTGCGGAGTAGTTGCCTGCCGCATTTCGCCCGCCTGCGTCGTTGCCAATCCGGAGCATCCCTTCGCCACGACGATGTCATGACGGGAGCATGACACTTGAAATCCGCGATGCTGCAAATCCGCGATGCTGGGGCCTGGGTCTTTCGTGCGGGTAGCAATCTCCTGGCGTGGCGATTAACTCCGGGGTAGGCAGAAGACAGCCGAACGGGGAGACACGCACATGAAAGCCATCAAACTTGCGCGGCCGGCGAGCCTCGATACGTTCGAGGTGGCGGAGATCGGCGATCCGGGCGCGCCGGGGCCGGGGCAGATCCGCGTTCGGCTTCATGCGAATTCGCTGAACTATCACGACTACGCGGTCGCAGTCGGCGCGATCCCGACCGAAGGCGGGCGCATCCCGATGTCGGATGGCGCGGGCGTGGTCGAGGCGGTCGGCGACGGCGTGGCCGAGTTCGCGGAAGGCGACAACGTCGTGTCGGTGTTTTTTCCCTACTGGCAGAATGGGGAGCCTCCGCACGGCAACTTCTCTCACGTGCCGGGCGACGGCCTCGACGGCTATGCCCGGGAAGCTATCGTGACCCCGCAGACGTGGTTCACACGCGCACCGAAGGGCTGGAGCCACGTCGAAGCCGCCACGCTTCCGTGCGCGGCGCTGACGGCGTGGCGCGCGCTTGTCGTGGAAGGCGGGCTCAAAGCCGGCGATAGCGTGCTGATCCTCGGCACGGGCGGCGTCGCGATCTTCGCGTTGCAGATGGCGAAAGCGATGGGCGCAATCGCCATCGTCACCTCGTCGTCGGATGCGAAACTCGAACGCGCCCGAGAGATGGGCGCGGACTTCACCGTCAATTACAAGACCGATCCCGACTGGGGCGATACGGTGCGGACGTGGACCGGCAAACGCGGCGTCGATCATGTGCTCGAAATCGGCGGGCCGGGCACGCTTGCGCAGTCGATCACGGCGGCGCGGATCGGCGGGCACATCTCGCTGATCGGCATCCTGACCGGCATCAAGGGCGAGGTGCCGACGCTCGCCATGATGGCCAAGCAGATCAAGCTCAAGGGCATCATCGTCGGGAGCCGCGCACATCAGGCCGAGATGATCCGCGGGCTGGAAGCGACGGGCATCCGCCCCGTGATCGACAGGACGTTCCCGCTCGCGAACCTTGCGGATGCCTTCCGCTACGAGGAAACCGGACAGCACTTCGGCAAGATCTGCATCGAGATGTAAGGCGGCCCATGAAACTTCTGTCGCTGCCGCTCATCGACGCGATTGCGCTTGCGAGCTTTCTTTTCTGCTGGCTGGGCTACGGCGTGACCGCGCGGTGGCTTGGCCGGCGCAGGCCGAGCCTCATCTCGTCGGTCAACGTGTTCCGCGCGCGCTGGATGCGGCGCATCTTCGAGCGCGATTCGCACATCGCGGATGCCGCGTTGCTCGGAAACCTGCTGCGGGGGGCGTTGTTCTTCGCCTCCACCACGGTGTTCATCCTCGGCGGTCTCATCGCGCTTCTGCCCGCGTTGGGACACGTCGTCTCGCATCTTCCCTATTCGTCGTCGGCCGATCCCTGGGTGCTGGAACTCAAGGCGCTCGTGCTGATCGCCGCGTTCGTCTACGCATTCTTCAAGTTCACGTGGTCGGCGTGGCAGTACAATGTTCTCTCGATCATCGTGGGCGCGGCGCCGACTGCGGTGGAAACAAATACAGCGGACTTCACACGCTACGTCGATAACGCCGCGCACATCGCCACCATGGCGGGCGACAGCTACAACAACGGCATCCGCGCCTACTACTTCGCGATCGCGCTTTTCGCGTGGTTTATCGATCCGCTGGTGCTGCTCGCCGTGACGCTGATCGTGACGTTCGTGCTGTATCGGCGCGAGTTCGCATCGCCCATGCTGGGGAGCCTGCAGCGCGTCACGGATATCAAGTAGTCCGCACAAGAAACGCCGCGAAGCAGGGCTTCGCGGCGTTATTTTTACTTGTGATGGAGAGGCGGCGCCTCAGTCGTCTTTCTTGCGCGGCACGCTCGGCACGGCGCCGCCGGAGCGCGGGCTGCGCTCCTTCTTCTCCTTCGGGCCGGGAAGCGCCTTGCGCGGCGGCGTCGCCTCCACAAGGGCCGCCTCCTCGGTGCCCTCGTCGTCGTCCTCGTCCTCTTCGCGCGAGCGCGTCTTCTTCGAAGGATCGGCCGGGACGATCTCGAACGTGAGACCGCTCTCCTCGCCCTTGCCCTGCACCAGCACCTTGACCGTGCCGCCGTTTTCGAGCCTGCCGAACAGCAGCTCGTCGGCCAGCGGTTTCTTGATGTGCTCCTGGATGACGCGTGCGAGCGGCCGGGCGCCGAACTTGTCGTCGTAGCCCTTCTCGACGATCCACTTCTGCGCGCCTTCCGACAGCTCGATCATCACACCGCGGTCTGCAAGCTGGGCTTCGAGCTGGAAGATGAACTTCTCGACCACCATCGAGATGACTTCCGGCGGAAGTCCCGAGAACGGGATTACCGCGTCGAGGCGGTTGCGGAACTCGGGGGTGAACAGCCGGTTCACGGCCTCCGTATCCTCGCCCTCGCGCTTCTCGCGGTTGAAGCCCATAGGCGGGCGCGCCATGTCGCTCGCGCCCGCGTTCGTCGTCATGATGAGGATGACGTTGCGGAAATCGACCGACTTGCCGTTGTGATCGGTGAGCTTGCCGTGGTCCATCACCTGCAGGAGGATGTTGAACAGATCCGGGTGCGCCTTCTCGATCTCGTCGAGCAAAAGCACGCAGTGGGGATGCTGATCCACGCCGTCCGTCAGGAGACCGCCCTGGTCGAAGCCGACGTAGCCCGGAGGCGCGCCGATGAGACGCGAGACGGTGTGCTTCTCCATGTATTCGGACATGTCGAAGCGCAACAGCTCCACGCCCATGAGAGACGCAAGTTGTTTGGCGACCTCGGTCTTGCCGACGCCGGTGGGGCCCGAGAACAGGTAGCTGCCAATCGGCTTCTCCGGCTCGCGCAGACCCGCACGCGCGAGCTTGATCGCAGCCGAGAGGGCGACGATCGCCTTGTCCTGGCCGAACACGAGGCGCTTCAGATCCTTTTCGAGGTTCACGAGAACCTCGGCGTCGGATTTCGTCACCGTCTTCGGCGGGATGCGGGCCATCGTGGCGACGGTCGCTTCCACCTCTTTCACGGTGATCTTCTTCTTGCGCTTGCCTTCCGGCACCAGCATCTGCGAGGCGCCAGTCTCGTCGATCACGTCGATCGCCTTGTCCGGCAGCTTGCGGTCGTGGATGTACTTCGCCGAAAGCTCCACCGCCGCCTTGATGGCTTCGCCCGTGTACTTGAGCTTGTGGAACTCCTCGAAGTAGGGCTTGAGGCCCTTCAGGATCGCAATCGAATCCTCGACCGTCGGCTCCTTCACGTCGATCTTCTGGAAGCGGCGGACGAGCGCGCGATCCTTCTCGAAGTGCTGGCGGTACTCCTTGTAGGTGGTCGAGCCGATGCAGCGCACGAGGCCCGACTGAAGCGCGGGCTTCAGAAGGTTCGATGCGTCCATCGCCCCGCCAGACGTTGCGCCCGCGCCGATCACGGTGTGGATCTCGTCGATGAAGAGGATGGCGCCAGGATAGTTCTCCACCTCCTTCATCACCGCCTTGAGCCGCTCCTCGAAGTCGCCGCGGTAGCGCGTGCCTGCGAGAAGCGCGCCCATGTCGAGCGCGAAGATGGTGGCGTCCTTGAGTACCTCGGGCACTTCGTTGCGCAAGATCTTGCGCGCGAGGCCCTCGGCGATGGCGGTTTTGCCGACGCCGGGATCGCCGACGAGCAGCGGATTGTTCTTCTGCCGGCGGCAGAGCACCTGGATGGTGCGCAGCACCTCCTGCTCGCGTCCGATCAAGGGATCGATGCGGCCGTCGCGCGCCTTTTTGTTGAGGTTGACGCAATAGGTGTTGAGCGCATCCTGGCCGGGCTTCTTCTCCTCGCCCGCCTCGCTCGCCTGCTCGTCGTCAGAGCCACGAACACCGCGCGGCTCGGAGAGACCTGCACGCTTCGCGATGCCGTGGCTGATGTACTGCACGGCGTCGAAGCGCGTCATATCCTGCTCCTGCAGGAAGAATGCGGCGTGGCTTTCGCGCTCGGCAAAGATCGCGACGAGCACGTTGGCGCCCGTCACCTCTTCGCGGCCCGACGACTGCACGTGGACGACCGCGCGGTGGATGACGCGCTGGAAGCCCGTGGTAGGCTGCGCTTCCGCCGCGCCTTTGTGCACGAGGCTGCCGAGTTCGGTATCGAGATACTCACCGACACGCGCGCGCAATTGATCGAGATCCACATTGCAGGCCCGCATCACGGCGGCCGCATCGCGGTCGTCGATCAGCGCCGCAAGCAGATGCTCCAGCGTTGCGAACTCGTGATTGCGCTCGTTGGCGAACTCAAGCGCGCGGTGGAGCGAGGCTTCAAGTGACTTCGAGAAGGATGGCACGTTCGACCTACTCTTTCTCCATGGTGCATTGCAGAGGATGGCCGTGCTGGCGGGAGAAGTCCATAACCTGCGTGACCTTCGTCTCGGCGACCTCGTAGGTGTACACGCCACAGATGCCCACGCCTTTGTGGTGCACGTGCAGCATGATCCGCGTCGCCTCCTCGCGGCCCTTGCTGAAGTATTTTTCCAGCACGAGGACCACGAATTCCATCGGGGTGTAATCGTCGTTGAGAAGAAGCACCTTGTAGAGAGAAGGCTTCTTCGTCTTAGGGCGTGTCTTGGTCACGAGGCCTGTTTTGCCCTCGTCCCCGCCCTGATCCCGTCCGGCGCCGTTCTTGCCCGCCATTTCAGGCCCGGCAGACCCAAACGCCGCAAATCTCAGTTGTCGTGTCATCATGCCCGTTGTCAATCGCGTCTGCGCCGCCGAAGCGGCGCCACTCCCGTCTACTGTTACGCACCTGGCTTGCGCCAGCAATGCCCACCTTTCGGACGGCGCAGCCGTCCAGAGCGGAGGCAGTGCGAGTTGATCAGACCATTCGGGCAGAATGTTAAGTGGGGTGTCTTAGCCCGAGAAAAAGGGGCCCGAGAAAAGGGCGGAACGAAAAAGGCCCGGGCTTTCGCCTCGGACCTTTCTTCCCTCGTGTATCGGTGCGGCGCGAGACGCCCCTGCGGCTATCTGCCCGCGTTCTGGAACGCTTTCTCGACGGGCTTGTACGCATCCTTCGCGAGATCGGAATAGAGGGCACCGACCTTGTTGAGCTGATGGATGTAGTCCTCGTAGGCACGCTTGGCGTAGCCGGACTGAATCTCGAATGCCTGCTCGACCGATTTGGCCGACAGCAGCTTCTCGAAAGTTGCCGTGCCATCTTCAAAGGCGCGCTTCGAATAGTCGTTGAACTCGGCGGCGATGGCCTGCCACCCCTTGCTCCAATCGCCGAGCAACTTCACCGCGGTGTCGACGTTGGTCTGGCCGAGCTTCTGAAATTCCTGGAAATTGTTGATCATTTGGGATGCCTGCTGCTTGATCGAGAGATGAACCCGCACTGGTCCGGCACCGAAATGCCTGAACAAAACCTAGGCGCACTGCAGCATTTTTTCAAGCGTATTATTGCGTCGCAGCATAATCTGCCGTCAGTCATTCGTTAACGCAATTGCAGGACCCGGAGGCTAGGTTGCCCACAAGAGGGTTGCCGACGCCCATCCCGACAGCGTCGCGGCCCCAAAGTGGCCCAGAAGTGTCGGCATTACAGCGCGGTTCAGCTATGGTTTACGGCGCGGGAGCGGGCGGGATAGAGCCGGGCCGGCATCCGGTTCCGGCTTTTCGGCGACGGACGCGAACGAAGGGGGGATCCTTGGCGGATGCCGTAACACGTTGGGTGATCGCCCTGATGGCGGCCGTGCTTTTTGCGCTGCCCGCCGTTCAAGCGGTGCACGCTCAGCAGGCCTCGACCTCCAAACAGGCGTCCACGAAAAAAAAGCCAAGCAGGCAAAAAAGCAGCCGGCCAAGAAGGCACCGCCGCCCAAGCAGTCGTCGATGATCATCGATGGCAATACCGGCGCCGTGCTGCACGACGACGCGGCCGACGAACCACGCTTTCCGGCATCGCTCACCAAGGTGATGACGCTCTACATGCTCTTCAGCGAGATCGAGCAGGGCCGTCTCAGTTTCTCATCCCGTATTACGGCGAGTGCGCGCGCTGCCGCCGCACCGCCATCGAAACTCGATCTGAAGCCCGGAGACACGATCACGGTCGCGGACGCCGTCAAGGCGCTGGTCGTGCGCTCGGCCAACGACGTGGCGGTGGCGGTCGCCGAACACATCGGCGGAAGCGAGCCGGCCTTCGCGCGCGCGATGACGCAACGCGCGCGCCAGATCGGCATGACGCAGACCGTGTTCCACAACGCATCCGGCCTGCCCGAACCGCGTCAGATCACGACGGCGCGCGATATGCTCACTCTGGCGTTGCGCATTCAGGACGACTTCCCGAAGCACTATCACTACTTCTCGACGTCCACGTTCACGTTCGGCGAGAAGACCTGGCGCTCGCACAATACGCTGATGCGCTCTTTCCCCGGCATGGACGGCATGAAGACGGGCTATATCCGCGCGTCGGGCTTCAATCTCGTATCGTCGGTGCGCACGGGGAACAAGCATATCGTGGGCGTCGTATTCGGCGGACAGACGGCGGCTGCGCGCAACGCACACATGCAGGGGCTTTTGTTTCGCGCACTCGAACGCGCATCGACCCAGCGCACGCGGAAAGGCTCGCAGCCGCTGATCGCGCGCAAGCGCCCCGCGCCTCAACCGGCCGCGCCGCAAGAGGTCGAAATGGCGTGGGCGACAGAATCGCGCGCCGCCCCGCCTCCGCCGCCTGCCGCCCGCGCGACGCCACCGCCGGTGAAAGCGGCCGCGAAGGCGCCTCCGAAGAAAGCCGCGTCGCGACCCGCTCAGCCACCGCCGCCCGATCGGATCGCGCAAGTTCTCGAACAAGGCGACGCACACGACAACAACAGCCCCGACGGCCATTACGGCGCACCTGAGTTCGATCTCTTCGCGCTTCGTGAAGCCATGTCGGATACGACGGATGGCGCACACCACGGGCAACCGGCTCCGCCGCCTGTCGCGCATGCTGCCGCGTCTCCGAGCGCGCGGGACATCGCGGGGCTCATCCGGAATTCACTGGTGGAGGGTGCACCTCAACCCCGCCCCGCGCCGCCGCAACAACAGGCGGCTGCTGCCGATGTCGCGCGGCCGCCGTCAACGCTCGATTCCCAGGCGCGCCAGCTCGGCATGGAAGTGGCCGCGCTCCCCGATCAGCAGTTCGCCGCGCGCCGCTCCGCCGCGGGTGGCTTCGATGTCCAGATCGGGGCGTATGTCAGCGCGGAGGAAGCTCAGCGGCGGATCGAGCAGGTGCGCGGGCGGACGGGCAATCTTCTCAGCAGCTATGCCGGGGCTACGATCCCGGTACAGACGGCAGACCAGCAGATATTCCGCGCGCGGTTCGTGAATTTCGACGAGCGGAGCGCGACCTCGGCGTGTCTCGAATTGCGCCGCATGGCTATCGATTGTCTCGTCATGCGGGCTGAATAGCCCGATCTCGCGGGTGCTCGCCTACACGCGGTCCAGCAACACATCCTTGGCTTCGTTCACCTGCGCCGCGAGGTAGGTCGAGCCTCCCCGATCGGGATGCAGCTTGAGCATCAGCTCGCGGTGGGCCCGGCGGATGTCTTCTTCCGTAGCGCCGGGCGACAAGCCGAGGATGTCGCAGGCTTCCTCCGGCGTCATGCGCCCGTCCCCGCCGCGCATTTCGCGCTCGCCGCGCTGCACGTCCTCCCGCCACGTCGGATGAATGCGATCCAGATAGGCCTCGATGAGCTGGGCCGACTGCGGATCGGCCATCCGGCAGTCCTGCCAGAGCAAGGCGGCCTCGGCCGGCTTCAGGCTTTCCAGATCGCGACCGGCGAACATGCCCTTGAGGACGCGGCCGCTCATGGCGCCGGTGTCATGGTCCAGCTCCATCGCCAGATATTCGGTGCGGACTTCGGAGCTTTGGCCAGGCGACTTGCGCGTCGGGCCGGACGGGCCGAGCACGCCGCCGCCCCAGCCGAGCAGCCAGGCACCCAACATGCCGAGCACGCTTGCCGCGCCTGCAGCCCCCCGGAGCAGCAGGATCGCTGCCGCCGCGAGCGCCAACGCCCCGCCTACAAGCTTGAGCTGGCGGGCGAGGACTGCGGGATTTGCACGCGTGAACCCCGAGATCGAAAGCAGCACCACAACGAGCGCCGCAAGGCCGAGCAGTAGAAACGTCATCAAATTCTCACGTCGGGGCGTCGTTGGTCTGTCCTGCGGATCAGGGCAGGACGACGACGCAGGTCAGGTGGGCGGATCATGACCGTCAACGGCGCATTTGTCTAAGGAGGCGGCGGGCGCCCGCGCCCCCGGGTTTGGCGAGCAGCGCATCGAGCGCCTTCTCGCCGCCTGCCGCATAGACAGCGACGGCTTTCAGCAGCTCACGCAGCTCGGCGGCCGAGCCGGGGCCGAAACGGCAGTGCGCGCCTTTGGTGAGGCGCGCGATCTCGGCGAAGGCGCGGGCCGCGTTCTCGTCGTGGCCTTCCTGAAACATGAAGGCCGGCACGCCAAGCAGCGCGAGCTCGCCTGCGCGCCCGGCCAAGTCGTCGATGGGTTCTTCCACCGCATCGCCCACATAGACCAATGCGCCGATCTTCGCCTTCTCGGATTCGCGCCGGGCGTGGGTGAGCACTTTGCCGATCTGGGTATAGCCGCCGTGGCAGGACACCTGCCGCATGAGGCTGGTGAGCGCGTCGGCGTTCGTCACCCATTTCGACGCGCGCGCCTCGCCCGCGCCACGGAAGTACATGAGTTGGACTTCGAGCGAGCCGATCTCTTTCACGGCCTGGAACATCTCCGACTGGAGCGCCAGCGCCATATCCCACGTCGGCGCGCGGCTCATCGTGGCGTCCATGGCGAAGAGGAGGCGGCCGCGACGTCCCGTGGTCTGGGCGGGCGCCATCGCCTTCACCTTGGCGATGAAGTCCGCAACGTCGCTCCTCGAAGAGCCGGCCGGGGTGGGGCCGGGGCGCGCGCCGTGGTCTGATCGGCCGCGATCTTGTCGGCCACCTTGCCGGGCGTTTTCGTCTCTCGGACCATGCGGGCTCCGTCAGGGGTTTCATTCCGCCCTAACATGGCGAGGAACGCGCCCGGCCACAATGTTTCACCGTCAGCTTTCGCCCTCGGCAGTGTCCGTCAGGAGGCGAACGTTGCCGCCGGTTGCGGTTACGTCGGTGGAGCGGACGCGCTCGGTCGCGAAGCGCGCGAGATAGTTCGGACCGCCCGCCTTGGGGCCCGTGCCCGACAATCCCTCACCCCCGAACGGCTGGACGCCCGGCACCGCGCCGATCTGGTTGCGGTTGACGTAGAGATTGCCGACGCGCGCGCGCTCGGCCACGAATTTCGCGGTGCTTTCGATGCGGCTGTGCAGGCCGAGCGTCAGGCCGTAGCCCGTGGCGTTCACCTCCTCGATCACCTTCGGCAGGTGTCCGCCTGCGAAGCGCACCACGTGGAGAATCGGGCCGAACACCTCGCGGTCGAGAACGCTCATGCGATCCATCTCGTAGACGGCGGGCGTAACGTAGGTTCCCGCGCGGCAGTGGTTCGGCAGGCGCACGTCGATCAATTCGCGGCCCTCGCGCTGCATCCGAACCTTGTGCGCTTCGAGTGCGTCCTGGGCCGCCTCGTCGATCACGGGGCCGACGTCGGTCGCATAGTCGAACGGGTCGCCGACATCGAGCGCCTCCGCCGCGCCCGTCAACATGCGGATCGTGTGGGAGGCAATCTCCTCCTGGACGAAGAGAACGCGCAGCGCCGAGCAGCGTTGGCCCGCGCTGTCGAAGGCCGAGCGCACCGCGTCGCGCACCACCTGCTCGGGCAGCGCGCTGCTGTCTGCGATCATCGCGTTGAGGCCGCCGGTCTCCGCAATCAGCGGCACGATCTCGGCCTTGCGGTCGGCGAGCGCCTTTTGAATGGCCCACGCGGCTTCGTTGCCGCCGGTGAACGCCACGCCCTTCACCTTCGGCGACTTGACGAGGGCTGCGCCGACAGCGCCGGTGCCGGTCAACAGATGCAGCACGTCCTTCGGCACGCCAGCCGAGTGAAGCAACTGGACCGCGAGCATGGCGGCGACCGGCGACTGCTCGGCGGGTTTGGCGAGCACCGGGTTCCCGGCGGCGAGGGCCGCTGCGATCTGGCCCACGAAGATCGCGAGCGGGAAGTTCCACGGCGCGATGCAGGCGAAGGGGCCGCGCCCGCGCAACTCAAGCTCGTTGGTTTCGCCCGTGGGACCCTTGAGGATGAGCGGCGCGCTCATGAGGCGGCGCGCTTCCACCGCGTAGTAGCGGAGAAGGTCGACGGTCTCGCGCACCTCGGCGAGAGCCGCCGGCAGAGTCTTCCCGGCTTCGCGCGCGAGCACCGCCATCAGGCGGGCCCTGTCGCGCTCCACGAGGTCGGCCGCGTAGTCGAGGATGCGTGCGCGTGCGGGGCCGCCTTGACGATCCCAGCCGTGCGCCGCGCGCTCGGCGCTTGCAAGCGCGGCCTCCACCTCGCGGGGCGTCGCGATACGCACGGACCCCAGGCGTTCGCGGCGGTCGTGCGGAGAGGTCAACAGCGCCGCTTGAGGGCCGCCAACGGATTCCAGCCCGTCGACGATGGGACCGGCATCGAAGGGCGCGGCGAGCGCGCGCTCCATGTCGGCTACGAGCCCCGCGCGCGCCGTGCGGTCGGTGAGCGCGACGCCTGCGGAATTCTTGCGCTCCGGCCAAAAGATGTCGCGGGGGCGGACAAGCGGCTTAACGGCCGTGGGACCGGCGCGCTCGCGTTCGGCCGTTTCGACGGGATCGTACACGATCTGCGCGATGGGCGCCTCGTCGTCGGCCAGGCGGTTCACGAACGAGGTGTTGGCGCCGTTCTCCAGCAGGCGGCGCACGAGATAAGACAGCAAATCCTCATGCTCGCCCACGGGCGCGTAGATGCGGCACGGATGGATGAGCTTTCCGGGGGCCGAGACTTCCTCGTAGATCGCCTCGCCCATGCCATGCAGGCGCTGGAACTCGAATGGCGTCTCGCTCGCGGCGACGATGGCGGATGCGATGGTGTGCGCGTTGTGGGTCGCAAACTGCGGATAGAACGACTTCGGATCCGAGAGCACGAGGCGCATGCACGCGAGATACGAGACATCCGTGTGGAGCTTGCGCGTCAGCACCGGGTAATCCGAGAGGCCGCGCTCCTGCGCCCATTTGATCTCGCTGTCCCAGTACGCGCCCTTGACGAGGCGGACCGGAAT
The DNA here is from genome assembly GCF_000503895.1 of Hyphomicrobium nitrativorans NL23. Classification (NCBI taxonomy): domain Bacteria; kingdom Pseudomonadati; phylum Pseudomonadota; class Alphaproteobacteria; order Hyphomicrobiales; family Hyphomicrobiaceae; genus Hyphomicrobium; species Hyphomicrobium nitrativorans. The sequence continues at coordinate 3,135,318 of NC_022997.1, forward strand.
GCGCTTGCCGCCCATGTCGGCAAGGCGGCGCAGCCAGCGAATGACGGGAATGGCGCGCTTTCCGTACGCCTGGACGGCGATGCCGAGGCCGGTCCAGCGCGCGAGCGAAGGATCGAGATAGGCGCGCTGGAAGAGGTCGAGCATGACTTCCAGGCGATCCTGCTCTTCGGCATCGAGCGTGATGGCGAGGCCGTGCGATTCGGCGGCCTTCAGGAGCGCGATGAGGCGCGGATAAAGCTCGTCCGCAAGGCGGGCTTCCTTGCCGGCCTCGTAACGGGGATGGAGCGCCGAAAGCTTCACGGACAGGCCGGGGCGCGCGAGTAACGCATCCGGGTGCGAAAGCGGGTTTGGGCCTGCGGCTTCGCCCACCGCCTCGATGGCGGCCATGTAGCGGTCGAAGTAGCGCTCGGCGTCCTTGGCCGTCATCGCGGCCTCGCCCAGCATGTCGTAGGAGAAGCGGAAGCCGCGTGCCTCGTAAGGCGCGGAACGGCCGATCGCATCGTGGATCGAGCGGCCGAGGACGAACTGGTCGCCCAAGAGCTTCACGGCCTGGCGGACGGCCTGGCGGATGAAGGGCTCACCCGAGCGGGCGACGAGCCGCTTCAGGGCTTCCCACGGGTTCGCGCCCTGCGTATCGCCAAGCTTGACGAGGCGGCCCGTGAGCATCAGCCCCCAGGTCGACGCGTTGACGAGCAGGCTTTCGGAATGGCCGCGGTGGCGTTCCCAATGGCCGCCTGCGATTTTTTCGGCGATGAAGCGGTCCGCCGTGTCGGCGTCGGGGATGCGGAGCAGCGCTTCCGCGAGGCACATCAGGATGACGCCCTCCTCGCTCGACAGGCCGTACTCGCGCATGAAGGCGTCGATGCCACCGTGATTGGCGCGGCCGTCGCGGGCGGCCCCGACGAGGGCGCGCGCAAGTTCGGACGCGCGGCGGCGCTCGTCGCCGGTGAAGACGGCGCGCTCGATCAGGCCGCCGACGAGACGCGTCTCGTCGGTCAGGTGGTGAGCTGCGATTTCGTCGCGCGGCGGAACCTCGGCCGCGTCGGCGGCCGAGCCCGCGACCTCGGAATGTCTCAACGCAACCATAGGGTCCCCTCTTCTCGCCGAGAGCACACCTGATTCTCCGGGGCTTTGCACTGTGGACATGGCTGTTCGCTGTGGGTTCTACAACGGCGCCGCGGGGCGGCAGGCGTTCTCCCCGTTATCGGCCCCTTGACGGCGGGCGCCGGGCGGCCTCACTTCGCGCGCAGAGATGAGCCAAACTCGCCGCTGAGCCAGCACAGAGGTATTGCCCTTGAAGACCGTCCGGACGATCAGCGACTTGAGGGCCCAGGTGGCGCAATGGCGTGCGGGCGGAGACACCATTGCCCTGGTGCCGACCATGGGCGCGTTGCATGCCGGGCACATCGCGCTGGTGGCGGCGGCGCTGGCGCTCGCGGATCGAGCCGTGGTGTCGATTTTCGTCAATCCGACCCAGTTCGCGCCGCACGAGGACCTCGCCCGCTATCCGCGCGACGAAGCGGGCGACCTCGCGAAGCTCGCAGGGGCAGGGGCGCATCTCGTGTGGGCTCCCCCTGTTGCCGAAATCTACCCGGAGGGCTTTGCGACACGGCTCGAAGTCGGCGGGGCGGCGCTGCCGCTCGAAGGCGCGTTCCGGCCGCATCACTTCGGCGGCGTGGCGACGGTGGTGTGCAAGCTTCTGATGTCGGCGATGCCCGACATGGCCCTGTTCGGAGAGAAAGATTTCCAGCAACTCGCCGTGATCCGGCAGATGGCGCGCGACCTGGTGCTTCCGGTCTCGATCCGCAGCGTGCCGACCGTGCGCGAGCACGACGGCCTCGCCCTCTCCTCGCGCAACGCTTATCTCACCGAAGACGAGCGCTATATCGCGCCGATGCTCTACAAGGCGATCTCCGACGTGGCGCGCGGGCGCGATCCACGCGATGCGGCGAGTGCCCTTCTCGCGGCGGGCTTTGCGAAGGTCGATTACATCGAGGTGCGGGACGCGGAGACGCTTGCGCCATTCGTGCCCGGCAGCGGACGGCCCGGGCGCGTGCTGGCCGCCGCGTGGCTCGGCAAGACGCGGCTCATCGACAACGTGGCGTGTTAGACGGGCGGCGTCGCGTGCCGCTCAATCGGTTGTCGGCTTGCGCGTTGCGAGCCAGAGGCCGAAGGCGATGAGCGCGATGCCTGCGCCGTGGTAGAGGTGCACGCGCTCGCCGAGCAGAAGCACCGCGAGCACGATCCCGAACACGGGGATCAGATGCACGGTGAGACCGGCCAAGTTCGCCCCGAGGAGCGCGACCGTGCGGTTGAAGGCCATGTACGCGAACACGGACGCAAAAACCGCCACATACCCGAGCGCGGCCAGCGCATTCGTCGTGACCGGGAACGAGCCGACAAGGATCGTTTCGGCGACGTAAAACGGCAGCAGCAGCAGCGCGCCGAGCGCGAAGCTCGCGAACGCAAAGCTGAACCCGTGCACCGGCGGGCGCACGCGAAGAAGCGCCGTATAGACGGCGTAGCAAACGACGGCTGCGAGCATCCACAGATCGCCGCGCTTGAAATCCAGGTTCAGAAGCACGTCCGGATCGCCGTGGGAGATGAGGATCAGCGTGCCCGCAAACGAGGCGACGATGCCCGCGGCTTGGCGGCCCGTCACCGCCTCGCGGAAGATCAGAAACGTCGCCAGCACCACGACGATGGGCATCGCCGTCTGCAGCATCACGATGTTGATGGCCGTCGTCGTGTGGGCGGCAATGTACAGGAACGTATTGAAGATGCTGATGCCGAGCGTGGTCAGCAACAGCATGATCGGCCAGCGCTCGCGCATTTTGGGAAGATCGCGGGCGAGGTGCGGCCAGGCAATCGGCAGGACCACAAGCGCGGCCAACGTCCAGCGCCAAAAGGCGAGCCCGATCGGAGGCACGTCGGCCGTGACGCTGCGCGCGACGATGGCGTTGCCGGCCCAGAACAGGCCCGGCAAGAGCATCAAGACCCACGGATTGTCGCCCAAGGCGGCGAAGCCAGAGGCGCGCGGCGCCCCGGCGGGGTGTTGCTTGTCTTGCATGGTTCGATCTTCTCGATAGCCGGCCCTGCGGCCACATCCTTGATACCAGGATCAGCGGAAGGGGCCACCACGCGGCCGTTCTCCGCGACGTTTTGGCCTCGCCTTGTGCCGGGATCGCCGCCAAAAATCGTTCCGCTGTGGCTGCTTGGCACGTCCGGCTTGCCAATCCACAGGGCGGCGTGCCACCTGTGCGGCCACGCATGACCATTCGGGATTCGGGCTCCGCTCGCAATCGTTCCGCGTCGCGTCGCCGGGCCACGCTTTCATTGGCGAGGGAAGACGGCGCATGAGCCACTCGATCCGTGATCTCTTCTCGAACCTGACACAGAGCATGACCGAAAAGACAGCCCGCGCCCGCAAAATCAGCGACGGTGCCGAGACTTACACGGCCGCAGATATCGAAGTCCTGGAAGGGCTCGAACCCGTGCGGCGCCGTCCCGGCATGTACATCGGCGGCACCGACGAGAAGGCGCTGCACCACCTCTTCGCCGAGGTGATCGATAACTCGATGGACGAAGCGGTGGCGGGTCACGCCGACTGGATCGACGTGCGCTTCGACGCGGACGGCTATCTTTCCGTCGCCGATAACGGCCGCGGCATTCCCGTCGACCCGCATCCCAAGTTCAAGAACAAGAGCGCGCTCGAAGTCATCATGTGCACGCTGCACGCGGGCGGCAAGTTCGACGGTAAAGCGTACAACACGTCGGGCGGCCTGCATGGCGTCGGTGTCTCGGTCGTCAACGCGCTCTCCGATACGTGCGAGGTCGAGGTCGCGCGCGGCCAGCAGCTCTACCGCATGGTGTTCTCGCGCGGCGTACCGCAGACAAAGCTCGAAAAGCTCGGGCCGGTGATGAACCGGCGCGGCACGCGCGTGCGCTTCCACCCGGACGAGACCATTTTCGGCAAGGGGGCGCACTTCAAGCCCGCGCGGCTGTTCAAGATGGCGCGCTCGAAGGCTTATCTCTTCGGCGGCGTCGAGATCCGCTGGAGCTGCGATCCGTCGCTGATCAAGGACGATACGCCCGCCGAAGCCGTGTTTCGCTTCCCAGGCGGCCTCAAGGATTTTCTCGCCTCCGAGATCGGCGCGCAGACGCGCGTGGCGGGCGATATCTTTGCCGGAAATATCCAGCGCGAGGGCAAGCATGGCTCGGTCGAATGGGCTATCGCGTGGATCGCGGATGCCGACGGCTTCTCGCGCTCCTACTGCAATACGATCCCGACCGGCGAAGGCGGCACGCACGAGAACGGCCTGCGCTCGGCACTCTCGAAGAGCTTGCGGGAGTTCGGCGACCGAGTCGGAAACCGGCGGGCGGCGCAGATCACAGCCGACGACGTCATGGGGACCGCCGCGGCGATGCTCTCCGTTTTCATCCGCGAGCCGGAATTCCAGGGCCAGACCAAGGACAAACTCGCAACCGTCGAAGCTTCGCGCATCGTAGAGCAAGCGGTGAAGGATGCGTTCGACCATTGGCTTGCCGACAACCCGCAGCAGGCGACGAAGCTTCTCGAATGGGTCATCGAGCAGGCGGAAACGCGTCTGCGCCGCCGCCGCGAAAAGGAGATCGGACGCCAGTCGGCGACGCGCAGGCTGCGCCTCCCCGGCAAACTTGCGGACTGCTCCGTTCAACAGGCCGCGGGCACGGAAATCTTTATCGTCGAGGGCGACTCGGCCGGTGGCTCGGCCAAAAGCGCGCGCGTGCGCGAGACGCAGGCTGTTCTGCCGCTGCGCGGCAAGATCCTGAACGTGGCGAACGCCTCGTCAGCCAAGCTCGCGCAGAACCAGCTTCTCTCGGACCTCATCCAGGCGCTCGGCGTGGGGACGGGCAGCCGCTATCGCGATGACGATCTCCGCTACGAGCGCGTGATCGTGATGACGGACGCGGACGTGGACGGCGCGCACATCGCCTCGCTTCTGATCACGTTCTTCTATCAGGAGATGCCGGAGCTGATCGAGAACGGGCACCTCTTCCTCGCCGTTCCGCCGCTCTACAAGCTCACGCATGGCGCCAAGTCGTTTTACGCCACGACAGAGGCCCAGCGCGATGCCCTGATCAAGAGCGAGTTCGCGGCCAACGCCAAGGTGGAGATCAGCCGCTTCAAGGGCCTTGGCGAGATGAACGCCTCGCAGCTCAAAGAGACGACAATGGATCCCACGCGGCGGACGCTGCTGCGCGTCGAGATTGGCGACGGCGACAAGGGTGAGATTGCGGATGCGGTGAATGCGCTTATGGGGTCGAAGCCGGAAGCGCGCTTCCGCTTCATCCAGGACCGCGCCGCGTTCGCGACGGATCTCGATATCTAGACCATGATCGCTTCGGACCCTAGCCGCTCCGATCGGCGCGCCGCCTACCCGGCGCGGCGTGAATCGGCAGCGCGGAGAAAGTCCGAAGCGTGAATCATCGGTCTCATCAAAGATCTAGAGCGTCCGATCCGATTCCATCGGATCGGAAAACGCTCTAGAAAACACGCTCGACACCTAGAGCGCGCCGTCGCCCGGCTATTTCGTCGACAGCACCGATGCGCGGATCGGCACGCAAAACACTTCCGCGTTGCCCTCGTCGATCACGCGCAACGACCAGCCCACCCACCTCTCGTCATCGCCCAGATCGCGCGCCATCGCCGATGCATGATTGATGACGTCCGTGCGGCGCTCGAAATCCACGCCGCGCGGGTCGATGTGGATGTTCGTCCCGCTTTCCAGGTGAAAATAGTAGCGCATGGTCCCAGCTCGATCCCGTGCCTGCTTCAAATCTAGTTTTCAAATGTTCAGCGCGACGGCGCACACCGCTCAAACGGAGCATTTCGGATGCGCTGGAATTGGCGCTCGTACAGAGCCCGGCCACACATCCGTCGGGCTCGCGAAGGGCCGACGGGCAGGGAGGAGACACCCGCTACGCCCTTCGCTCGGCACCCCGCTGCCTGGCCCGGATCGGGACGCTAGGCGGAAGGCCCGGCCGGCGGTAGTATGACACCGTAATTTACGGTTACATGCCCCGCATCATGCTCAAGAAAATCGTTCGGTGTCAGATCCTTACCGGATGACCCGCCGCCCGAGCCCTCGCACTCCACCCGCGGAAAATCCATCGCGCCGACAGGAGCCATGACCCTTGAGCCCGCAGCCATCGAACGTCACATCGAAGCGATTCTCGCTTCGAGAGACTTCGCTGCGGCACCGAAAATGCGGGCTCTGTTGCGCTATGTCGTCGATGCGACCCTTGCCGGCGACGCGCAACGCCTCAAGGGATATGCGATCGGGGTCGACGTTTTCGAGCGCGGCCCCGACTTCGACCCCGCAATCGATCCGATCGTGCGCGTGCAGGCCGGCCGGCTGCGGAAACTGCTCGACGCCTATTACAGCTCCGCGGGGGGCGCCGATCCGATCCGGATCGACATTCCGCGAGGCGGCTATGCCGTCACGTTCCTGCCCCGGGGCGATGCGCCACTCTCCAGCGCTGGCGACGACGAGCCGAACGCTGTCCCGGAACCGTCTGCTCATCCGGCTGCCGCAGCGCCGTCTCAGTCTTCGCTCCGCTGGCGGCAGGCCGCTCGCTCGCCCCGGGCGCAGTTGGCCGCGTTGGCGCTCCTTCTCGTTCTCGGGGCACTCGGTGTTGGCCTGCTCGGCGAGCGAGGCAGCGGTCAACCTCCCCTGACGGAACCTGCCGGCCGTGCATCGTTGCAGAGCCAGGAGGGGGCCATCACGCTCGCGGTGCTGCCCTTTACGAACATGTCGCGAGACGAGTCCCTCGGCCCCTTCGCGGATGGGCTGGCCGATGCGCTCATGACCGCGCTCTCGCGCGTCAAGTCCATCTCGCTCGCATCGCGCACCTCTGCGTTTCAATATCGCGACGCCGCCGACCTGCGCCGCGTCGGCGAGGCACTGGGCGTGCGCTACCTTATCGAAGGCGGGGTGCAGCGGGACGGCCGGCGCATCCGGGTCACCGCACAGCTCATCGACACCCTCACGGGCGCGCATATCTGGGCGCAAGATTACGACCGCGATATTTCGGACGAGCTGGCCGTGCAACGCGAACTGGTGACCATGCTCGCCGCCGAGATCCGGCCTCAGCTCTATGGGGCCGCGAAGCGGGCCATCGAAGCAGCGCACCCGGAAAGTGCCACGGCGTGGCAACTCTATCTGCAATCGACCTGGATGCCCGGCGAAGCGCGCAACAGCCTGGCGTGGGAGAAAGAGCGGATCGCACTCGCGACACGCGCCCTCGCGCTCGACCCGGACCTGGGCCAAGCAAGCTCCGTTCTGGCCGACAAACTTGCCTATCTCGCCAACGTCGACCCGGCATCGGACACGGACGAAGCCCGCCGGGCTGCGGCCCAACATGCGCGCCACGCGCTCGAACTCGCACCGGGCGACGCCGACGTCATCTTCAACATCTCCGTCTACTCCTGGCATGCCGGGCGCATGACGGAGGCGATCGAGGCGACGAAGCGGACGCTCGAACTCGACCCCAACCATGTGCTCGCACGCTTTCTCGTGACAGCGGTTCCCTATACCTGCAGGCGCGCGCCGAAGGAGGTTCTCGACGAGCTCACCGCGTTCGACGCTGAGATGTCGCCCGACAACCCCGTGCGCTGGCTGACGCTCTATTGGCTCAGCCGGCTTCATCTCAACAACGGAGACCTCGACAAGGCTCACGATGCAGCGCGCCGCGCGGAGCAAATTTTCCGCTCGCCGGACTCCTTCTACCAACTTGCGGCCATTCTCGTTCAGCTCGGGGATGCAAAGGGCGCGGTCGCGCAAATCGACCAGCAGCGCGCGAACTGGCCCAATCTCGATCCGCGCCATTATGCGGATGCCACCGTGGCGCGGCGCTGCGAGGATGCGCCGAACGCAGCACGTCTGCACCGCATCTACAGCGATCTCGCAGAGGCCGTCGAAGCCGCTTCGGCGGACAGATGATAGAGACCCTAATCCCCGCGGCGGCGTTTCCTCGACCAGTAAATCGCGAAGATGGCGATCCAGAACAGCAGGGCGGCCACGTCCATCAGGGTGGACAGCTCACGCAGGCTGCGGTTCCAGGGCTGGTCGGGCGGTCCGAGAAGGGTGAGAACGCTCGCAATCACAGCGATCACGAGGCAGATGCCGACGCCTATCCAAGCGATCCGAACTGCGCGCCTGGTCATGTGCGAGCCTCCCCACGGACTGGCCAGCGCACCGGCTGACGGACACCAGCATATCACGCTATCGCGGGCACCGAAATCGCATCCGGAAAGCGCCGCTAAGTTTCGGCAAGGGATAGCTCGCCAAAACTATCCGGTCTTGGCGCAACTCTCCGTACGCCGCGGGGTTTCCGCCACAAATCGGCCCGCTCCTCTTCCGACGACACAACCTGTTCCCTTGGTGACTTTCCGCGTTCGGGGAAACGCGCATCGACGCCAGCCCTGAGTGTTGTCGTGCGTCCTCGCGACCGGCCATCGCATGGCTCTGTCATGCCCGCGCCCCGTCCCCGCAGGAGCACCCGAGAAAGGCTCGCACATGTCGGACATCGGTCAATCAGCAGCGCGCGTTACAAGAAGCCCTGCCTTCAAGTTTTTCCTTATCGCCTTCCTGATCGTCTTGCTCCTCGTGCCGCTCTTCATGGTGGTCGGCCTCGTGATGGAGCGCGAAGGGCGCTCGCGCGACGTCATCCGGGAGGTCGGGCGCACGTGGGGCGGCATGCAGCAGATCACGGGGCCCTATCTCGTCGTGCCATACAGCGTGCGGATCGAAACGCAGGAGGGCGACAAGGTCGTGCAGCGTGTCGTCGAGCGCCGCGCCGTCTTTCTTCCCGACGAGTTGCTCGTCAGCGGTGACGCGAAGTCTGGCCTGCTTCATCGCTCGATCTTCGACGTGAATGTCTACACCGCGGCGCTCTCCATCACAGGGCGATTCTCGGTGCCAGACGTGTCCGACGTGGACCCGAATGCGATTGCGGTTCGCTGGAAGGATGCGACGTTCGCGCTGGCGCTCAACGATGTTGCAGGCCTCAAGGAGGCCGCGACGCTCGCCCTCAACAGGCGGGATAGGCTGCCGTTTCAGCCCAGCATCGGCGTCCCCGTCTCGAATATGAACGGCATCCACTCCAAAATCGGTACGGCGCCTTCGGTCGTTTCTCCGGACGGGACGCTGCAAGCGTTCAGCTTCGAGGCGGAACTGCACTTCACGGGCTCGCTATCGCTCAACTTCGCCCCTGCCGCGCGCGAGACGCGTGTCGAGATCACGTCCGATTGGCCGCATCCGAGCTTTGGCGGCGCGTTCCTGCCGGTGGAACGGGACGTGCGTGCGGAGGGCTTTTCCGCCAAGTGGCGCATCCCCCATCTTGCCCGTAGCGTTCCGCATTCGTGGTCGCTCACGGAGCACGGGCTCGACCGCTTCCTCAACGCTCAGTTCGGCGTGACGTTCTACCAGCCGGTGGACTTCTACGGCCTCGTCACGCGCGCGGTGAAATACGGCATTCTGTTCCTGGCCGCGGGCTTCATGGGCGTGTTCGTTCTCGAACTGATTTCGAAGGGGCGCGTGCATCCGGTGCAATACATCTTCGTCGGCCTCGCGATGGTGTTCTTCTACGTGCTGCTGCTGTCTCTTGCAGAGCACCTCGGCTTTACGCGCGCCTACGCCATCGCCTCGCTCGCAACGGGCGGCATGCTCTCGCTCTACGTCGGAAAAGCGCTTCACAGCTTGCGGAGCGGCGTTCTGATGGCGGCGCTCTTCTCAGCGCTCTACGGGCTCCTCTATCTGATCCTGCGGCTCGAAGACTATGCGCTGCTGGCTGGCGCCCTCCTCGGCTTTACCGCGTTGACCGGATTGATGTTCGCGACGCTTCACATCGACTGGTCGGGACTTGGCGGCCTCACGGCAGAAGAGGGCAAGGCCGAAGTTCCGTACGGTGGCGGACAGACAACATGATATGAATGCGCGCCGGGGCCATGCGATTCGCGATTGAAACGCCGCCACATCGCCAACCTTGCCGTTCGACGGCGACGCATCGACGTGTCACCGGCATAGGGGAAATGTTGGGAGACAATCGCAATGAACGTCAAAGCTCTCGTCGCCGAGTTCATTGGCACCTTCATGTTGACCGGCGCCGTGCTCGGCGCGGCCTTCTACTCCTTCGGAGCACCAGCGGGCGCCGCCGGCATCGTCGGCGTCGCCCTCTCGATTGGCATCACGGTGTTTGCGACCGCGCGCGCGATCGGGCACATCTCGGGCGGTCATTACAATCCCGCCGTCACGCTCGGTCTCGTTGCCGGCGGGCGTTTCAGCCTCGGTGACGCCGTGCCCTACATCGTGGCGCAGTGCCTCGGCGCCATCGCGGTGACAGCTGTGTTCGCCACCATCGGCAACGCGCCGGCGACGTATGCCGCCAACGGCTACGGCAGCCTGTCGATGATCAACGCGAGCCTCACGAGCGTGCTGATCATCGAGGTCGTGCTGACGGCGTTCTTCCTGATCGTCATCATGGGTTCGACGCGGGCGAGCGCCCCGGCCGGCTTCGCGCCACTCTCGATCGGCCTGGCGCTTACCGCCATCCACCTGATGTCGATCCCGGTCTCGAACACCTCCGTCAACCCGGCACGCAGCCTGGGGCCGGCGCTGTTCGCGGGCGGAGAGGCGCTCTCGCAGCTCTGGCTGTTCTTCGTGGCACCCATCGTCGGAGCCGTTATCGGCGCCATCATCTATCGCTGGCTCGACGAATAGGCCGTCTTCGCGCGATCGGGAGGCGTACCCGAAACGCTTTGAAATTACGCACAATATTGACGGCCGCCCGGTTTCCGGCGGCCGTTTTTTCTTGAACTGCGACTTTTCCGCTGCATTAAAGCCCCTGTATTTTCTTGATTTTTTAAGGGGCGTATGCCACCTACGCGTTGGCTCGGGCGCAGGGGCTTCGATCTCATTCGACCTGTTTGTCCCTTTTCGAGCCCCAATTTTTGTATTTGCCCGTTTGCGGCAATCGCCATTCCCCTGCGCTCACGTCGTTCTGAAGCTGCGCCCGGAGGCCTTGAAAGGCCGCATGCCGGTCGAGCGCGCTTGGAACATTGAGATCGCTTATGGAGACTTGGTTTTTTGGAAACGAAGACGTTCGCTGAGCTCGGGCTCAGCCAGAAAGTTCAGGCTGCCATCACGGCCGCCGGCTATGACTCACCGACACCCATTCAATCCGCAGCTATCCCTGTGGCCGTTACCGGGCGCGACGTGCTCGGCATCGCCCAGACGGGAACGGGCAAGACCGCCTCGTTCGTGCTGCCGATGATCACGCGGCTCGAAACGGGCCGGGCGCGGGCACGGATGCCGCGCTCTCTCATTCTGGCGCCGACGCGCGAGCTTGCCGCCCAGGTGGCGCAGAGCTTCGAGAAGTATGGCATCAACCACAAACTCGACGTGGCGCTGTTGATCGGCGGCATGTCGATGGACGACCAGGTCAAGAAGCTCGATCGCGGCGTGGATGTCCTCATCGCAACGCCCGGGCGCCTTCTGGATCACTTCGGCCGCGGCCGCATCATGCTGATGGGCGTCGAGATCCTCGTCATCGACGAGGCCGACCGGATGCTCGACATGGGCTTCATCCCCGACATCGAAAAGATCTGCAAGCTGCTGCCTCCGCGGCGGCAGACGCTGTTCTTCTCGGCCACGATGCCGCCCGAGATCACACGGCTCGTCAATCAGTTCCTGCGCGATCCCGAGCGCGTGGAAGTGGCGCGACCCGCCACCACCGCAAAGACCATCACGCAGAGCTTCCGCTACCTGCCCGACGGCGAAGATTGGGCGAAGCGGGAAATGCTCCGCGACCTGATCCGCGCCGACAACGTCCGGAACGCCATCATCTTCTGTAATCGCAAGCGGGACGTGGCGATCCTGCTCAAGTCGCTCCTGAAGCACGGCTTCAACGCCGGAGCGCTGCACGGCGACATGGATCAGAAGAGCCGCATGGAGACCCTCGACAAGTTCCGCTCGGGCGAGATCACGCTGCTGGCCGCAAGCGATGTGGCGGCGCGCGGGCTCGACATTCCGGACGTGTCGCACGTGTTCAACTACGACTTGCCATGGCAGTCGGACGACTACGTGCATCGCATCGGGCGCACGGGACGCGCGGGCAAGGAAGGGATCGCTCAGTCGATCGTCACACCCGAGGAACTGAAGTCGCTCAAGGACATCGAGAAAATCCTCGGAGAGCCCGCGGCGTGGATCGGCGACGGCCCGACCGAGCAGGACTTCCAGGACGCCGGCAAGCGTCGCCGGGGCCGTGGCGGTCGAGGCGGGCGGAGCGACAGCGCAAAGAAGGACGCACGTCCGGCAGACCGGCGGCGCGCGTCGGGGGCCAGCGGCCGGGAAGAGCCGAAGGCTGTGAAGCCCGCCGAAAAGGGCAACCGCAAACCCGCTGACGAGACCGCGCGCGCCGAGACGGCCCGCACCGATGCCCGCCGCGAGAACGGACGTGCCAAGCCGCAAGCCGAAGCGCCGCGCCGTGACGCACCCCGGCGTTCTACAGAGACCGAAGGACGGCGCGAGGAACGGGCCGCTGCGCCTCAACCCGCTCCTGCTCCGCAGCGGGCGCGTCCGCGCTCCGCTCCCGTCGATGCCTCGTCGAAAACAGCCGTTGCCGCTTTTGCAGGCAACGTGCCAGCGTTTCTGTGCCGCCCGGCCCGGCCGGCCAAAGCCGCCAGCGAGTAAGTTTTCCGCGCGATCTGTTGCGCTGCGCCGCGCTCTGGGTTCAGGGGCGCGGCGCAGTTTTTCGTGGGTCCTTTTCGACCTCGCGCTCGGCGACGCACAACAAATCTGTCAAGCGAATATCGCGCCGCAACATCAGGTAGCTGTGGATAGACGTGCCGGTTGCCCAATTTCAAGGCGGTGCGCGCGGTAGCTTCCCCCGGAGTTGGGAGGCGAAACCCATGCGTCATCATCGGCACACGCCCACGCGAACACCGCCCGTTCATTCCATTCAAGATGCAGGCGAAGCGACGCCATCCGCTCTCATCGAGACTGCTCAACTCCAGCGTCTCGCTGCAACGGTGCTCTCGAAATCGCCGGAAGATCTTGCGGCCCTGGCCGAGACCAATCCGCTGCTCGTGTGGGAGTGGATCGACGCCTTCCGCAAAGAAAAACTCGCGGCCGAGGCAGAGGCGCGATATTGGTCAGCGGCGGCGGCCTCTCTCTCGACGGTGACCGCTCACGTCGTACGCGCCGCGGCCGAATAGCTCCCAAGGGCGAGGACCGCACGCGCTTTCGCCGCCTCAAGACACGGTTCGACCCACGCGATCATGACGGATTTCGAGATCTGCCGCTGGGATGGGCTCGACGACGCCGAGCAGCGGTGGCTTGTGGCCGACATCGATCACGTCTTCTTCTCGTCGAGCAACACGCAATCGTTCGAGACCGAGGCCGCGAAAGCCGCATTCCGCGCGCGCTGGCTCGGCCGCTATCTTCTGCATTTCCCCCAATATGCTTTCCTTGCGCGCGACGGGGCTGGCCGCGCTATCGGCTATATCGTGGGCAACGTGGCCGATCCTGCACGCGATCCGATCTTTTCGGACCTGCCGTTTCTCTCTGCTTTTGCCGACGCATCGGCGCGCTATCCGGCGCATCTCCACGTCAATGTCGTCGAGGCGTACCGCGGGCAGGCGATAGGCGCGCGCCTGATCGACACCTTCGCCCTTGCGGCGCGGGATGCAGGCGCGAACGGCGTGCATGTCGTGACGCAGCGGGGTGCACGCAATGTGCGCTTCTATAACGCGAACGGATTTCAGGAGCGGGCTGCGGTGTCCTTAGGGGAAACCGAACTCGTGTTTCTTGGGCGCGATCTGGGCCGCGATCTCGCCGGGCGCACTTGAGTCCCCGCCTTCATCGTGCAACTCTCCCTGCTGCTTCGGAAAAATTCGATCGAGCCCGATGCAGGAGCGATGAGCAGCGCCCCTTCCCACATCTCCGAACATGGATCCTCCAACGGCAACGGCGCCGTGGTGCTTGAAGACGTCCAGAAGTGGTTCGGCGACTTCCAGGTGCTGCGCGACATCTCGCTTCAAGTTGCAGAGGGCGAAAAAATCGTCATCTGCGGGCCATCAGGGTCCGGCAAGTCCACGCTGATCCGCTGCATCAACGGTCTCGAAGCGCACGACGGCGGACGCATCGTCGTGGACGGGACGACGCTGACGAAGGACATCCGGACGCTCGAAAAGATTCGCTCCGAAGTCGGCATGGTGTTTCAAAGCTTCAATCTGTTTCCGCATCTTTCGGTGCTCGACAACCTGACGCTGGCTCCCAAGTGGGTGCGAAAGGCCAAGCGGGCGGATGCAGAGGCCGCAGCCCTCCAGCTTCTCGAACGCGTTCATATCGCGGATCAGGCGCACAAGTTCCCAGGCCAGCTCTCGGGCGGACAGCAGCAGCGCGTGGCGATTGCGCGCGCACTCGCGATGAACCCGCGCATCATGCTGTTCGACGAGCCGACGTCGGCGCTCGATCCCGAGATGGTGAAGGAGGTGCTCGACGTCATGGTCGAACTGGCCCGGCAGGGCATGACCATGCTCGTTGTCACGCACGAAATGGGATTCGCGCGCGCGGTCGCGGATCGCGTCGTGTTCATGGATCGCGGCGAGATCGTGGAAGCCGGGCCGCCGGACACGATTTTCAGCGCGCCGAAGCACGAGCGCACGCGCGCGTTCCTTTCCCAGATCCTTGCGCATTGAGGGAGTGGGGATGGTGAAGCTCTTCGGCATGACGGGTGGGGGCAAGAGCGGGCACCTTTTCAAACGAGGGGACCGTTCCGCCCCCCTCACCCGGAGGCTCGCGCCGCTCGCTTCCGACCTCTCCCCGGTGGGAGCTGTTGCGAAACCTATTGTGCGCCTCATTCAACGTGCGTGGCTGGATCCCGGCCTTCGCCGGGATGACGGAATTAAAGGAAAAATCGATAGCCACACCCGTAACGTCACCCCGACGGAGGTCGGGGCCCAGACGCGTCTCCGCATTGCGCAACAGCTCCCGCCGGGGTGAGGGGGTGAGACGCCCGCTGTTTCGCGCGAGGCCGTGGATCCGTGGAGCGATGTGGATCTTACTCCTCGCTCTCGTCGGCTCCGAGGCGGCCTTGGCTCAAGCGTCTTCACAAACGCTCGACACCGTCCGCAAGCGCGGGATTCTCAACTGCGGGGTCAACACGGGTCTTGCAGGCTTCGCCGCGCCGGACGCACGTGGACGCTGGACCGGGATCGACGCCGACTTCTGCCGCGCCGTTGCGGCGGCCGTGTTCGGCGACGGCGACAAGGTGCGCTTCGTGCCGCTCAACGCCAAGGAGCGCTTCACCGCGCTTCAATCGGGCGAAGTGGACCTGCTCTCGCGCAACACGACCTGGACCATGAGCCGCGACACCTCGCTGGGGCTCAACTTCGCGGGCGTGCTGTTCTACGACGGGCAGGCGTTCATGGTGCGCAAGTCGCAAGGTCTCAAATCCGTGGACGAACTTGCGGGCGCGAGCATCTGCGTGCAAACGGGCACGACGAACGAGCTCAACCTCGCCGACTATTTCGATACGCGCGGCTTACGCTACAAGCCTGTCGTGTTCGAACGCCTGATCGAGGTTCTTGCCGCATACCAGAGCAACCGCTGCGATGCCTTCACCACCGACAGCTCGCAGCTCGTCGCAGAACGCACACGCCTCGCAGATCCGGAGAATCACGAAATCCTGCCCGACCTCATTTCCAAGGAGCCGCTTGGGCCGCTGGTGCGCCAGGGCGATGCGGTGTGGTCCAACATCGCGCGGTGGACGCTATTTCTCCTCATCAACGCGGAGGAACTGGGCATCACGCAAGAGAACGCCGGCGAGATGCGAACGTCGCCGAATCCGGGGATTCGCCGCATCTTCGGCGAAGGCAGCACGTTCGGCCGCGCGCTCGGCCTCCGCGACGATTGGGCCGTGTCGGTGATCAAGACCGTCGGCAACTACGGAGAGGCCTTCGAGCGGAACCTCGGCCAAGGTTCGCCCCTCAAAATCGAGCGCGGGCGCAACGCTCTGTGGACGAAAGGCGGGCTGATGTACGCTCCGCCGATCCGCTGAGGGGGGCGAGACGAGATGCGCTCTCCCGATCTCAAGCGCTGGCGCGAACCGGCTACCTGGAAAGAAGCGGCCTACGATCCGGGCGTGCGCGCGGCCGTCTTCCAGGTGCTGCTCGCGCTCGCGATTGCATTCCTCGCCTACGAGATCGTCTCCAACACGATTGAAAACCTGCGCAAGCAGAACATCGCATCCGGCTTCGGTTTCCTTTCGGAAACGGCGGGTTTCGACATCTCGCAGACGCCGATCCCCTATTCCAGCAAGAGCACCTACGGCGCGGCGTTTCTTGTGGGGCTCGCGAACACGCTGATCGTCGCGTTCATCGGGATCGCAATCGCGACGGTGCTTGGCTTCACCATCGGCATTGCGCGGCTCTCGCCCAACTGGCTCGTGGCGAAGCTCGCGCTTTCCTACGTCGAGCTGATCCGCAACATGCCGCTCCTGTTGCAGCTTCTCGTTTGGTACGTTGCGGTGTTGCGCACTCTGCCGTTTCCGCAGGACGCGTTGGCGCTGCCGGGTGGCGGCTTTCTCGATGTGCGCGGGTTGCATTTGCCGCGCTTCTCGCTCGACTCCGGCGGAGGCATTCTCCTCGCCGTGCTGGCGCTCGCGCTCGCCGGCGCGTGGTGGCTCAAAAGGCAGGCGGGGATCGACCGTGAGGCGGGCCAGACCGTTCCGACACGCGCGCAACGCGTGGGCTGGGGGCTCGTTATCGCCGTGCCTACCATCGCCGTCGCGATCGCCTTCGCCGCGTCCAGCGTGAGCTACCCCGTGCTCGGGCGCTTCAATCACGAGGGCGGATTATCCATCGAGCCCGAATTTCTGGCACTCGTGATCGGACTCTCGACCTACACCGCGGCGTTCATCGCCGAGATCGTGCGCGCGGGACTGCAAGGTGTTCCGCGCGGCCAGCGGGAAGCGGCGGCGGCTCTCGGCCTCAGCCGGCGGCAAGCACTGCGTCTCGTGATCCTGCCGCAGTCGCTCCGGATCATCATCCCGCCGCTCACCAACCAATATCTCAACCTGACCAAGAACTCGTCGCTCGCCGTCGCCATCGGCTATCCCGATCTCGTCTCCGTCTTCTCCGGGACCGTGCTGAACCAGACCGGGCAGGCGGTCGAAGTCATTCTTATCACCATGGCCGTCTATCTCGCGATCAGCCTCGCGACAGCCGCCTTCATGAACTGGTTCAATAAGCGAACCTCTTGGGCGGAGCGGTGAGGCGCGGCATGGAGAGCGGCCGCACAGCGGGACGACGGAGCGCGCTCGAACGCACGCAGGAGGCGCTGTTTCCGACCGTCGGCCAATCGGTCGCCAGCGTTGCGGCGCTCGCGCTCATCGGCTTCGTCGCCTACGCATTCATCGACTGGGCGATCCTGCGCGCCGTCTTTACCGGCTCCGACGGTTCAGCGTGCCGGGTGCCGAATGCGGGCGCATGCTGGCCGTTCGTCACCCACAAGATCGATCTCTTTCTCTACGGCCGTTATCCCGAAGCCGAGCTTTGGCGCGTGAAGCTCACGTATGCGCTGGCACTCGCCGGGCTCGTGCCGCTCATGATGCCGCGCGTGCCCTACAAGCTGCCGCTCGCGCTCTATCTGCTCGCCGTGTTTCCGGTGATCGCGTTCTTCCTGCTGTACGGCGGCGCGTTCGGGCTTCCCGTCGTCGGGACAGAGCTATGGGGCGGGCTCCTGCTCACGCTCGTGATCGCGAGCGTGGGGATCGCAGCCTCGTTCCCGCTCGGCATCCTGCTGGCGCTCGGGCGGCGCTCGGAGATGCCGTTCGTCCGCTGGGCCTCCATCGCCTACATCGAACTGGTGCGCGGTGTGCCGCTCGTCACGGTGCTCTTCATGTCGTCCGTCATGTTACCGCTCTTTCTGCCGCCCGAAGTCACCATCGACAAGCTCGTCCGCGCCCTTGTCGGCGTCGCGCTGTTCTCGGCCGCGTACCTGGCGGAGGTCGTGCGCGGAGGGCTTCAGGCCATTCCGCGCGGCCAATACGAAGCCGCCGACGCGCTCGGCCTCGGCTACTGGCGGAAAATGGGGCTCGTGGTGCTGCCCCAGGCCATCCGGCTCGTCATACCCGGCCTCGTCAATTCGGCCATCGCGCTCTTCAAGGACACGAGCCTCGTCCTGATCATCGGCCTCTTCGATCTTGTTGGAATCGTTCAACAGTCGGCCCAGGCCGACGCCCAGTGGTTTTCCCCGCAGACGGCCGCCACCGGTTACTTTTTCGCAGGCGCCGTGTTCTGGATCTTCTGCTTTGGAATGTCGCGATATTCCGCCGCCGTCGAGGACAGGCTGGATGCCCGAGCCCGGGGATAGACTTGGAATGCCATGACAACGACACCCCGCTCGTATAAGGATTTAGCCGCCATCACAGAACAGAATCCGGTGGCGCAAAATCTGGGGGTTATCCGATGTTTTTGCCTACTGAATACGCCATTTACGAACCCGTCCTGCTTGCGGCCGCCGTTGTGTTCGTCATCGGACTCATCGGCAACATCCTGTCGTTCTCCAGCCGGTTCGGAAACGCGCTCATTACGGCGATCCTGTTCGCCATCATTTTCGGCGCGCTTTTCTACACCACGCAGGCAGACGTCCGCGCTCCGCAGCCGCAGTTCCTGCCCGCTGAGCACGCCTGGCTCGAATACGTGCTGTTCGGCGCGGCGATTGTCTTCGTCGTCGATCTCATCGGTAATGCGCTGTCGTTCTCCAGCCGCTTCATCAACGCGCTGGTCACGGCAATCGTCTTCGCTGCGATCTTCGGCGGCCTGACGTATGTGGCCGACCGCGAAGGCGTGGAGATCCCGACCGTGCAGGAGATCGCACCGGAGCTTACGACACCTTCGGCAGCACCCGAGCAGCCTGCTGCGCCTTCGCCGGCGACCCCATAACGCCGGCGCGGTTCTGCTTCTATTTGCGTGCCACCGGCACGTCTGCCGGGGGAGGAGCTTCCTCCCCCGGCTGTGCGGTTTAACGACCAAATAGCTCTGCGACGAACGCGCCGATCGCGAGCGCGGACGTCAATCCCGGGCTTTCGATACCGTAGAGCGCAACGAGGCGTTCGCGCCCATGCTCGCGCTCGGTGTGGATCGTGAAGTCCGGCGCCGCCTCTCCTTCAGCGTAGATTTTTGGGCGCACGCCGACGTAGGCGGGCACGAGGCGTTCTCCCGCCAGGCCCGGCCAATAGCGCCGAATTTCCTCCACGAAACGCGCGCGGCGCACGCCTTCCGCATCGTCGAAGACATAGCTGGACTCGGCCTGCCATTCGAGGTCGGGGCCGAATTTCGCACGGCCCGTGACATCGAGCGTCAGGTGAATGCCGAGCCAACCCTCGCTGGGCATCGGATAAACGAGATGGCGGAACGGCGCGGGGCCTTCAAGCGCGTAGTAGTGCCCGCGCGCGGGGTAGGTTCGCGGCACAGCATAGCCCGGCTGCCCCCCGAGGCTTTCGCCCAACATTGTTGCACCGAGCCCGGCGGCGATGACGAGGTTGCGGGACGTCAGCACTGCGCGTTCGCTCGCCTCGCCGCTGTCAGTCACGATCTCGTAGGCGCCATCGCTTCTCACGCCCAGCGCCGTCACGCGCGTTTCGAGCACGACGCTGCCCGAGCCCGCGCGGACATGGCCTTCGAGCGCAACCATCAGTGCGTGGCTGTCGATGACGCCGGTCGAGGGCGAGTAGAGAGCGGCCACGGCGGATACATCAGGCTCGCGCGCCTTGACGTCTTCCGCGCTCAGGCGGGCGATGTCGGTCACGCCGTTGGCGCGCGCAATCCCCGCCAGCGCGTCGAGGCGCGGGATCTCGCTCTCGCGCGTGGCGACGAGCAGCTTTCCATAGCGCATGTGGGGGACGCCGTTCTCGCGCGCGAACGCATAGAGAAGGTCGCGTCCCTCGACGCAGAAGCGTGCTTTGAGGCTGCCGGGCGCATAATAGAGCCCGGCATGGATCACTTCGCTCGAACGGCTCGACGTCTCCTGCCCGATGCCGCCGTGGCGTTCGAGGACGAGCACCTCATGCCCCCTCGCCACGAGCGCGCGGGCGACGGCGAGGCCGACAACGCCCGCGCCGATAACGACGGTCTCAATGTCCGGTGCCATCTGGGCCTCTTCACCGGGTTATCCACAATGTTCTCATGGCCGAATATTTCGGAGAACATCCTTATTTCTCAGAGCTTTGCTGAGTATCTTCCCACAAGTTATCCACAGGCTTGCGATTCGCCTCGACCTGCTGGAGAACAAGACGGAAACATCGATCCCTGCGAGGCAAGGCGACCGAGAAAGCACATGAAAACGGCGCCTGCGCGGGGATCTCTCCCGCAAACAGGCGCCGTGCGTTCGTAACGTGCTGTCCGGACGCCGCTCGGGCGCTCAGGCGACGGGTGCAATCGGCGGCGGAGAGGTCGGCAGCGACGAGACGGTCGCTGCGGGCGCCTGGACCGGCTCTTCCGGCGCTTGAGCCGCAGCAGCAGGCGGGGCGGTCTCGCGTGTCGCCTCGGGCAGCGCGATGCCCGCGAGCGGGTCATCGGTGCGGCGAGACTTGCCCTCGAAGAAGGCGCCCTGCTCAATCGCCATGGTCTGATGGTAAATGTCGCCCTCGACGTGGCTCGTGCTTTGGAGCAACACGCGACGTCCGCGCACCGTGCCGAGCAGGTGGCCGCGAATGACGCATTCCTCAGCCACAATGCCGCCCGTCACGCGGGCGTTCTCGCCGATGATGATATGGGTGCCGTGAATGTCGCCCTGCACCTCGCCGTCGATCTGGACCTCGCCCTTCGACGAGAGGTTGCCCTGGATGACGAGGTCGGGGCCGATCACGGATGCCGTCGACGGTCCGCCGGGCCGGAATGCCGGGGTGGGCCGCGCTCCGAGCGAAGAAGGTGAAGGGCCCATCGAGGCGGAGAAGTTCGGCGTGAGCGGCTGGGACCTCAAGCTGTCAGTCTCCTGCTTCCGGAATTGGGGCAGCATCCGTTGAACCTCCGCGGTTACGCGTCAACTTGCGCGAGTATTCCTGATCGCCGTTCGGCTATTTTTTTGTGGTTTGCTGGTGGTAAACCCCCGATCGGCGCGTGCCGGAGCAACCGCCGATCAGCTTCCTCCCGTAGCGTCTCGACTAGCATGTTTTCACAGGGTGGTCATCATTTTCGCTTGACCGCATCCTGCGCAAACTGGCGAATCAGCGGGCGCTTGTCCCAGGTTTTCCACACTTTATCAGGGCGAGCACCTCAGCCGCGTGCCCCCTCGGCTTAACCTTTCTCCAAATGTGCGCAATGCGCCCCTCGGGCGAAATGAGAAACGTCGCGCGCTCGACACCCATATACTTGCGGCCGTACATCGATTTCTCGACCCAGACGCCGTAGGCCGTCACGACCGTCTTCTCCTCGTCGGAGGCAAGGTAAAGATCGAGACCGTGTTTCGTCTTGAACCGGGCATGGCACGCCGGGTTGTCCGGCGAAACGCCGACGACGACGGCACGCGCGCGGGCGAAATCCTTGGCCAGGGCCGTGAACTCCTGTGCTTCCAGGGTGCATCCCGGCGTATCGTCGCGCGGGTAGAAATAAACGACCACCGACCGTCCTCGGACGTCTTGGAGATCGAACGTCTCTCCACCATCCGTCGGCAGCGCAAAAGCCGGTGCAACATCACCCTCTTGGAGCATCCTTCTCGTGCCTTTCTTTTGTCGCTTTTAATGAGGCACATCGCACGCTTAACGGCGGTGGGGCCTCAGGATTCGTCGGGTTTGGGGATCGGGCGTTCCGTGCGCATCACGCGCCGTTCTTAATGGCATGGTTTTGTCACTTGGTGCAGCCGCACTCCGCCATTGTTGGCCGGTGCGTGCAGAGATCCTGACAAGGCCAAGCCCTGCGCCGCAGCGCCTGCCGAGTGTCGGGTCGAGAGTGCCGAGACGATCCCTGGATCGCGGCTCTGTCCGGCTCTTTAACGACGGCGCGCGGCGGCACACCACGCACACGCCGGCCGGAGACCGTTCGGAATGACGACACAGACCTCCGGCAGGCACGCCCCCAGAGTGTTTTCATCCCCCGGCGGGCCGGCGGGACCTCCCACCGGAGGGAGAAGGGCGCCCTCCCCACAGCCTGCGCCACGCCGGTTCGGGCGTGTTTTCAAGGTCGCCGGCTTTACGATCCTTCCCGTGCTCCTGCTGGTGCTGCTTGCGGTCGGCATCGGTTACGTCCGGCTTTTGCATGGGCCGATTTCGCTCAAGGCGTTCAGCGAGCAAATCGAGGAGCGCATCAACGCGGACCTCAACGGGTTCACCGTGCATATCGACGATGCGCTGATCACGCTCGCCGACGACTTCCGGGTGGAATTGCGTCTCACCAATCTTCGCATCAAAGAAGACGACGGCGATCTCGTCGCCTCGGCGCCGAGCGCCGCGCTCGAACTCAACCGCACCGCGTTCTGGCGCTTCGAGGTTTCGCCCAAGCGGGTCGATCTTATCGAGCCGAGGCTTGCGGTCACCTATAGTTCCGAACACGGCATTTCGCTGTCCATCAACAACGCACCGCCTATCGCCATAGAGACCGCGAACAGCGGCGAAGAAGAGAGCGCCATCGTACCGCCAGCGCCGGTTGCCGCGGAGCGTCCTCTCCCCTCGTTCGCACAGGATGGCTCGTCTCCCGCCTTCCACCGCGTCGATCTCGCCCGGCTGCTGGCGGAGAGTTCCGCGCGTGCGCGGCGAGGCGAGGCGGCAACATCGCGCCTCAAGGCCTTCGGCATCCGCAACGCGCGTGTGTCCGTCACGTGCGACGACGTCACGAGCGAAGTGTTCGTGCCCGAAGCGTCGTTCGATGTCGATCATACGAAGCGCGACAGCGTGATCTCGGGCGCGGCCACGGTCGAGTCGGCGAAGGGTCCGTGGTCGCTCAAGTTCAGAACCGAAGATTCCGAGCAGCACGACCTCGTAAAAGTTGCGGCAACCGTCGAAAATCTGGTGCCGAGCACGCTGGCCCCCATCTCCGCCGACCTCGCGCTGCTCAGCATGTTCGACACGCCCGTCAACGGCGTTCTCAATCTCGATCTGTCCAATGCCGGCGACCTCCGATCGGCCGATCTGTCCATCGACGTGGCGGACGGTTTCATCCGTCTGCCCGCAGTGTCGAGCACGCCGTTCATGCTCGACAAGGGCAAGATCGCGCTCAAGTACAACGCCGAGACGCGCCGGCTGGATCTGATGCCCTCCACGCTCGATTGGGACGGCAGCCACATCACGCTGCACGGCGCAATGCAGAACGATCCGGAAGAGACAGGCCAGCCGCAATGGCATTTTGCGCTGCGCTCGATCGACGGATCGATCTCGGCGAAAGACTTCGGCGTGGCGCCCATTCCCGTGGAAAGCCTGGAAGCCATGGGGCGCATCATCCCGGGCGAGGATCTCGTCCAACTGTCCGGTCTGGCGCTCTCCGTCGGCGGCGGCGTCGTCAACGTGAACGGCGACATCATCGGCGGCCCGGATGCTCCCAGCACGCGCGTCGAGGCCACCGTCTCGCCGATGCCGATCGAAACCCTCAAAGCGATGTGGCCCCGCGCCGTCGCACCCGCAGCCCGCGACTGGATGGGTGCGCAAGTCGAAAGGGCGAACCTGAAATCGGCGTCGTTCAAGCTCCTCTCCGGCCGGTTCATCGAATCCGAAGGCTCGACATCGAACGATGCCGGCGCTCGCGAACCCGAGCGGCTTTCGGCCCATCTCGAACTGGGCGACATTCGCATGGTGCCGCTGCCGAACAGCCTGCCCATCGAAGCGGAGAACGCAGCGATCCGTCTTGAGAACAGCGCGCTCGAAGTCAGCGTGCCGGAAGCGCGCATCATCGTGGACGAGACGCGCCGAATGCCACTTAGCGACGTGCGGTTGACGGCGGTGGACGTGACGCACGATGCGCCTCTCGCGGAACTCGCCCTCACATCCGAAACCTCGCTCGAAGACCTGATCGAGACCCTCAACCGCAGCGAGCTCAATCTCACCGGCCAGGGGCCGTTGCCGATCGCGGGCGTGGACGGAAAGGTCGAGGGCGAGATCAAAATCGCGATGCCGCTCATCGCGGATGCCAAGGTCTCAAAGATCGAAGGCAATGCGCGGATTTCCGACATCCGGGGCAGAAACGAGGACTATCAGCTCACGATCCAGGGCGGCACAGTCGACATCGAAGTCTCCGACATCGGCGTCATCGCCAAGGGCGATCTCAGCGTGAACGGCGTGATGGCACGGCTTCACATGCATCGCATCCTGGATGCGCCATCCCACCTGCAACCGCCGATCCGTATTTCCAGCACCCTCGACAATGCAGACCGGCGTCAGCTCGGGCTCGACGTGAACCACCTGGTGCAGGGCGAGATCGCAGCCGAAGTAACCGTCTCGCACACGGAAGCTGGCGAAAATGCCGTCCATGTGCAGGTGGACCTGACGAATGCCGAACTTATCATCGAGGAGCTGGCGTGGCGCAAGCTGCCCGGCCGGCAAGCCAACGCTCAGTTCGATCTCGATGTCGCGGGCCCGAACCGCACCGAGCTCAACAACTTCAAAGTGGTCGGCGACATGATCGCGCTCGACGGGTGGATCGTTGCGAACGAGAAACGCGATCTCGTCGAATACGCGTTTCCGAATTTTTCGCTCAACGTGGTCTCGCGCCTCGACGTGCGCGGCAAAGTCGACAAGAACAAGATCTGGAAGGTCACGGCGAAAGGCTCGACCTTCGATGCGAAGGACCTGTTCCGGTCGCTTCTCGCGCTCGGAAAAACGGTCGATCACACTATCGCGCCCGCCGAGCCCGCGGTCGGCGTAGACCTGACCGCCCAGGTCGACACCGTGCTCGGACACTCCGACGTTTCGCTTCGGAACTATTCGGTCAAGCTTTCCCAGCGCAACGGCCAGATCGTATCACTCGACGGCCGCGGCACGCTCGACGGCGGCGAACCGTTCGCGGTCGTGATGACGTCCGACGGGCCTCGCCGTTTCTACGCCGAATCGACGGACGCAGGGCAGACCTTCAAGCTGGTCGGCTTCTATCCCAACATCCAGGGCGGGCGGATGCGGCTCGAAGTGGACCTCGAAGCGCGCGGAGACGCCGAGAAGAGCGGAACGCTCTGGGTCGAGGATTTCCGCGTGCTGGGCGATCCCATCGTCTCGGAAGTTTATTCGAGCATCGACGGCAGCTCGGGGGGCCGATCCGAGGGGCGGCAGCGCAAAGGCGAACGCGAGGTGTTCGAGTTCCAGTTGCTGCGGGTGCCGTTCTCGGTCGGGCACGGGCAGTTCGTGCTCGGCGATTCGCAAATTCGCGGGCCGCTGCTCGGCGCCTCGATCCGCGGCAGGGTGGATTACAATACGCAACGGCTGAACCTCGGCGGCACATATGTTCCGCTGCAGGGCATCAACTCGGCGTTCTGCGATATTCCGCTGTTCGGGCCGATCGTGTCGGGCCTCGATTGCCAGGGCGTGTTCGGCATCACCTACGCCATCCAAGGGCCGATGGCGCGGCCCCAGGTGCTCGTGAACCCGCTTTCGATGCTCACGCCCGGCATCTTCCGCGGCATCATGGAAATGACGAGCCCGAACCCGCAGGTGCAGCCGCTGCGCGAGCAGAAGACGAAAGGGCCCGCGTCTTCGCGCGTCCGCGCTTCGTCCAGCGCGCCTGCGAGCACTGTCGACGGATGGTCGTCGGAGACGACGTTGCCGAGCGACCGCAAGAAGAGATGACGGACAGCCGAAAGACAGGCGGGCGCGATCTCAATCGTTGTCGAGCAAATTGATCGCGTCGCGAAGCGCGTCGAGCTGCTCTGGCGGCGCGTCCAACGCCCAATAGCGGGTATGGCTGAAGGAACGGGATCTGCCGCGCAGTACGCTCAGGTCCACATCCTTCACACCGAGACCGAATTTTCCGCTGAGTGCGCCAGAAACAAGATCGCCTCGATAGATCCACCGCGCCGGATCGTGGATGTTGGTCCAGCGCACGGCCGCGAACGGGCTCGCGTGATGAAGGCACCAGCCGCCGCCCTGCTTCGGGAAAACGAACAGCTCTCCCTCCTTCGTCTCTCTGTCGAGAAACCCGTGCTTTTTGGCGAGCCACACGCCGAGGCGGTTCAGCGGCTCGCGCACGGGCGGTGAAGCGGGATACTCGCGCGTCTCGATGCGCTGGCCGAGATCGGAAGCATTCGTGGCCAACAGGAACTCGGCGTGGGTCAAGGGACTGCCGATGGTCACGAAATCGCTGATCAGCCAGCGGTTCGCGCCATCGTCGCGATCCTCCCGCGCGGCCAGCAATCGGCGTAATCTCGCCTGGCATTGGCGAAAGCGCTCGATGGATAGCCCGTCGCCATCGGCCAATCTGGCGGCCGCGTCGTGCACGTCGCGCACGGCTGCGAGTTCCTCGCCACCGCCTTTCAACGTTCGCGCATCTTCCCGCTGCGTCCAAAGGTAGTTGATGAGATCGTAAGCGAGGATCGATCCGAGGCTGTGGCCGACAAGGACGACACGATCGTACTCGCCGCCCGCGTGCAGCTCGTTGAGCAATCTCAGCCCGCGCTCGCGCACCGCGGCGCGGGCGGAAATGTTGGCTGGATCGGCGCGCGTATAGCGCACAACGCGGCCGAAGCTCGCGGTCGCCATCTTGTGGACGAGCGCGCCGAGGCCGGCGGCCGAGAGAGCAAGCGCGATACGGGCCCAGGTCGGGAACACGTCGTCGGGGAGAAGGCTCGCGAGACCGACGGCGCACACAAGTGCCGTCGCGATCCACAGCGCGAGCCACGCCCCGCGAACGTCGCGCGGCACCTGGCTCCACGGCCGAAACAGAAGAGTGCGGATCCATCCGCCGAACTGCGTCCACGTGGAGCCGCCGGTCAGGTCCGCCCAATAGAGCTCGTAGAAATCGGTGCGCGTGCCGTTGGGGAACGCTTCGCTCCGCTGGCTTTTTCGCGTCGTAAGACGGCGCAGCTCAAGCGAGCCGGTGCGGCCGTCGGGGCGGCTCCAGAATTCGGGTTCCTGACCGTTGCCGTTTCCCGCACCCGTTTGCGATTTGAGAACAGCGCGCGCGAAGTCGCGCACGGTGTCCATCGGGCGCTGCTCGCCCATTCCGTGCACGATGACGACCGCCTGCCGCGCCGTGCGGGACGGCGCAGCGCGCGGGGCATCAGGGTTGGGCGCATCGGATTGCGCCAGGCCGATCCTCACGACCGAACCGTTATCACGCCTTTCGCTCAAAGCCCCTGCCCCCGCGCGTCCTGTGTCGCTCGGGATATTGCCCGACGATCGGGGAGCGCGCCAAGGGTTGGAACGACGGGAAGCGCTACGGGCGGCGAAGTGTGGTGGACGAACCACGCATGTAGGCCGTGACGCGGCTTACACCGGCTTCAGTAGCACGTGCTTCTTCTTGCCGAACGACAGCTTGATGACCCCTTCACCCGTGAGATCCCCCGGCGTCAGAGCCATTTTGTCGTCCGTCACCACGACATCGTTGACGCGCAGGCCGCCACCCTTGATCTGACGGCGGGCCTCGCTGGTCGAAGCCACGAGGCCGGCCTGCACGTATGCGGCCAGCACGCCGAGACCGGCATCGAGCGCGGCACGGGCGATCTCGACGGTCGGCAGCGATTGCGCGAGGCGGCCTTCCTCGAAGGTCGTGCGCGCGGTTTCTGCGGCGGCTTCCGCTTTCTCGCGTCCATGCACCAGTGCGGTGGCTTCGGTCGCGAGCACCTTCTTCGCCTCGTTGATCTCAGCGCCTTCGAGTGCGGCAAGCTTCGCGACCTCGTCGAGCGGAAGCGTCGTGAAGAGCTTGAGGAAACGGGCGACATCCGCATCCTCCGTGTTGCGCCAGTACTGCCAGTAGTCGTACGCGGACAACTGCGCTTCGTTGAGCCACACCGCGCCCGACGCCGTCTTGCCCATCTTTGCGCCGGATGCTGTCGTCAGCAGCGGACACGTGAGCGCGTAGAGCTGATGGCCAACGCCCATGCGCCGGCCGAGATCAATCCCGGTGACGATGTTGCCCCACTGGTCGGAGCCGCCCATCTGCAGATTGCAGTCGTAGCGGTTTGCGAGTTCCGCGTAATCGTAGGCCTGCAACAGCATGTAGTTGAACTCGATGAACGAGAGCTCCTGCTCGCGTTCGAGGCGCATGCGCACCGAATCCATCGACAGCATGCGGTTCACCGACATGTGCCGCCCGACATCGCGCAGGAAGGCGATGTAGTTGATGGTGGTCAGCCATTCGGCGTTGTCGAGCATGAGCGCCTCGCCCTTGCCATCGCCGAACGAGAGAAACTTCGAGAAGACCGTTTTGATCTGGTTCTTGTTGTCCTCGATCTGCTCAAGGGTGAGGATCTTGCGGGTCTCGTCGCGGCCGGACGGATCGCCGACGCGCGTCGTGCCGCCACCCATGAGCGCGATCGGCCGGCCGGCGCCCGTCTTCTGCAGCCAGTGCAGCATCATGATGGAGAGCAGATGGCCGATGTGCAGCGAGGGGGCCGTGCAGTCGTAGCCCACGTAGGCCACGAGCTTGCCTTCGGCTGCCAGCGCATCGACGCCTTGCGCATCGGAGCATTGGTGGATAAAGCCGCGCTCGGTCAGGACGGAAAGAAAATCGGATCGGAATTCAGTCATGATGTGCTCGGAGGATTGCGGTTCTTGGCCGAAGAGCCGGGAGGCGCCGGATCGGCGAATTCGGCAGGACCATGCATGAGGAGCCCCCTATGAGCAAGCGAGAGGACGGCGTCTGGCGCGCTTTGGGGCTGATGAGCGGCACTTCGCTCGACGGCATCGATGTCGCAGTCATCGAAACCGACGGGGAGCGGGTGCTGAGGCGGGGCTTCTCCGCAACCTACCCCTATTCCGACGCCGTGCGCGACAAACTCCGCGCGAGCCTCAGCGAGGCCTCGGAAATCGGCGAGCGCAGCGCGCGGCCGGGCCGGCTCGGGCTGCTCGAACAGTATCTCACCGAACTCAACGCCGAAGCCGCCGCGCACTATCTTGCGGATCACGAAATCGACGCCGCAAGCCTCGACGTGGTGGGCTATCACGGCCAGACCGTGTTGCATCGGCCCGAAGCCGGGCTCACCGTCCAACTGGGCGACGGCGGCCTGCTCGCGCGGCGGCTTGGCGTCCCGGTGGTCTACGACCTCAGGGCCGCCGACATGGCAGCGGGCGGGCAAGGCGCGCCGCTGGCTCCGGCCTATCACAGGGCGCTCGCAGCCGACATCTCCGAGCGCCCCCTCGCAGTCCTCAACCTCGGCGGCGTCGCCAACGTCACTTGGATCGGGGAGAGCGGCGAGTTGATCGCATTCGACACCGGCCCTGCGTCCGCGATGATCGACGACTGGGTCTCGGCCAAGCTTGGGCAGCCGTTCGATGCGGGCGGACGGCTGGCAGCGGCGGGCCGCGTGCACGAGACCATCGTCGCGGACTGGCTCGCGCTCCCCTACTTCGCCGAGGCGCCGCCGAAATCGCTCGACCGCAACGCCTTCAGTCTTGCGCCGGTGGCCGATCTCCCGGGCCTGGATGGCGCCGCCACGCTGACGGCGTTTACGGCCGCAGCCGTCGCGGCCGCGATCGCGCACCTCCCCGTCCCGCCTCGGCTTTGGATCGTGTCGGGCGGCGGCCGGCGCAACGATACGCTCGTCGCGCAGATCCGCGAGCGCGTCGGCGCGCCGGTGCAGGTGGCCGAAGCGTTCGATTTCGACGGCGACGGGCTCGAAGCGGAGGCGTGGGCGTTTCTCGCCGTGCGCTCGCGGCTCGGTTTGCCGATCACATTTCCAGGAACGACGGGTATTGCCGAACCGCTCTCGGGGGGCGTCACGGCGGAACCCAACGCATAGACGCGGAGACATGAAGGCGCCCCGCATTTTCCCGGCGGAAGCCGGAGATTTGCAGGGCTACGCCGGTCGTTGAGCGAACGTCGAATTAATGCGTTCCTAACCACATCCCCCCACCGTTCGGTTACGAATTGCCAGTAAATCTAAGCGATGTATTAGGTTTTTTGGCTGGCCCGAACTGTGGAAACTCGCCTCGACCCTGATCTTCCCATGAGGCCGTCGCACCCTGGCACGAAGGACGCGCGCACCGATCGGCCATTGCGGAGACTTGCCGTCGCGAGCGTTTACACGGTGGTGGCGACCGCGCTGCTCGTCTTCGGTGTCGTGCTCTGGTCGGCCTCGCGCATCGACCAGCTCTCGCAAGAGCGCCAGTTCCGCACGATCTCATCCGCGCTCGTCAACAGCGTGGAAAAGATTCCCTACGATCAGGAAAGCGTCGCAATCTGGGACGACGCCGTCCGCTATGCCAAAGACAGCTTCGACCTCAAGTGGGTGGAAACGAATCTCGGCGTCTGGATGCACGACTACTTCAAGCACGACCGCACCTACATCGTCGGTCCCGACGGAGCGCTCGTCTACAGCATGGTCGACGGGACGACAGTCACCAACCCGAAATTCCGTCCTGACGAATCCGTCTTCGAGGTCGTCACGGCGCTGCGTAAAAAGATCTCTGCCGGCGCCCTCGACGACTACGAACTCACCAAGCGGCGTCTGCCTCACGTCGTGGATTTTTCATTCCAGGGCGACCGTCCGGTGCTCATCAGCGCCGTTCCGATCGTGCTCGAATCCAAGACCGCCGCACAGGAACGGGGTAGCGAATTCGTCCTCGTCAGCCAGCGCTTTCTCGATGCAAGCTTCCTTTCCGATCTCGCATCGGCCCACTTCCTCAAGGGCATTCGCTTTTCGCGCACCGACGGCATTGCGCCGAACGAGGCCTCGCATCCTCTGACGAATCGAAAGGGGGATACCGTCGGGCATATCGTATGGGTGCCGGAGATGCCCGGCTGGGCCATTCTCACCGACGTGCTTCCCGTGCTGACCGCCGGTCTCGCTGCAATCAGCGTCGCCATCGTTCTCCTGATCGCCGGATTGCGCAGGACCTATCGCGACCTCGTTCGTAGCGAAGCCGTATCCAAACATCGGGCGGTGCACGATTCTCTGACGGGGCTCGCCAACCGCGCCTTTTTCAACGAACGCGTCGGCGTCCTGCTGAGCGAACGCCGCGTCAGCGGGCAGGCCCTCGCGCTGATGTTTCTCGATCTCGACCGCTTCAAGCAGGTCAACGATACACTCGGTCATCCGGTCGGCGATGCTCTGATCCAGGAGGTCGCGCGGCGCATAAAGACGCTCGCCAAACCACGCGACGTCGTTGCCCGGATGGGCGGCGACGAATTCGCCATCATCAAGTGCGACGACGTTGCGCGAGAGGACGTCGAAGCCTTCTGCCGCGACGTCGTCGCCATCGTGTCCGAGCCCTTCGACGTGCTCGGACAGCGCGCCGCGGTCGGCATCAGCATCGGCGTCGCCATAGCGCCGGAATGCGGCACGGATCGCAGCGAGCTTTCGCGGAAAGCCGACATCGCGCTCTATCAGGCGAAGAACCGCCGGCTCGGCTTCGCATTCTACACCGAGGAAATGGGGAAGACGCTCAAGGAGCGAGAAGCGCTCGAAGCCGATCTCAGGCGCGCGCTCGATACCGAAGGCGAACTCGACGTCGCCTACCAGCCACTCATTTCCGCCAAAGATCTCACCGTCAGCGGAGTCGAGGCTCTGGTGCGGTGGAACCACCCGCGGCTCGGCTCCATCCCGCCGCCCGTGTTCGTTCCCATTGCCGAGGAATGCGGGTTGATCGGACGCCTCGGCGAATACGTCCTGCGCGAAGCGTGCCGGACGGCCGGCCCCTTAAATCTCGGGACGATCGCGGTCAATGTCTCGCCGATCCAGTTCCGGAGCGCAGACTTCGCCTCGCGTCTTTTTGCCATCCTCGCGCGTGCGGGCATGGCCCCGGAGCGGCTCGAACTCGAAATCACGGAAAGCGCGCTGCTCGATAGCTCGGGGACCTCTGCCAAGGCGCTTCGCTTGCTGCGCGCGCGAGGCGTCCGCATTGCGCTCGACGACTTCGGGACGGGCTACTCTTCGCTCAGCTATCTCATCAAGCTCGAAGTGGATCGCATCAAGCTCGATCGCTCGTTCGTGCAGGAGCTGGGCACGTGCCCGCGTTCCTCGTCCATCGTCCGCTCCGTCATCGCGATGGCGCACGCGGTGGGCGTCTCGATCACGGCGGAGGGCGTGGAAAAGCCCGAGCAACGGGATTTCCTCGTCAGCGTCGATTGCGACACGCTCCAGGGCTACCTGTTCTCGCCGCCGGTCTCCGCGCTCAGCTTGATCGAGAACTTCTCGATCGGCTTCCGCCGATGGCAGCCCGCAACGCATCCGCCCGAGGCGCCTAGGGTCGCCGGCCCACGCGTGGCTTAGCGCGCGGTCGTCTCACGCTCTGGCGCCTTGCAACGCGGCTCTATCTCTTTCCCCCACTTGCGCGACTGGCACGGCTTGCCCCAATCTGCCCGCGTTCAGGAATAGGCACTTTTGGGGGACTTGATGAGCGGGCTTCTGGCACTGCTTGACGACGTGGTGGCGCTGACGAAAGTCGCGGCCGCGACACTCGACGATACGGCGGCGCAGGCCGCGAAGGTGGGGGCCAAGACGGCAGGTGTCGTGATCGACGATGCGGCCGTGACACCACGCTACGTGACGGGCCTTGCAGCCAAACGCGAGTTGCCCATCGTCGGGCGCATCGCTTGGGGATCGCTCAAGAACAAATTGCTCTATCTCCTGCCGGCGGCGATGTTGCTGACGGTCTTTCTGCCCGCCGCGATCATTCCGATCCTGATGCTCGGCGGTCTCTACCTCGCTTTCGAGGGCACCGAGAAGGTGCATCACCTTCTGAGCGGCGAAGGCGAAAAGGATATGTTCGCGGCCGCGGCCGCCGCAGGGATCGATCCGCAAGCTCTCGAAGATCAGCGGGTTTCGGGCGCCATCCGCACCGACTTCATTCTGTCGGCGGAGATCATGGCCATCGCGCTCGCCAATACGACGACGCCCGATCTCCTGACCAAGGCGCTCGTGCTTGCGTTCGTCGGCATCGCGGTGACGGTTGCGGTCTACGGCGCGGTTGCGATCATCGTGAAGGCGGACGATGTGGGCCTCGCGCTTGCGCAGAGAAACGGTGCGATTTCGGGCCCCGTGGGCCGCGCGCTCGTCTACGGGATGCCGCCCTTTCTTAAAGCGCTCAGTCTGGTTGGAACCATCGCGATGCTGTGGGTCGGCGGCGGCATTCTGATCCATGGCCTGCACGAATTCGGCATTCACTGGCCGGACGAAACGATCCGCGCGGTGTCGGAGGCCGTGGGCGCGGCGGTTCCATTTGCCGGCGGCGTATTGGCGTGGATCGCCGGAGCCTTCGGCGCGGCGCTTGTGGGACTTGCGGCCGGCGCTGCCGTGCTTGCCGTCATTCACATTGTCGGAGCGCGTTTCACCACCGGACAGACGCCCAAGGTTTGATCGCGCAGCCAGTCGATCTCGAAAAGGAAACGGCCCGGGCGCTTTGCCGGGCCGTTTCAATTCTTAAGCTCTAGCTTGGCCTTTACTCGTCGTCGCCATCATCCGCATCGGCGGCGGGGCCGCTCGCGGCCTCCTCGCGCTCGCGCTGCCGCTCGCGCTCACGCGCCGCCTCGCGCTCCTTCTCGCGCTCTTTCTGGTTCTCGCGGTCCTGAATGGCCTTGGCGAGGCGCATGTCGAGGTAGCCGCCGACGACCTTTTCCAGATCCTCCGTCTTGTCCTCGAAGAAGTGGTTGGCGCCGGGGATGACCTCGTGGTCGATCTTGATGCCGCGCTGCGTCTTGAGCTTTGCGGTCAGCTCCGCGACGGAAGCCGACGGCACGACGCGATCCTTGTCGCCGTTGACCATCAGGCCCGACGAAGGACACGGGGCGAGGAACGAGAAGTCATAGAGGTTCGACGGCGGCGCCACGCAGATGAAACCGTCGATCTCGGGGCGACGCATCAGAAGCTGCATCGCGATCCAGGTGCCGAACGAGACGCCCGCGATCCAGCAATACTTGGCATCGGGCTTCACCATCTGCAGCCAGTCGAGGGCCGACGCCGCGTCCGCCAGTTCGCCCGGGCCACCATCCCAGAAGCCCTGGGAACGCCCGACGCCGCGGAAGTTGAAGCGGAGCACCGAAAAGCCCCGCTGCGCGAACGTGTAATAGAGGCTGTAGACGACCTGATTGTTCATCGTCCCCCCGAACTGCGGATGGGGGTGGAGGATGAGGGCGATGGGGCTGTCGTTCGCCGGCTCGTGATGGTAGCGGGCTTCGATGCGGCCCGCAGGCCCATTGATAATCAGCTCAGGCATCGGTCTCTGCTCGGTTTGGGGTTCGGGTCGGCCGGGGAAATTGCCTGGGCTCACAACGGGCGACAGGCTGTCGCAGCCGAAGTTCCGCAATTCACAAAAACGTGCCTCAAAGAATGCTTGATTTCCCCGCTCGGAATTTTCATATTCGGTGCAAGTTTAGAACGGTTCGAAAGAGAGGGCCTGTTGGGTCTCTTTTTTGGGCTGCACCCGACGTGTGTGGCGTCTCTTAGCACACGAGGGGTGGTGAAGCGCAAGCGCTATGCGCCGCTAGAACAGCGTGCGCGTCAGGAGTGGTGGAGCATGGAGCTCAACACACGCGGCCGTTATGCGGTCATGGCAATGGCCGACCTCGCGAAGCACAGCGACGGGGGGGCGGTCGCGCTTTCCGCGGTCGCACAGCGTCAGCGGATCTCGCTCGACTATCTCGAACAGCTGTTTTTGAAGCTTCGACGCGCGGGGCTGGTGGAAAGCCAGCGCGGACGCCACGGCGGTTACAAGCTCATCCGTCCCGCCCGCGAGATCTTCGTTGCGGAGATCATGTCGGCCGTCGACGAGGGCACGCGGATGACGCGCTGCTTCGGCGACGACACGGGGCCGTGCCTCGGCGATACGCGTTGCCTGACCCACGATCTCTGGACCGCGCTCGGCGCGCAGATCGAGAACTTTCTCTCGCGCGTCAGTCTGAAAGACGTGCTGGAAGGCATTCCGGCCGCTGCGTCTTCGGAGTGCGCCGTTCGCGAACACCCGCACGAACACGATCACGATCCAGCCGTCGTCGCCCTGGAGAGGTCGCCGCAGTGACGCAGCCGCGCACATACCTTGACTATAACGCTTCGGCGCCGCTTCGGCCCGAGGCGCGCGAGGCTATGCTTGCGGCGCTCGATGCCGCCGGCAACGCGTCGTCGGTTCATGCCGAGGGGCGGCGGGCGCGGGCAATCGTGGATGACGCCCGCGATGCGGTTGCCGCGCTCGTCAATGCGCGCGCGTCCGAAGTGATATTTACGAGCGGGGCGACCGAGTCCAACACGTGGGCGCTCTCGGCGCCGTGGGAGCGGATCGCGTTCGCGGATGTCGAACACGATTCGATCCGCGCGCCTCTCGCTCAGCTCGCCGCGAAGCGTGGCGCGGAGATCATCCGCTTGCCGGTTTCGCCAGACGGAGCGGCGGATATCGGAAGCGTTGCACCTGCGCCCAACACGCTTCTCGTGCTGCAGATGGCCAACAACGAGACCGGCGCGCTGCAGGACGTGGCCGCGGCCGGACGCTGGGCAACCGAGAACGGCGCGCGGGTGCATACGGACGCCGTACAGGCGCCGGGCCGGATCGCAATCGATTTCGCCCAACTCGGCGCACACACGATGAGCCTTTCGGCGCACAAAATCGGCGGGCCGAAGGGCGTCGGCGCGCTTGTGATCGGCGCGGGCGTCGCGCTCGACCCGATTTTTGCGGGCGGCGGGCAGGAACAGCGCCGGCGGGCGGGGACCGAAAACGTCGCGGCGATTGCAGGCTTCGGCGCTGCGGCCGGCGCCGCCCTCGACGATCTCAAGAATGCGCCGCGCGTGGCGGCACTGCGAGATTCGCTCGAAGCCGCTGTGATTGCGGTCACTCCGCAAGCGCTCGTGATCGGGCGCGACGCGCCGCGGCTCTGCAATACGTCGATGATCGCGCTTCCGGGCTCGCCGGCGGAGACGGCCGTGATCAAGCTCGATCTCAAGGGCATTGCGGTCAGCGCGGGATCGGCCTGCTCGTCAGGCAAGGTGGGCGAGAGCCATGTGCTCAGCGCGATGGGGCTTTCTTCCGAGGTCGCGCGATCCGCAATCCGCGTGAGCCTCGGGGCGGACACGACGGAACAGGACATCGCGGCGTTCGTCGCCGCATGGCGGGATATTCACGGCGGCGCATCGCTCGCCGCCTAGGCAACGAAACGAACGACGCGGCCTCGGCGGGCCGCACACAAGAGGTGGGTTGAATGGCAGCAGTTCAGGAGACGATCGACACGGTCAAGAAGATCGACGTCGATCAATACAAATACGGTTTCGAGACCAACATCGAGACCGTGAAGGCGCCCAAAGGCCTCAACGAGGACATCGTCCGCTTCATCTCGGAGAAGAAGGGCGAGCCGCAGTGGATGCTCGACTGGCGTCTCGAAGCCTATGCGCGCTGGCGCAACATGACGGAGCCGACCTGGGCGAAGGTCAGCTATCCCAAGATCGATTTCGAGAACCTCTACTATTACGCGGCGCCGAAAGGTGCGGAGGGGCCGAAGAGCCTCGACGAGGTCGATCCGGAGTTGCTCGCCACGTACGAAAAGCTCGGCATTCCGCTCAAGGAGCAGGCGGTGCTCGCGGGCGTGCAGGGCGCGCGCGTCGCGGTGGACGCGGTGTTCGACAGCGTCTCCGTCGTCACGACCTTCAAGGAAGAGCTGGCGAAGGCCGGCGTCATCTTCTGCTCGATGTCTGAAGCGGTGCGCGAGCACCCGGAACTCGTGAAGAAGTACCTCGGCTCTGTCGTGCCGCAGGGCGACAACTTCTATGCGGCCCTCAACTCGGCGGTGTTCTCCGACGGCTCGTTCGTCTACGTGCCCGAAGGCGTGCGCTGCCCGATGGAGCTTTCGACGTACTTCCGCATCAACGAGAAGAACACCGGCCAGTTCGAGCGCACGCTCATCATCGCGGACAAGGGGTCTTACGTCTCGTACCTCGAAGGCTGCACGGCGCCCTCGCGCGACGAGAACCAGCTGCACGCTGCGGTGGTGGAACTGATCGCGCTCGACGACGCCGAGATCAAGTATTCGACGGTGCAGAACTGGTATCCCGGCGACAAGGACGGCAAAGGCGGCGTCTATAACTTCGTGACCAAGCGCGGCGACTGCCGCGGGCACAGCTCGAAGATCTCGTGGACGCAGGTCGAGACGGGTTCTGCGATCACGTGGAAGTATCCGTCCTGCATCCTGCGCGGCGACAACAGCCGCGGCGAGTTCTACTCGATCGCGATCTCGAACGGGTATCAGCAGGTCGACAGCGGCACCAAGATGATCCACCTCGGCAAGAACTCGTCGAGCCGCATCATCTCGAAGGGCATCGCGGCCGGGTTCTCGGAGAACACCTACCGCGGGCTCGTCTCGGCGCATCGCAAGGCGACGGGCGCGCGCAACTTCACCTGCTGCGACTCGCTTCTTATCGGCGACAAGTGCGGCGCGCACACGGTGCCCTACATCGAGGCGAAGACCTCGTCGGCGCACTTCGAGCACGAGGCGACGACGTCGAAGATCTCGGACGACACGCTGTTCTATTGCCGCCAGCGCGGGCTTTCCGAGGAAGAGGCGGTGGCGCTTGTCGTCAACGGCTTTGTGCGCGACGTGCTGCAGCAGCTCCCGATGGAGTTCATGGCCGAGACGCAGAAGCTGATCGGCGTGAGCCTGGAAGGCTCTGTCGGATAAACCGGGCCTTTCACTCGCACGCAACCTCCGGCCCACACGGCGGAGACGGATCGAGATCCAGAATCACGGCCGACGGCAGGCCGAACCGAAGACGACTGAGGTAAGACGACATGCTTGAGATCAAGAACCTTCAGGTGAAGCTCGAAGACGAGGACAAGGAAATCCTCAAGGGGCTCTCGCTCACCGTGCCGAAGGGCGAAGTGCACGCCATCATGGGCCCGAACGGCTCGGGCAAGTCCACGCTCGCGCACGTACTCGCAGGCCGCGACGGCTATGAGGTGACGGGCGGCGAGATCCTGTGGAACGGCGAAGACCTTGCGGAACTCGAACCCGACGAGCGCGCCGCCAAGGGCGTGTTCCTCGCCTTCCAGTATCCTATGGAGATCCCGGGCGTCGCGGGCCTCACGTTCCTGCGCACGGCGCTCAACTCCGTGCGCAAGAAGAGGGGCGAGGCCGAGCTTTCCACGCCCGACTTCATGAAGCTCGTGCGCGGCAAAGCCGCCGATCTCAACATCGACATGGAGATGTTGAAGCGGCCGGTGAACGTCGGCTTCTCGGGCGGCGAGAAGAAGCGCGCCGAGATCCTGCAGATGGCGGTGCTGGAACCCACGCTCTGCGTGCTCGACGAAACCGACAGCGGCCTCGACATCGACGCGCTCAAGATCGTGGCGGACGGCGTCAATGCGCTCCGCAGCCCGGATCGCGCGATGCTTGTCATCACGCACTATCAGCGGCTTCTGAACTACATCGTGCCGGACAAGGTTCACGTGCTGTCGAACGGACAGATCCAGGCGACGGGCGGCAAGGAACTCGCGCTCGAACTCGAAAAGTCCGGCTATGCGGCTTACCAAGGCAAGGCGGCATAATATGAGCATCGCCCAGAAAATCGAAACGGGAGCCACGGGGCGCGGCGGCGCCTCCGTGCAAGCCCTCAAGACGAAGGCCGAAACGGCCCTCGTCGAAGCATTCACGAACGCAGAACCCTCTCTCCCGGGCGGGACTTGGCTGCGCGCGCTGCGGAAGGACGCTATCGGCGCCTTTACAGGCCGCGGCCTGCCGCATCGGCGCGTCGAGGAGTGGAAATACACGGACGTGCGCGCGTTCATGCGCGAGGCCTTTCCGCTGACGCCCGACGTGGTGCCGGATGCCCAGTCGGCCAAGGCGCTCATCGAAGCCGCGCTCCCGGGCGCCGATCTTTCCGGCACGCACGCGCTGTTCTTCGACGGCTCGGCCGTGTCGGAAGCCGGGATCTCCGCCGTGTCCGAGATCGAGAGCGCGTTCCTTGCCCGCATCATCGATCATCCGCCTGCCTGGCTGCAGGAAGACGTTGCCGAGGTCAGCGGGCATGTGAACGAGGCGACGCGGGCGCTCAACACGGCGCTGTTCACCGATGGCGCGGTGCTCGACATCGCGGAAGACCGCGAGATCGCGACGCCGATTGCGCTCATCTTCGCGTCCGGCAGCGACGCCGCAGGCTCGGTCGCGACGCGCAACGTCATCCGCGTCGGCAAGAACGCAAAGGTGACGATTGTCGAAGTGCATGCCGCACCGGACGCGCCGCGGCAGGTCAACACGCTGACCCAGCTCATCGTCGGCGACGGCGCCGAGGTGGTGCACGTGAAGCTCGTCGCCTCGCGCGAGGGTTCGATCCATCTCGGCCGCACGATTGCGCGCCTTGGGGCGGACGCGAACTACCGGCCGTTCCAGATGGTGCTGGGCGACGGCGTCGTGCGCAACGATCTCGCCATCGCGTTCCGCGGCGAACACACCACGTTCGACCTCGGTTGCGCGCTGCTTGGGAACGCCGGCTCGCACCACGACATCACGATGGTGGTCGATCACGCCGTGCCGAACTGCACGAGCCGCGAACTCGTGAAGACCGTGCTGCGGGATCGCTCGCGGGCGGTGTTCCAGGGCAAGGTGATCGTGCGCCCCGACGCGCAAAAGACCGACGGCAAACAGATGGCGCAGGCGCTGATGCTCTCGCCGGACACGGAGTTCAACAGCAAGCCGGAACTCGAAATCTACGCCGACGACGTGGTCTGCGGACACGGCAGCACGTCGGCAGAGATC
Source organism: Hyphomicrobium nitrativorans NL23 (assembly GCF_000503895.1). Lineage (NCBI taxonomy): Bacteria > Pseudomonadati > Pseudomonadota > Alphaproteobacteria > Hyphomicrobiales > Hyphomicrobiaceae > Hyphomicrobium > Hyphomicrobium nitrativorans. The sequence goes on from NC_022997.1 coordinate 3,175,159, forward strand.
GATCCGGACCTCGTGTTCTATCTTCAGTCGCGCGGCATTCCGCTAGAGGAAGCTCAGGCCATGCTGGTCGAAAGCTTCGTCGGCGAAGCCATCGACAAGGCGGAGCCGGAAGCGGTGCAAGACGCGCTTCGCGCGCTTGCGCGCGGGTGGCTTCAGAGCCAAGCTTGAAAAAATGCGGGGCGCTGAGAGGCGCCCCGATTTGTCCTCAGCGCTGAGACCTCTGCTCGCTCGAACAAGGACGACCCCATGACGGCGGCGACACAGAAGACGTCGAAGAAGAAGGCACCGGCCCCGGTGGCGCCCGGCCCCTTCGATGTGGAGCGCATCCGCACCGATTTCCCGATCCTCTACCGGGAGATCTACGGCAAGCCGCTCGTCTATCTCGACAACGGGGCCTCGGCGCAGAAGCCGCTGTCCGTGATCGAGGCGATGGACCACGCCTACCGCTTCGAGTACGCGAACGTGCACCGCGGGCTGCATTACCTCTCGAACACGGCCACGCAGCGCTTCGAGGAAGCCCGCGAGGTCACGCGCCGCTTCCTCAACGCGCCGAAGACCGATCAGATCATCTTCACGCGCAACGCGACGGAGGCGATCAATCTCGTGGCGTCCTCGTTCGGCGCGCTCGAAATCGGCGAAGGCGACGAGATCGTGCTCTCCATCATGGAGCACCATTCGAACATCGTGCCGTGGCATTTCCATCGCGAGCGCAAAGGTGCCGTGCTCAAGTGGGCACCGATCTCCAACGAGGGCGAGCTGCTGCTCGACGAACTGGATCAGCTCATCACGCCGCGCACGAAGATCGTCGCCATCACGCACATGTCGAACGTGCTCGGCACGGTCGTCCCCATCAAGGAGGTGATCGAGATCGCGCACGCGAAGGGCGTGCCGGTGCTCGTGGACGGCAGCCAGGCGGCCGTGCATCTTCCCGTGGACGTGCAGGATCTCGACGCCGACTTCTACGTCTTCACCGGCCACAAGACGTACGGGCCCTCGGGCATCGGCGTGCTTTACGCCAAGCAGAAATATCTCGACATCATGCCGCCCTACCAGGGCGGCGGCGAGATGATCGAGCTGGTGGAAGTGGACCGCATCACCTACGGAAAAGCTCCGCACCGCTTCGAGGCCGGAACGCCGGCCATCGTGGAGGCCGTTGGTTTGGGAGCAGCCCTTTCCTACATGATGCAGGTGGGGCGCGACCGGATCGCGGAGCATGAGGCCGAGATCGGCGCCTATGCCTTCGAGCGTCTCCAGGAGGTGCCGGGGCTCACGATCCACGGCACCGCGCCGGGCAAGGGCGCGATCCACGCGTTCTCGATCGACGGGCTGCATCCGCACGACGTTGCGACCATCATCGACCGGGGCGGCGTTGCGATCCGCGCAGGCCACCATTGCGCGCAGCCCTTGATGGAGCGGCTTGGCGTGTCGGCCACCTGCCGGGCGTCGTTCGCAATGTACAACACCAAGGCGGAAGCGGACGCGCTCGTCGCCGCGCTCATTCGCGCCCGAGACTTCTTTGCTTGAGGAGCCCTAGAGGCTAGCCATGACCGAACACGTCGAGACGGAAAAAGAACTCACCGAGAGCGAACGCGCTCTTGAAGCGAAGGCAGCCGAGCCGCAGCCTGCCGCCGCGGACGCGCCGTCCGGCGGGGCGTCGGGCCTGTCGCAGGACGAACTCGACCAACTCACGGCCGACATCGTCGCCGCGCTCAAAACCGTCTACGATCCCGAGATCCCGGCCGACATCTACGAGCTTGGCCTGATCTACAAGATCGACATCAACGACAACCGGGAGATCGCGGTCGAGATGACGCTGACCGCGCCGGGATGTCCTGTGGCCGGCGAGATGCCGGTTTGGGTGGAGAACGCCGTCAGCGCCGTTCCGGGCGTTTCGGGCGTGACGGTCACACTCACGTTTGATCCACCGTGGGAGCAGAGCCGTATGTCGGACGAGGCGCGGCTTGCGCTCAACATGTTCTGAGGGCTTGCGTCCGCAGGGGTCGATCGCGGAAGCCTGCGAACGGCCAAAGCGTTGCCGCCGCGCATCTCGCAATGAGGGGCCGCTCGCGCTATATTTTCCTCAAGCTCCGGTGTTTCCGGCCTTGAGACCAGGACAGCAACACTGATGACCGAAAAGACGACCATCGCAACGCCGACCCGCCGCCCCCGGCCCAAGGTCATGACGCTGACGCCCGCGGCGGCGGCGCGCGTGCGTTCGATCATGGCGTCGAAGGGGCCCGACATCGCGGGCCTCAAGATCGGCGTCAAGAAGGGCGGGTGCGCGGGCATGGAGTACACCATGACGTGGGCGGAGAGCGTCGACAAATTCGACGAGGTGGTGGAGCAGGACGGCGCGCGCGTGATCGTCGATCCGCAGGCCGTGCTTTATCTGCTCGGCACCGAGATGGACTACAAGACGGACAAGCTATCCTCGACGTTCGTGTTCAACAATCCGAACCAGCAGAGCGCGTGCGGCTGCGGCGAGAGCGTGAACCTCGTGCCGGCCCACGAGGACGCGGGCGAAGCGGCCGAGTAGCACCCCTCCCCATTACACCTGCTCGTCAGATCGCGACCTGCGTACCGACTTCCACCACGCGGTCGGTCGGTATCCGGAAATACGTCGTCGCGTCTTCCGATGTGCGCGCAAGCCAGATGAAGAGACGCGTCTGCCAACGCGGCATTTCAGACTTCGAACTGGGCCGCAACGACCGGCGCGACAGGAAGAACGATGTCGCTCCGATATCGATGTTGAGATCCTTGCGGCGACAGCCTTCCAGGATCTTCGGGATGTTCGGCGATTCCATGAAGCCGTAGGTCGCGACCACGCGCGTGAACATCTCGTTCGAGCGGTCGATGTGCACGCGCTCGTGACGGGGGACGCGCGGCTTCGACGTGTCCGTGGAAATCGAGAGCACGACGTTGCGCTCATGCAGTACCCGGTTGTGTTTCAGGTTGTGCATCAGAGCCGTCGGCGCGGCGTTGACATCCGCGGAAAGGAACACGGCGGTGCCGGGCACGCGCGCCGGGGGCTTGGCTTCGAGCCTGCGCACGAGCCAATCGAGCTCCGTCTCGTCGCGGCGCGTGATGCGCGAGAGAATGCGGTAGCCGCGCATCCAGGTGAACATGATCAAGCTCAAGACGGCGGCCACGAGGACGGGGAACCACGCGCCTTCGAAGAACTTCATGGCGTTGGCGGCGAAGAACGTCAGCTCGACGACGAGCAACGGCAACATGAGAGCCGCAACCTTCCACAGCGGCCAGCGCCAGTACTTCCACAGCACGAAGAAGGCGACGAGCGAGTTGATGACGAGGGTTGCCGTCACCGAGACACCGTAGGCGCTTGCGAGGTTCGACGAAGACTTGAACGTCACGACCGTGAACACGACACCGATCAGCAGCAGCCAGTTGACGCGCGGCAGGTAGATCTGGCCCGCCATCTCCTCCGATGTGTGCCGGACCGCAAAGCGCGGCAGCAGACCGAGCTGGATCGCCTGACGTGCAAGAGAGAACGCGCCGGTTATTACGGCCTGGCTCGCGACCACAGTTGCAGCGGTCGCGAGAACGACCATCGGCACCAAGGCCCATTCCGGATAGAGGCGGTAAAATGGGTTTTGGATCGTGCTCGCGTCTGCGAGGACCAGCGCGCCCTGCCCCATGTAGTTCAACATCAGCGCGGGAAACACGAAGCCAACCCAGGCGACCTGGATCGGCTTGCGTCCGAAGTGACCGAGATCGGCGTAAAGCGCCTCCGCACCCGTGACGGCCAGGAACACGAAGCCGAAAACGGTGAGCCCGAGTAAGCCATGACTGACCAGGAATTGCAGCCCGTACCAGGGATTGAGCGCGGCGAGGACAGACGGATTGTCCACGACATGCCAAAGGCCGCCGCCACCGAGCATGAGAAACCAAAAGACGGTGAGCGGGCCGAAGAACTGGGCCACGCGCGCGGTGCCGCGGCTTTGCACGGCGAACAGCGCAACGATGACGACAAGCGCCAGCGGAACGATCCAGCGCTCGAACACCGGCGACACGAGCGCAAGCCCCTCGACGGCGGACAGAACCGAGATTGCCGGCGTGAGGACGGCGTCGCCGTAGAAGAACGACGCGCCCGCAACGCCGAGCGCGAGCAAGAGGGGGGAACTGCGTTTCGAGACTGTAAGCCCCAACGCCATGAGCGCGAACGTGCCGCCCTCGCCTTTGTTGTCGGCGCGCAGCAGCACGATCACGTATTTCAGCGTGACGATGAGCACGAGCGCCCAGAAGATGAGCGAGAGAACGCCGAATACGGCTTCGGTGTTGGCCGGGCTGCCGCCGCTTGCGGCGCGCACGGCTTCGCGAAACGCGTAAAGAGGACTTGTTCCGATGTCGCCGTAGACGACGCCGATTGCGCCAACGACGAGAAGCCAGAACCGCTTGTCCAGCCTCGCGTCTTCGGGGTCCTTTCCGGCCTCGGCGGCCCTGGGGTGCGCCACGATGTTATTCCTGCCGCTGCTGCCGCTCGCGCAGCAAAACGCGGCCGCTTATACGCCCGTTCCGTGAGGGCCGCTACCGATCAATTTCGGGGACAAGGTGCGTTAATGCGTAGCGCTGATCAGTCCGCCGGCCAGTTGTCGCGGATCCAGCGGGCGAGCCCGTCCTCGTCGATCTCGCCTGCGGCGAGGTCGACAATCGCGACTGTGGCCTCGGCCGGGTCCGGCACAAACGCGATGGCATTCTTCCTCAGAAACGTCATCATCGCCATGAAGGCCGCGCGCTTGTTTCCGTCCACAAATGGATGATTGCGAGCCAGCCCGAACGCATAAGCGGCCGCAAGAACCGCTAGATCACGCTCTCCAAAAGCCCATTTGTTTCGTGGCCGGCCTAGCGCCGATTCCAACATGCCTTCGTCGCGGAGGCCATCGGGACCTCCGAAGGTCGCCAATTGCTCCGCGTGAATGCGGACGACCTGTGCCTTAGTGATCCAGCGGGGCTCGGTCATTTGGCGAGCGCTTTAAGCGTGCTCCGATATTCTTTCATCACATCACGCGCTATCCGCATCGTCTCTTCGTCATCGTCGACGTGAGGGGCGATCGAAATCGTTTTGTCCGGCCCTTCGGTGACGAGAACTTCGTCGCCCTGGGAGAGGCCCATGCGGGCGAGCAGCTCCTTCGGCAGGATCAGGCCCGTCGAGTTGCCGATCTTCTTGATCTCAAGCTTCATAACCGTGGCTCCGTGGCGCGTTGTACAGATTGTATAACATCGGCGAGCGATGTTGTACAGAATGTATAACGCACCAGCGCGCCGATCAGGCCACGGCCTTATCCATCTCTTCCAACTCGTCGATCATGCCCTCGATGACCTTGAGGCCCTTGGACCAGAACGAGGGGTCGGTGGCGTCGAGGCCGAATGGCGCGAGCAGCTCCGAGTGGTGCTTGGAGCCGCCGGCCTTCAAGAGATCGAAGTACTTCGTAACAAAGCCGGGGTGGGCCTCCTGGTAGAGGCCGTAGAGCGAATTCACGAGGCAATCGCCGAACGCGTAGGCGTAAACGTAGAACGGCGAGTTGATGAAGTGGGGGATGTAGGTCCAATAGACCTCGTAGCCCGGCTTCAGGTCGATGGCCGGGCCGAGGCTCTCGCGCTGTACGTCGAGCCAGAACCCATTGAGCTGCTCGCTCGTCAATTCGCCCTCGCGGCGCGCCTCGTGCACCTTGCGCTCGAACTGGTAGAACGCGATCTGGCGGACCACCGTGTTCAGCATGTCCTCGACCTTGCCGGCCATCATCGCCTTCCTCTCGCGCGGGCTCTTGGTCCGGTCGAGAAGTGCGCGGAAGGTCAGCATCTCGCCGAAGACGGAGGCCGTCTCGGCGAGCGTCAGCGGCGTGGGCGCGAGCAACGGGCCCTGGGCGCGGGCGAGCATCTGATGCACGCCGTGGCCCAACTCGTGGGCGAGCGTCATCACATCGCGGGGTTTGCCCTGGAAGTTCATCAGAACGTAGGGGTGCACGGACGGCACGGTCGCGGCCGAGAACGCGCCCTGCGTCTTGCCCTCGCGCAGTGGCGCATCAATCCAGCGTTTATCGAAGAATTCCTTGGCGACGCTCGCCATGTCCGGCGCGAAGGCGCCGTAGGCTTCGAGCACGATCCGCTCAGCCTCGGGCCACGTGAAGATCTGCTCAGGCTTATCGGGCAGCGGCGCGTTGCGGTCCCAGTGCGAGAGCTTTTCCATGCCGAGCCAGCGGGCCTTCATCGCGTAATAGCGGTGCGAAAGCCGCGGATAGGCGGCGCGCACGCTTTCGACGAGCGCTTCGACGACGGGCGCTTCCACGCGGTTCGCCAGATGACGGCTGTCGGCGACGTCCTTGAAGCCGCGCCAGCGATCGGAAATCTCCTTATCCTTCGCAAGCGTGTTCGTGATCAGCGTGAAGAGCCGAATGTTGGCGCCAAAAACCTTCGACAACGCCTCGGCCGCCGCACGGCGGCGCGGCTCGGCCGGATCGGACAGGAGGTTCAGTGTCGCTTCGAGCGCCATCGGGCCGGGCTCGCCCTCCACGTCGAAGCGCAAGCCTGTCATGGTTTCGCTGAAAAGGCGCGTGAAGGCGCCGCGCCCCGTCTGGCCCTTTTCGGTGAAGAGCTGTTCCAGCTTCTCGTCGAGCTGGTACGGCTTTTCCTTCCGCAAATCCTCAAGCCACGGTTTGAAGCGCTGAAGGGCGGGTACGGTCATCGCGCCTTCGAGGGCCGCTTCGTCGATCTGGTTGAGTTCGAGTTCGGCGAAGATGAGGTCTGTCGCAATCCGCGTCAGGCGCTCGGAAATATCGCCGTAGAACTTGGCGCGCGTGGGGTCCGCCTGGTTGGCCGCATAGAGCAACCCTGCAAACGACCCCAGCTTGCCCATGAGGTCGGAGAGTTGCTCATAGGCGGCGATGGCGTCCGCAAGGCCCGCGCCGTCGCTGGCCATAGCGGCTAGCTTGCCCTGATAGCTTTCCTTGATGCGCCGCGCTTCCGCCGCGGCACGGTCGAGATCCTGTGCGACGGCCGGATCGTCCATGCCGGTATAGAGATCCGACAGATCCCATTCCGGCACGATCCCCAGGCTCGCCCCTCCGGCCGGCGCTGTCCCGCCCACACCCGACGCAGCGTGACAAGCCTGAAACACGGCAGAGGCGGCAAAAGCGGGGGCGCGCGAGATCGGCGACATCGGAAACTCCGGTTTTGAATGGGAATGCACTGCCTAATCTGCGGGCTCGCCCACCGGAGTTCAAGCACCACGGCCCATAAGAAAGCCGCCATCTGCGTTTCGGCAAATGGCGGCGTCCTCGAAACGAGCCAAACGGCCGCAGGCTTCGCTAGTTCGTGCTCGACACTTTCATGAGCACGATGCCGCTCACGATCAAAACGGCGGCCAGCATGCGCAACGCGGTCGCCGGTTCACTCAACACCACGATCCCGACAAGAAAAGCGCCGATGGCGCCAATTCCCGTCCATACGGTGTAGGCGGTGCCTAGCGGCAGCGAGCGCATCGCCGCGGCCAGCAGGACGATACTTATCGCCATCAGAACAACAGTGATCACGGAGGGCCAAAGACGCGTGAAGCCGTCCGACTGCTTCATCGAGAACGCCCAGCCAACCTCAAAAACCCCAGCGACGATCAACATTAACCACGCCACGACAGCCTCCCTTTAAAGCGAGCCGCCGGGCCGTCCCGGGCTTGATCCCAGATTTTTTGGGGGAGGACGTGGCCTCGCACCTTCAGATATGACCGATCGCGACGGCCATCAATGCGTGCTTTTGCCCCCGCGGAGGGAAGCCGCAGCGGATCAGGCCCTCTTTCCTTCGCGGAAGCCGCCGTCTCAAAAAAGTTTCAAGGTGAGTCTCTGCGAAAGAGGTTGTTTACCGTTGTGGGGCAATCTCTGGTCATGTGAGTTGCCGGTCCTTCGCAATGTCCCGAGCGTAAGCTCTCCGAAAGACCGGCCGCGTTTCAGTTCGTGTTGAGTACGAGTGACCATGGCCAAGCGTATCCTTATCGTCGACGACGATCCCGCCCAGCGTCGCATTCTCGAAGAGACGGTCAAACGTTTCGGGTTCGACACCCGCTCCACCCATTCCGGCGAGCAGGCCGTCGAAATCCTTGAGGGTCCCGACCGCGGCTCCATCTCTCTCGTGCTTCTCGACCTCGTGATGCCCGGCATGGGCGGCATGGGTGTGCTCGAACGCATGAAGGGCCAGGCAGGCGCACCCATCATCGTGCTCACGGCCAACGGCTCGGTCGATGCAGCCATCGCTGCGATCCGGCTCGGCGCCGTCGATTTCGTGATCAAGCCGGCTTCGCCCGAGCGTCTCGAAGTCACGATCCAGAGCGCGCTCAAGATCGAAGCGCTTTCGGACGAAATCACCCGCATCAAGAAGAAGAGCGAAGGCACACTGACCTTCGACGACCTGATCATTCGCGGCGAAGGGATGCAGCGCGTGATCGGACTTGGAAAGCGGGCGGCTTCGTCCACTATCCCGGTCTTGATCGAAGGCGAGAGCGGTGTCGGCAAAGAGTTGATCGCGCGCGCCATCCAGGGCGAAAGCGAGCGGGCGGGTCGGCCGTTCGTCACCGTCAACTGCGGCGCGATCCCGGAAAACCTCGTCGAAAGCATCCTGTTCGGCCATGAGAAGGGTGCGTTCACGGGTGCCGTCGAAAGGCGCGTCGGCAAGTTCCAGGAGGCCGACGGCGGCACGCTCTTCCTCGACGAGGTGGGCGAGCTTCCGCTCGAAGCGCAGGTGAAGCTCCTGCGCGCGCTTCAGGAAGGCGAGATCGATCCTGTCGGCGCGAAGAAACCCGTGAAGGTCAACTTCCGGCTCGTCTCGGCGACCAACCGCGACATGATCCAGCTCGTGAAGGACGGCCGTTTCCGTGAGGATCTTTACTACCGCCTCAACGTGTTCCCAATCTGGGTGCCGCCGCTGCGCAACCGCTCGGAAGATATCGCCGACCTCGCACGGCATTTCCTTGCCCGCTTTGCCGCCGAGGAAGGCAAGCGTCTCTCGGGCTTCAGCGAAGACGCCATGAAACTTCTCATGACCTACGACTGGCCCGGCAACGTGCGCCAGCTCGAAAACGCCATCTTCCGCGCCGTAGTGCTTGCAGACGGGACCACGCTGTCGGTTGCGGAATTCCCGCAGATTGCGAGCCACGTCGAGGGGTTCTCTGCCGAAATTCCACCGGCCCCGGCGGGCGTGGAGAAGCCTGCCGCCTATACCGGACCGGCTCTCATCGGCGCGGAAGACACCGTCCCGCAGACCGTCGAAGTGCGGCCCGGATCGGGCACTTCCGCGCTCGGCATCCCAGCGGTGACGGAACACGGCGAGATCCGCGCGCTGGAAGATATCGAAGCCGACATGATCCGCCTCGCGCTCGGGCGCTATCGCGGGCACATGACGGAAGTCGCTCGCCGGCTCAAGATCGGCCGTTCCACGCTGTATCGGAAGATGCAGGAGTACGGCCTCGAAACGCGCGTCAACTGAATTCCAGCCGTCCTCGACCCTCCGATCGTCCGCGTCCCAATGGGCGATCCCGATGCCTCCGTTCGCCCCTGCGAGCGGGGGCATCTTTACTTTTGTCACAGCTCGGCAAAAGCAGCGGCGGCATTGTTCTGTCTCAGGCCGGACGCGCCGTTAGCCAAAACTTAACCGCGTTTCGCATCAAGGCGCCGCTTGCCCCGTTGTTGCCGCAGGCAAGCCCCTTTTGTCGCGCATTCCAGGGTTACCGACCGTTAAGCACGAGTGCGTAAGCCTTAACCTTAGCAGTCTCGACGGGGGAAAGCGTTTGAGCGTAGAGGCGGGACAGTCTGCCTGCCGGCACCGAGCCAAAGCCCGGATGCCCGGTCTTCAGGTCCTCGGTCTGGGCGTGACGGCACTCATTGCCGTCGTGCTGCAAGCCGGGCTCGCGCATGCGCGCGAAGACCGCACGATTTCCTTCTTCCACATCCACACCAAGGAAACGATCACCGTCCTCTACAAGAGGAACGGCAGCTACATCCCCGATGCGATGAAAAAGATCGACTGGATCATGCGCGACTGGCGGCGGGACGAGTCCATCAAGATGGACCCCAAGACCATCGACATTATCTGGGAAATGCACCGCGAGCTCGGTTCGCAGAAGCCCGTCAGCATCATTTCCGGATACCGCTCGCCCGCCACCAACACCATGCTGCGCAAGACACGCGGCGGACAGGCGCAGCGCAGCCATCACATGACGGGCAAGGCTATCGACATCTCCTTCCCCGACGTCCCCATACGGCGCATGCGCTATTCGGCGATGATCCGAGAACGCGGCGGCGTCGGCTACTATCCGACATCGGGCATCCCGTTCGTGCATGTCGATTCCGCGCGCGTGCGCCATTGGCCGCGCATGGTGCGCGACGAGCTTGCGCTGTTGTTCCCATCCGGCCGCACGCAGCATAGGCCGGCCGACGGCAAACCCATCACACGCGGGGATGCAACGGCTGCTCGCGCAAAGCGCAAGGATCTCGCGCAGGAAGTGGCGCAGTACTTCGCCATCCGGGACGGAAAGGTACAGCCGGCGCCGGTGCAGGTGGCCGAGGCATGGCAGGCTTCCGTCGCGTCCGCCCCGGTTCCGATGCCGGCGCGTGCCGTCCGCCCAACGCCGGCTCCGGATCGCCGCATGGCCGCCGGCGCGCCAGTGCCGCCGCGCGACGCGACCCGGCCCGAGGCGATGACCTCCCTCGCCTCGCTTTCCGTAGACACGCCGTCTTCGCGCCCATCCGCGCCGAAGCCGAAACTCGTCGCTGCGCCGCGTCCCATCGATCGGCCCTCTGAGTTCGTCAACCGGCTTCCCGACGCCGAGCGCTCGCGCCTCGACATGCTGGTCAAGCTGGCCTCCCTCGAAGAGCCGTCGAGCCTGCCTGCCGAAACTGGGACGTCTTCTCTGATTACGGGAACGGCTCCGCTGCGCACTGCATCGTTGACGCCGTCCTGGCCGTCGCTGCGTAAGGCGGCCCCCGTCACCGAAGATCTCGCATCCGGCGCGGATCTTGCTCACAATCCGCTCAGCGCGGGCAGTTCCGATTGGCGCAGCGGCTGGCATGTCGCGCCCGCTTATGACGACGATCATCCAGATGAGCTTGCCTATCGGCCCTTCGCGCTCGGACCGCTGTTGACGGAAACGCCTTCCTTCGACGATCCCGCGCTCGTGACCCTCGTGCACCCCGACGCGAACGAAGCCCTCGCGATGCTCGACGACGAAGGCTCCGCGCTGCCGATGCGGTTCGGGCCGGAGACGTCGCACACGGCGATGGCCTGGGCGCAGGCGTTCAGCGGGGACGCAGTCAATTTCGATGCATTTGCGACGGCGTCCGAGCCCAGCGCGCCGTCCGGTCCTCAGCTTCTCGCACGCGCCGTCAAGACTCAGCCGAGGTAGCCGCCTTCCTCACACCCGCGCGGCCACCCGCACGCGCGGTCGCCAGCGGACCGTCGTTCCACGCCTTCGTCACGAGACGGCCGAGTTCTTCGAAGTCGTTCGTACGCGGCGACGTCGACCGCCACACGAGACCGATGGTGCGAAACGGCTCGGGCTCCACGAAGCGGACGAGCGTGATGTCGCGGCCGCGTTCTTCGATACCGATCGACATCTCCGGCAAAAGCGTGATGCCGAAGCCGGCGGACACCATCTCGACGATGGTCGCGAGGCTCGACGCGCCGAACGTGTTCACCGCGTCGACCTGCTTGAGACTGCAATACGTCAGCGCCTGGTCGCGCAGGCAGTGCCCCTCTTCGAGCAGCAAGAGCCGCTCGTGCTCGATCAATTCCTTCGTTGCGCGCACGCGGCCCGAGAGTTTGCGCTCCTTGGGCAGGGCGAGAAGAAACCTGTCCTCAAACAGCGGGAGGTTCGTCAGGTCCGGATTCTTGAGCGGCAGCGCGAGCAGCAAGACGTCGAGCTTGCCCTCCAGAAGCTCGTCGGTGAGCGGCTGGGTCTGGGTTTCGCGTACATGCAGTTCGAGATCGGGGTACGCATCGCGCAACAGCGGCAAGAGAGGCGGCAGCAGATAGGGCGCAACGGACGGGATGACGCCGAGCCGCAACGTGCCCGCCAGCAGCCGGTTGGAGTGCTGCGCGTAAGCGACGAGGTCGCGCACGTCGCCCAGGACACGCGCGCAGCGAGCGGCAATCTCGGCCCCTTTGCCGGTGAGCCGAACGCCTGCGCGGGTCCGCTCCACAAGCACGAGCCCCAGGCTCTGTTCGAGTTCGTGGATCTGCATGGAGAGTGCGGGCTGCGTCACAGAGCACGCCTCCGCCGCGCGCCCGAAATGGAGCTCGCGTGCCAAGGCGTCGAAGTAGCGGAGCTGCTTGAGCGTGACGTGCGTCATAAGGCAGCCTGATCAGAGGCGAAACAAATAACGATTAGCCCTGATCTTTGGCGCGGTCTATGGTCACAGTGAACAAACCATCGTGATCATCTGGTCAACCTGATGGGACGATTTCCCGAACACGGCTGGTGGGGCTTCGGTCTAGCCTGTCGTTAACGTCCCGGGCCGTACGCCGAAGCGGCCCGGGACGTTTTTCGTTTTCGAACACAAGCTGAGAGAAACTTCGCTCAACGCGCGGCGGGGGAGGGATGGCCGGCGCAGTCCATGCGTAGCATGGCTCCGCCACTCTTTTACTTGCATGGCTCCGCCATGACCGCCGGGTCGCGTCCAAGCGGAGCTTGACTCCGCCAAGACGCTCGCGTGCCTGCCGCGTCATTATTGTTTTTCGCCGTCGGCCGTGCGGCTCGCGCCACAACCGGCGGCGTGCGGCCTATTCGGCGGCGATCATGTGATCGACGGCCGCCTCGGCGTCCGCGGACAGGGGGCCGTCCAGCATACCCAAGGCGTGCATGTAGACTTCGAGGAGGCTCTCTTCCTCCTGGCGCTCCGTCTGGCTCTTTTTGCGCAGACGGACGATCTGCCGAAGGGTCTTCACATCGAAGCCCAGCCCCTTGGCTTCGTTGTATTTGTCGCGGATGTCATCCGCGAGGGCCTTCTTCTCTTCTTCCAGCCGCTCGATGCTTTCGATCATCTGGCGAAGCTGCTTCTGCGCCGAGGCTTGAAGCGTCGTCATGGCACCCCCTGCATCCGTTCGTTTACTGCGATGTTCGCGCGCCGGACCCCTTATCCGGCCCCGACCTTGCCCGGACGCTAGGCTTCGACTTAGCCCCCCGCAAGGAGGGGCTGCGTCTATCCAGAGGTAATTTCCCTGTGGATCATCGGCTTAGGACGCGACATCCGCCCAGTTTGTCGCGGTTGCGACGCGCCGCGGCCTTGCGCATTCCAATCCCAAGGCTTTCAATGCACCTCATCCCCTGCGGTGCTCCGCTCTCGTCGCACCTCAAAGCTGCCCGCTTTGCCTGCCAGCCTCGCCATGCTTCCCGCAAAAACCCGGCCGCGTTCAGGTTTCCGTTACGTCAGGCCGTTACACTTCCCGTGCAACCATGAGCCCGAAATTCCGATTCTTTCCGCTCGGGGCGACCCTCCTTATCGCCCTCGTCCCCGATGCCGCGCTCGCAGATCTCAAGTTCTGCAACGCCACCCAAAGCCGCATCGGCGTTTCGATCGGCTATCAGGACGCGGACGGATGGGCGACGGAAGGGTGGTGGAACATCGCGTCGCAGACATGCGAAACGCTCTTGAAAGGTGCCGTGCCGAGCCGGTTTATCTACGTCCACGCGGTCGACTACGATCGCGGCGGCGAATGGGCCGGCACCAACTTCATGTGCACCGACGACAAATCGTTTGCCATCCGCGGTGTTCTGGATTGCCCCAAACGCGGCTATAAGCGCACGGGTTTTTACGAAGTCGATACGGGCGAGGCGACCGAATGGACGGTTCGCCTCACCGATCCTGAAGATAAAGGACAAAGCGGGCAATGAGGCGTGATAGGCGGGTCAAAATCGTAGCGACGCTCGGGCCCGCGTCGTCCGCTCCGGACGTGATCGAGCGCCTGTTCGTTGCGGGCGTGGACGTTTTCCGCGTCAACATGAGCCACACGGGACACGACGCGGCCCGCGGCCTGGTGCGGACCATTCGCGATGTCTCCGACAAGCACCGCTGCTCGATCGGCGTCCTCTGCGACCTCCAGGGGCCCAAGTTCCGGCTCGGCGAGTTCGTCGACGGACGCACGCTCGTCAAGGCGGGCGAGCTTTTCCGTTTCGACCAGAGCGGAGAGCCCGGCACGTCTCAGCGTGTCAGCCTGCCTCACGCGCCGATTTTCGATGCGGTGAAACCGGGCGATGCGCTGCTCATCGACGACGGCAAGCTCCGGATGCGCGTGATCGAAAGCGGCAAGGGCGACATCGTGGCCGAGGTGGTGACCGGCGGCATCATGTCGAACCGAAAGGGTCTCTCGCTCCCCGACACCGTTCTCGCCGTGAGCCCGCTCACCGAAAAAGACCGTGAAGACCTCGACCTCGCGCTCAAGGTCGGGGCCGACTGGATCGCGCTTTCGTTCGTGCAGCGTGCCGAGGACGTCATCGAGGCGAAGCGCATCATCGACGGGCGGGCCGCCGTGCTCGCCAAGATCGAAAAGCCCTCCGCGATCGATGAAATCGACGACATCATCGCAGCCGGCGACGGCTTCATGGTGGCGCGCGGCGATCTTGGCGTCGAGATGCCGGTCGAGCGCGTGCCCGGTCTGCAGAAGAAGATCACGCGCAAGGCGCGCAGCGCCGGCAAGCCGATCGTCGTCGCGACGCAGATGCTGGAAAGCATGACCACGTCGCCGATGCCGACGCGCGCGGAAGTCTCGGACGTGGCGACCGCCGTGTTCGACGGCGCGGACGCCATCATGCTTTCGGGCGAATCCGCGGTCGGGCAATACCCGGTCGAGACCATTCAGATGATGAACCGCATCGCGCGCGAGGTCGAACACGATCCGAGCTACGACACTCTGGTTCACGCCATCGATCTTCCGCCTGTGCCGACGGGCGCAGACGCAATCGCGGTGGCCGCGCACGCCATCTCCGACACCGTGAAAGTGGCGGCGATCCTTTGCTACACGGCGACCGGGTCCACGGCGCTGCGCGTTGCACGCGAACGGCCGAACCTGCCTGTCATCGGGCTCACGCCGATTGCGCGAACGGCGCAGCGGCTGACCCTCGTGTGGGGCATCGAAACCGTGCTGACGGGCGATCCGGAAGACCTTGCCGACATGGTGCGCAAGGCAACCCGCATCGCTTACGAAGGCAACTTCGTGAAGCCCGGCCAGGGTGTGGTGATCACGTGCGGCGTGCCGCTCGGCTCTCCGGGTGCCACGAACATGATCCGCCTCGCCTTCGTGGACGAGCACGGTTTGCCGGACGGCCACGTTCCCGAATATGTGCCCGTCGGTGGCAAGGTGCCGGTGGACAAGCGTCCGCCGCCGAAGCTCGCGCCGTAACGCTCTCCGGTTTTTTTGTTTCGTACGCAAGTTGCGAGAAGCTTCGGATAAGGGGCATGGCGCCGGTGGATGGCCGGCGCAGTCCATGCGAAGCATGGCTCCGCCATGACCGCCGGGTCGCCTTGCTCCCGGGCGCTCACGCGCCATTTTTGTTTTCGGACACAAGCTGAGAGAAGCTTCGGATAACGGGCGCCGGTGAGGCGGATGCCCCGTTTCCATAAAAAGGACGGACGCTAAATACCGCGCCCCTCGACTTCCACGCGCAGATCGTCGGCGATCTTTTTCGCGCCGGGCGCCATGGGGTGCACCTTGAGCAGGCTCTCGTAGGCTTCGAGGGCTGCTTTCTTCTCGTCGAGATGATGGAGAATGTTGGCGAGGCCTTCGATGGCCTTGAAGTGCTGCGGCTCAAGCGCGAGCACGCGGCGGATGTCACCGAGCGCGCGGGTGTAGTCGTTTTCGAGATAGAAGAGGTACGCGCGGCGGTTCCAGGCCTCGGCGTAATCCGGTTGCAGCTCCACGGCCGCGTTGAGCAGTTTCATCGCCAGATCGCGCCGCTCGGCTTCGGTCGCGGCGGCGGCGCGGGCCATCAACAAATCCGCTGTCGGGCTGCCGGAATGCTGCCAGAGCTGCTCGATAGCGGTTGAGATCTGCGTACCCGTTTCCTCGTCGGGAGCGGTGGCGAGCCGTCCGTAGAGTTCTTCGAGGAGTTGCGCGCGCTGCTCGGGCCCTGTCGCGGGGGAAGCTGCGGCCTCCTTCTCCGTCCCGGCTTGGGGCGCCTTAGACTGGGGATCGGGTGCAGGTGGCACTCTGGGAGGAACCGGCGCTATGCGCGGCTCTGGCGCGCCCGGAAACGCAGGACCGGATTTAGGACCCGGCGATCCCGGCAAAGGAAGTTCGACCTGAGCGGCGGCAGGCGCGAATGCGAGGGCCAGGATTGCGGCGCTGAGGACCTTGCGGCCGGGCTTGATCTGCTTCATCCCGTCAAGATAGGGAGGACGGTGCCTGCCGTCAAAGGGGCGCTCTCATCCTCGAAGGGGCAGGCGCCCAAGCGAAACCGCCCGCACACCAGGGGTGCCGGGCGGAAGCATTACTGAACAAAGGGGGCTGCGCACATCGGCGCGCCCACCGATCAACCCTGACGGGCCTTGAAGCGGCGCTGCGTCTTGTTGATGATGTAGAGACGCCCCTTGCGCCGAACGAGGCGATTGTCGCGATGGCGCGCGCGCAGGGACTTCAGCGAATTTCTGACCTTCATCGTACCAAATCCATAGAGTCGAGGCCGGCGGATGGTGGGCACTACAGGGATCGAACCTGTGACCCCTACCATGTCAAGGTAGTGCTCTACCGCTGAGCTAAGTGCCCATCCGAGCCCGGATTGTCATGCGGAAGCGCCTCGTATACTGGCATTGAAGCGGGGTGGCAAGGACGAAGCGCAGGTCCGACCGCCGCATTCTTTCACGCCGCTAAAAGGCGCTCCACCTCGCGCACCAGATCCTTGAGATGGAAGGGCTTCGAGAGGACGCGGGCCTCCTTGGGCGTGGCGTTCTCGCTGTTGAGGATCACGGCCGCGAAGCCGGTGATGAACATGATCTTGAGATCAGGATCGATCTCTGCCGCGCGGCGGGCCAGCTCGATGCCGTCCATGCGCGGCATGACGATATCGGTCAGCAGCAGCGTGAAGGGCTCCTCGCGGAGGCGCTCGTAGGCTTCCTCGCCGTTGGCGAACGAGGTGACCTCGTAGCCCGCCTTGCCGAGCGCGCGCTCCAGGAAGCCGCGCATCGAATCGTCGTCCTCCGCCAGAAGAATTCTACACATCGGAACACGCGAGGGATTGACGGTCATGGGGAGTGGCTACCGTGGGTCGATTTATCGGGATCGGTCTCAAGAGACACATGAATCTGACGCGAATCTGACGCGAGTTTGGTAAACGGAGCGTGAACCGAATTGGCACGGAGCCCCCCTCGTGGCAGTTGCACCGATTATGTACAGCAAGCGGCGGGCCGTGCTTGCGGAGATGCGCGAAACGCTTAAATTTTTCTGCGGCTGGCGCGCCTTTCACGGCCTTTGCAGCGTGGACAGAGTGCTGCGACGTTGGCACACTGTCCCAAACCTACAGTCCAGACGCTGGCGCTTTGCGCCGATGCTGGACACGCAATCCTCGCCTCCGGCCATAAGCGGGTGCCCTCGCCGGTTGCGACGCGTCAAGCGGACCCTCTTCGTTATCAGGACCCTATGACCGCGTATTCCTCCTTCATTACCGATTTCGAGCCGCCGTTCTCGGTGCTCAAGCCCAAGGTTCAGAGCGCACCGTTCGTCCTCTGCTCGCCGCATTCCGGTCGAATTTACCCGCGCGCGTTCCTCGAACAGTCACGGCTCGATCCGATGACGCTCAGGAAGTCCGAGGATTGTTTCGTCGACGAGCTTTTCGAAGGCGCGGCCGCGCTCGGCGTGCCGTTGATTTCGGCACAGTTTCCGCGCGCCTATCTCGACGTGAACCGGGAACCCTATGAACTCGATCCGGAGCTGTTTGCGGATCCGCTGCCGGATTATGCCAACTCACAATCGGTGCGGGTGATCGGCGGGCTCGGCACGATCGCGCGCATCGTGGCCGACGGCGAGGAAATCTACGCGTCGCGCCTCAGCGTGGAGCAGGCACTGGCGCGGATCGATCACCTCTACTTTCCATTCCACGGCGCACTCGCAGAACTCATCGCCGAAACGAAAGCCCTGTTCGGTTATGCCGTCCTCATCGACTGCCATTCAATGCCGTCGGCGCAGATGGCCCAAAGCAGTGGGCCGCGCCCGGACTTCGTGATCGGCGACAGGTTTGGCGTTGCGTGCGATCCAAAACTCACGCGCACGCTCAAGGAGGCGCTCACAGGCAGCGGCTACGACGTGCATCTCAACCGGCCTTACGCCGGCGGCTACATCACCGAACACTACGGACGCCCGTTGGAGGGCGTGCACGCCGTGCAAATCGAGATTAACCGGGCGCTGTATCTCAACGAAGCGCGTTTCACGCCTGGGCGGGGCTTCCAACGCCTCAAGGCAGACCTGACGCGGATTGCCGGGACGCTGTTTTCGACGCTTCCCGCCGCCCTCGAACAGCGAGCGGCGGCCGAGTAGACGGCGCGGACAAATTCACCTGCGGCCGAGCAAGAAAAAAGGGCCGTCCAGGGTATGGACGGCCCAAGTCTAGGGAGGAAACGCCCAAGGAGGGCAGTGATCACGCGGCAAGCCGCGTTCTCACATCATCAATCTATGCTGCAGCGCGGCAATCTACAAGCCCCAGGGGCGACGATCCGTGCTGCGATGCGCCAACCGAGGTTGTCGCGCAACACTGCCCGCCGCGGCAGCATCGAGTGCGGCCGTTATACCCTATTTTTGCTGATGTTTCCGTGCGCTACAGCGCCGCAACGGGAACCCGACAAAAAAAGGGCCGTCCAGGGTATGGACGGCCCAAGTCTAGGGAGGAAACGCCCAAGGAGGGCAACGACACGGCGAGCGAAGCTCAACCATGTCGCACTGCAAAAATATCGCGACCTGCGACCCGAAATGGAAGTGCAAAAAATGCAGAGCTGCCATTACGGCGGCGAGGGGCAGAAGGCGTGAGGTCGGGTGCCGCTGTGCGGCCGGCGCGTGGAACGCGATCCCTGTCAAAAAGAGGCCGTTCGTGCGAGCGAACGGCCCAAGTCCAGGGAGGAAACGCCCGTAATGGGCTGCGGTGGAGAAGCAGTCGCTCCCGAAACCGCAGAATTTGTATGCCTCTGTTCGCGACAAGCGGCAACTTACGGCATAGTTACAGGCCGTGTTTATGGTGAATATGGTGCGCGCCCGCAACACAATGCTCAGACCTTTCTTGTTCTACTCTGAGCATATGTGTTTTGGTGAAGTGTACTTCGTCCTACTTTTGCTCTCGTCCCCGTTCAACTTAAGTCCCGGATAACAATCGTGAGTTCGCGCACCAACGCCCGCTTCGAAGATCTCCTCGTCCTCGCCCACGATCTGGCGGACCGTTCGCGGGCCGTGATCCGCCCTTACTTCCGCAAACGGCTGGATGTGGCCGACAAAGGCGGGCCCAAGGGCTTCGATCCCGTCACCAAGGCGGATCAGGCGGCGGAACGGGCCATTACCCGGCTGATCCGCGAGCGGGCGCCCGACCATGGCGTCATCGGCGAGGAGTACGGGGCGCAGCGTCCGGACGCGGCCTACCAATGGGTGGTCGATCCCATCGACGGGACGCGCTCGTTCATCACCGGCGTTCCGATGTGGGGCACGCTGATCGGTCTCCTGCACGAGGGCGAGCCGGTGCTCGGCGTGATGGACCAGCCCTTTACCGGAGAGCGGTTCTGGTCGGGCAAGCGGGGCTCTCATCTCCAGGAGGCCGGCGGGCGGGCGAGGCGGATCCGCACCCGCGCTTGCCCGCGCGTCAAGGATGCCGTGCTGATGACCACGAGCCCCGACCTGCTGGAGCCGGGCGCCGAGACAGAGGCGTTCCTCCGCGTGAAAAAGGATGCGCGTATGACCCGCTTCGGCGGCGACTGCTACGCCTATTGCATGTTGGCTGCGGGTTTCGTCGACGTCGTGGTCGAGGCTGGGCTCAAGAGCTACGATATCGCCGCGCTCATTCCCATCGTGGAGCGCGCGGGCGGGCGCATGACGACGTGGGACGGGCGGCCCGCCACCGAAGGCGGCCGGATCGTCGCCGTCGGCGACCCGGCGTTACATGAAAAGGTGATGAAGCTGCTCAATCGATAAGGGGGCGTGAGCGAGGCGCGCTCTGGTCAGGCAGCCGCTTCGCTGAGACCCATGTAGGCGTCGAAGGCCGCCCAGAAGCGCAGGCGGATGGGGTCGGCCTCCTGCAGGATCTCGTGGCGCGCCGACGGCAGCAGGACGTGGGTCCCGACCTTGAGCCCCACGGCGAAATCCTCGGCGGCACCGGACGAGACCACTTCGTCCTTGCCCGCGACGAACACCATCATCGGCACGCGGACAGAGGCCGCGAAGCCCTCCGCCGAAACAATCCCCATGGAACGGTATGCCGCGCGAAGCCAGCCCACCGTGGGAGAGCCGAGGGCGAGGGCCGGCTCGGTGTCGAGCACGGCCTTGTTGCGGTACCAACGTTCGCGATCCGAGGTGAGGATGTTGCCTTCGAAGGGCCCCTGCTCGATGGCCACATCCGAGCCGCCCCGCACGTAGTTGCGCGAAAGTCCGAGAAGGCAGCCCACTTCGGCATAGGCGCGCGCGACGGACTGCGGATAGCCCACCTTCTCATCCGCGAGCGCGATCATGGGCGCGGTGAGGATCATGCGGTCGAACCACGAGCCGGGCCGAGCCGCGTTGTGCAAGAGGATGTTGCCCCCCATGGAATGCCCGAGCGCGATGAACGGCGGCGGGCAATCGGGCAACACGATCTCGCGCATGAACAGCGTGAGGTCGGCGTCGTACTCGGCGAACGAGCGGATATGACCTTTGCGAGGATTGGCGAGTGGGCGCGACGAGCCGCCCTGGCCGCGCCAATCCATCGTGGCCACGGCAAAACCGCGCCGGCGCAAATCTGCCACGACCTCGAAATATTTCTCGGCAAACTCGCCGCGACCGCCGAGGAGGCACACCGTGCCGCGGCGGGGGCCGCGCGTGGCTTCCCAGCGCACGAACCGCAAACGCGCGCCGTCCGGCGTTTTCAACTCGCCCGGAACGGCGCCGCCCGGCACCGGATTCTTGGCCAACGCAACGAGCTTCATGGCCGGTCTCACCCCGTGTTTCCTCGCGCCGGGTGCAACGTGCAAATCACCCGGCGCGAAAGACTACCACGTCGTGACCTAGAGAACGTAGACCGCCGAGCGCGTCCCTCAATAATCGCGGACCCAGCGGTGATCGCGATAACGCGGGCGATGCTCACCGAACACCTTGTAGCTCGGGCGCGCGGAAATCAGCTCGCCGGAGCAACGGTCCACCCGAAGCGTAAACGGACGCCCCGTGTCGTCGCGCCGCGCCTTGATGCGGGTGACGCCGCGGCGCGTGCTCCGGGCGTCGATGTCGGTCCAGCCGTCGTCCCTCAAGCGCTCCTCAAGCTGCCAGCTTTCGAGACATGCAAAGCGATCGACGCGCTTCGGCGGGAGCGGCGGAGGCGCGGCCTCTCCGTATACGGGCGGCGGCATGGGAACGGGATAGCCATCCTTGATCGCGCCCTTCACGTCGGCGGGGTCGTCTTTGTAGGACTGGTATTGCGGCGGAGACGTCCGCTCGTAGGTCTCGCTCTCGTAAACGTATTCCTCGGCGTAGGGCCGATCGTTGTAGGGCGCGCCTTCGTCGGCGAAGAAGGGGTCGCCCGCGACGGCGCTCCCCGTAACGAGTGGGTTCGCTGCAAGAACAAGCGCGGCGACGACGCCGGCCGTAACGGTGGACGCTCTCATGGCTTACTCCCGTGTCTTACCCGTTGCTGAGCGCTTAACTCTGGTTGGGCCCGCAGCGTTCGGTTCAGCGCGCAGTGCCGTTTTCGAACGTCGTTCCAGCAACATGAACGGCACATGAAGGGCGCAGGTTTTGCTCCCGTCCGGTTAAAGCTGGCAGGATTGCAACACCTCATCCAACTCGCGATCGCCCACCCTCTTGAAGCCCGGCGGAGGGCTCCTAAATCCCTTGGTACGCACGCCACACGACGGGTGCGTATCCATCCCGCGGCCCGGCCTCTTCGAGGCGGGCCCCGATCAGTCGCTTCACATTGGAGGACTATTGTCATGCGACATTTCGATCTCTCTCCGCTTTATCGATCCACCGTCGGCTTCGACCGGCTCGCCCAACTTCTCGACAGCGTGGGCGGCGGCGATTTCGACGCGCCCTACCCGCCCTACAACATCGAGCGTCTCGGCGAGAACGACTACCGCATTACGATGGCGGTGGCCGGCTTCACGCCCGATGAACTGAAGGTGGACGTGAAGGAGAGCACGCTTCTCGTGCGCGGCGAGAAGAAGGCCGAAGCGGCCGACGCCGAGACACAGCGCCGTTACCTGCATCGCGGGATTGCGGCGCGCTCTTTCGAGCGCCGGTTTCAGCTTGCCGACCACGTGGAGGTGAAAGCGGCCGACCTTAAGGACGGCCTGCTGCATGTGGATCTGGTGCGGAACCTCCCCGAGCGGATGCGCCCCCGGTCGATTGCCATCGGTCACGCGGACGCGGCCAAACAGCTCGAAGCTCAATCCTAACCTTTCCCAAGCCTAGCGTTTTCCTTCTCCTCTCCTGGCGGCGACAGCAATGTCGCCGCCTCTTTTTTGTTTGCGGACGCAAGTGGCGGGAGGCTTCGCTCAATAAACGTTGTGGCCGTTGAGAGCCGGCGCACTTGCGCCGGGGGCGCGGTCGCGCCCCGAGCGCTGCCGCGCTGTTTTTGTGTGCGGACGCAAGTGGCGGGAGGCTTCGGATAAGTCCGCGCTGGCTCTTTTGGGCGCCGCCTATTTTTTGATCACAACTGAGCCGCTGTTTTTAAGCGTTCGAAACATGCTTGTGTTGCAGGATAAAATCTGCAACATTCGAAATGAAAGGTCAGCATTGCTGTCCTTTATGTGCAGACCCGCCCCAGACGGTCACTGTGTGGGCGGCTCTTGATGCGAACGAAGCGTTGCACGAATTGCCGCTTCGCCTGTGTTTTCGGAGATGGACTTCGGTGGTTGGAAAGCTGTCACGACTCGTGAGCGGTTGCCCCCCGGACGGCGCCAAAGCCTGATCAAATCAGGCTTTTGTCCCGTGCCGCCCATTCGGCCGTGACGAAAGACAGCACCAATTTCACGACCACGAGCGCACCCACTCCGACCGACGGATCGATGGGATGCCCGCAGACCCGACGCTACCGCCGGTCTGCCTTGACCACCCGAGGACTACAGTCATGACTCGCGCCACGCCTTCTCCCGGCCTCACCGAGCGTCCCCAAGCCGAGGGTCTGTTCGATCCCGCGATGGAGCGCGACGCCTGCGGCGTGGGGTTCATTGCGAACCTCAAGGGCGCCAAATCGCACCGCGTGATTGCAGACGCGCTGGCCATGCTGTGCAACCTCGAACACCGCGGCGCAGTCGGCGCCGACCCGCTCGCGGGCGACGGCGCGGGGATGCTGATCCAGATCCCGCACGCCTTCTTCAAGGACGAGTGCGCGAAGCTCGGCTTCTCCCTGCCCGAGGCGCTGCAATATGCCGTGGGGCAGATCTTCATGCCGCGCGATGCGCGCCTTGTGGCCCATTGCCAAGTCGCGTGGGAGCGGATCTGCGGCGAGCAAGGTCTCAACGTGCTCGGCTGGCGCGATGTGCCCGTCGATAACTCCTGCCTCTCCGACCTCGTCAAGGCCACCGAACCCGTCCACCGGCAGGTCTTCATCGCCCGCCCGATCGGCCTCAGCGAGAACGAGTTCGAGCGGCGTCTCTACCTCACGCGCAAGGTCGTTTCGAACGCGCTGCATAACTCCTATCGCGGGCGCGACATCGGACATTACCCGGTGAGCCTCTCGTCGCGCACCGTGGTCTACAAGGGGATGTTCCTCTCCTATCAGGTGGGTGCGTACTACACGGACCTTTCGGACCCGCGCGTCGTCTCGGCGATGGCGCTCGTGCATCAGCGCTTCTCGACCAACACGTTCCCCTCGTGGAAGCTTTCGCATCCCTACCGGATGGTCGCGCACAACGGCGAGATCAACACGCTGCGCGGCAACGTAAACTGGATGGCGGCGCGGCAGGCGTCCGTCTCCTCGCCGCTCTACGGGGACGACATCGCGAAGCTGTGGCCGATCTCGTACGAAGGCCAGTCCGACACGGCCTGCTTCGACAACGCGCTCGAATTCCTGGTGATGGGCGGCTACAGCCTCGCGCACGCCGCCATGGTGCTGATCCCCGAAGCGTGGGCCGGCAACCCGATGATGGATGGCAATCGGCGCGCCTTCTACGAGTACCACGCCGCGCTGATGGAGCCGTGGGACGGCCCCGCCGCGATGGCCTTCACCGACGGCCGGCAGATCGGCGCGACGCTCG
This sequence comes from Hyphomicrobium nitrativorans NL23, assembly GCF_000503895.1. Classification (NCBI taxonomy): domain Bacteria; kingdom Pseudomonadati; phylum Pseudomonadota; class Alphaproteobacteria; order Hyphomicrobiales; family Hyphomicrobiaceae; genus Hyphomicrobium; species Hyphomicrobium nitrativorans. The sequence goes on from NC_022997.1 coordinate 3,199,560, forward strand.
ACCGTAACGGGCTTCGTCCGGCGCGCTACATCGTGACCGACGACGACATGGTGATCATGGCGTCGGAAGCGGGCGTGATCGTCGTGCCGGAGGAGAAGATCGTCAGGAAGTGGCGGCTCCAGCCCGGAAAGATGCTGCTCATCGATCTCGAAAAGGGCGCCATCGTCTCGGACGAGGAACTCAAGGCCGAGCTTGCCTCGAACCATCCCTACGAAGCCTGGGTGAAGCAGAACCAGATCCTGGTCTCCGACCTTCCGCTCGCGAAGGGCACGGCGGCGCCGAAGTCGCGCAACGTTGCGCTGCTCGATCTGCAGCAGACGTTCGGGTACACGCAGGAGAGCCTCAAGTTCCTGATGACGCCGATGGGCGCGACGGGGCAGGAGGCCATCGGCTCGATGGGCAACGATTCGCCGATCTCGGCGATGAGTTCGAAGTCGAAGCTGCTCCACACCTACTTCAAGCAGAACTTCGCGCAGGTGACGAACCCGCCCATCGACAGCATCCGCGAGGAGCTGGTGATGAGCCTGGTTTCGTTCATCGGGCCGAGGCCGAACATTCTCGATCTCGAAGGGACGTCGAAGACGAAGCGGCTCGAAGTCGCGCAGCCGATCCTCACGAACGAGGACCTCGAACGCATTCGCCAGATCGGTGAAGTGCGCGACAACCACTTCGCGTCTATCACCATCGACATCACCTACTCGGTGGACGGCGGTCCGGACGGCATGGGACCGGCGGTCGACGTGATCTGCGCCGAAGCCGAGGAGGCCGTGCGCTCCAACCGCTACAACATCATCATTCTCTCCGACCGCCTGACGGGACCGGACCGCGTGCCGATCCCATCTCTGCTCGCGACATCGGCCGTGCATCATCACCTGATCCGGCAGGGATTGCGCACGTCCGTGGGCCTCGTCGTCGAGACGGGGGAAGCGCACGAGGTGCACCAGTTCTGCACGCTTGCGGGCTACGGCGCGGAGGCGATCAACCCCTATCTCGCGTTCGACACGCTGGCCGGAATGGCACCGAGCCTCGGCTCGGACCTCAAGGCCGACGACGTCACGAAGAAGTATATCAAGGCCGTGGGCAAGGCGCTGCTCAAGGTCATGGCCAAGATGGGCATCTCGACCTATCAGTCCTACTGCGGCGCGCAGATCTTCGACGCGGTGGGGCTTCGGACCACGTTCGTGCGCAAGTATTTCACGGGCACGCACACGCAGATCGAGGGCGTCGGTTTGCGCGAGATCGCGCGGGAGACATTCGACCGCCACGCGGCCGCCTTCGGCAACGCGCCGGTGCTGGCCAACGCACTCGACGTCGGCGGCGACTATGCGTTCCGCGTGCGGGGCGAAGCGCATGTCTGGCGGCCGAACGTCGTTGCAGATCTGCAGCATGCCGTGCGCTCAACCGATCCTGCCGACGCGCAGGCCGGGCGCATCCCCGAAAAGTATCGCGCGTTCGCGAAGGCCATCGACGCGCAATCCGAGCAACTTCTCACGATCCGGGGGCTGTTCCGCATCCGCTCGGCCGACAGCATGGGCCGCGCGCCCGTGCCCATCGACGAGGTTGAGCCTGCGTCCGCAATCGTGAAGCGTTTCGCGACCGGCGCGATGAGCTTCGGCTCCATCAGCCGCGAAGCGCACACGACGCTCGCCATCGCCATGAACCGGATCGGCGGCAAGTCGAACACCGGCGAGGGCGGCGAGGAAGTCGACCGCTTCAAGCCGATGGCGAACGGCGACACCATGCGCTCGGCGATCAAGCAGATCGCGTCGGGCCGGTTCGGCGTCACCACCGAGTATCTCGTCAACTCGGACATGATGCAGATCAAGATGGCGCAGGGCGCGAAGCCCGGCGAGGGCGGACAGTTGCCGGGCCACAAGGTGGACGCGACGATTGCCAAAGTGCGCCATTCGACGCCCGGCGTCGGCCTGATCTCGCCGCCGCCGCATCACGACATCTATTCCATCGAAGACCTGGCGCAGCTCATCTTCGACCTCAAGAACACCAACCCCGAGGGTCAGGTGTCGGTGAAGCTGGTCTCGGAAGTGGGCGTCGGCACGGTTGCGGCGGGCGTCGCCAAGGCGCGCGCCGACCACGTGACGATCTCGGGCTACGAGGGCGGCACGGGCGCGTCTCCCCTCACCTCGCTCAAGCACGCGGGCGCACCGTGGGAGATGGGGCTTGCGGAAACGCACCAGACGCTGGTCGGAAACCGGCTGCGCGGGCGCATCGCGGTGCAGGTCGACGGCGGGCTCAGGACGGGTCGCGACGTGATCATCGGCGCGCTGCTCGGCGCGGACGAGTTCGGCTTCTCGACGGCACCGTTGATCGCGGCCGGCTGCATCATGATGCGCAAGTGCCACCTCAACACCTGCCCCGTCGGCGTCGCGACGCAGGACCCGGTTTTGCGCGCGCGCTTCACCGGCCAGCCCGAGCACGTCATCAACTACTTCTTCTTCATCGCTGAGGAAGTACGCGAGTACATGGCCGCCATGGGCTATCGCTCGTTCCAAGACATGGTCGGACAGAGCGATTGGCTCGACAAGGAACGCGCCATCAGCCACTGGAAGGCGCGCGGGCTCGACTTCTCCAAGATGTTTCATAAGCCGCGCCCGCCGAAGGGCGTCGCGATCCATCATTGCGAAACGCAGGATCACGGTCTCGAAAAGGTTCTCGACAACGCACTGATCGAAGTGGCGAAGCCGGCGCTCGACGCGAAGAAGCCCGTCAAGGCCGAGTTCGGAATCAAGAACACGGACCGCACGGCGGGCACGATGCTCTCGGGCCGGATCGCAAAGCTCTACGGCCACGCGGGACTGCCCGAAGACACGATCTGGCTCACCTTCAAGGGAACCGCCGGGCAGAGCTTCGGCGCGTGGGCTGCGCATGGGCTCACGCTCGATCTCGTGGGCGAAGGCAACGACTATGTCGGCAAGGGGCTGTCGGGCGCCAAGATCATCGTGCGGCCCGATCCTAAGTCGGGGATCGTGCCCGAGGAGAGCATCATCGTCGGCAACACCGTGATGTACGGCGCGATCACGGGCGAGTGCTATTTCCGCGGCGTGGCGGGAGAACGGTTCGCGGTGCGCAACTCGGGGGCCTATGCCGTCGTCGAGGGCACGGGCGACCACGGCTGCGAATACATGACCGGCGGCGTTGTCGTCGTGCTTGGACCGACAGGGCGCAACTTCGCGGCGGGCATGTCGGGCGGCGTCGCGTATGTGCTCGACGAAGCGGGCGATTTCGACACGCGCCTCAACAAGGAAATGGTGCAGCTCGAAGCCATCGCGGAGGACGCGGCGCTGATCGCCGAGCTCGCGAAGGGCAACGGTGCGAGCGCCAGCCGCGCGCTCGCGGATGTCATGGGCGACATGCGCGAGCAGGATCTCGAACGGCTTCATGCGCTGATCGTGCGGCACGCGCACTACACCAACTCGGTCAAGGCGCAGGCGATCCTGGCCGACTGGGCCGCCTATGTGCCGAAGTTCCGCAAGGTGATGCCGACGGAGTATGCGCGCGCGCTCGCGGAACTCGCCAAGGCGCGGACAGCGGCGAACGACGTGCAAGCGCAGATCTAAGAGACCGATCGCGGAAATACAGCCTTAGATACGGGCGAAGCGAAGCAGGAAAAACTCTCTTCCCATTGGCAAGAGGGACGACGGAAAGAAGAGCTGGGTATGGGAAAGCCAACGGGGTTTCTGGAATTCGAGCGCGCCGACCGCATGTACGAGCCGGTGGAAAAGCGCATCAAGCATTGGCACGAGTTCGTCGTTCCGCTCGGCGAGCCGAAGGTCAAAACGCAAGCCTCGCGCTGCATGGATTGCGGCATCCCGTTCTGCCATACGGGCTGCCCGGTCAACAACCAGATTCCCGACTGGAACGATCTCGTCTTTCAGGGCGACTGGAAGACGGCCGCGCTCAATCTGCACTCGACCAACAACTTTCCCGAGGTGACGGGGCGCATCTGCCCGGCGCCGTGCGAGGCCGCCTGCACGCTCAACATCGACGACGTGCCGGTGACCATCAAAACCATCGAATGCACGATCGCGGACAAGGCGCTGGACGCGGGCTGGATCACGGCGCTGCCGCCCGAGAAGAAGACGGGGAAGAGCGTGGCCATCGTGGGCTCGGGTCCTGCAGGCCTCGCGGCTGCCCAACAGCTCGCACGCGCGGGTCATGATGTGCACGTCTACGAGAAGAACGCGCGTCCGGGCGGGCTCCTCACCTACGGCATTCCCGACTTCAAGATGGAAAAGCAGATCATCGCGCGCCGACAGGCGCAGATGGAAGCGGAAGGCGTGGTCTTCCATCTCAACGTGGCGGTCGGGCGCGATATCTCGGCTGCCGATCTCGATGCCAAATATGACGCCGTGCTGCTGGCCATGGGATCGGAGACCCCGTTCGACTTTTTCGCGAACGCCCCGGGGCGCGATCTCGACGGCATCCATTACGCGATGGATTTCCTCACGCAGCAGAACCGGCGCGTGGCGGGAGAAGCGCAGCTTCCCGGCACCAAGGAGATCTCGGCCAAGGGCAAGAATGTCATCGTCATCGGCGGCGGCGACACGGGCTCCGACTGCATCGGCACGTCGATCCGGCAGGGTGCGAAGTCGGTCACGCAGTTCGAGATCATGCCGAAGCCGCCTGTGCGCGAGAACAAGGCGCTGTCGTGGCCCAACTGGCCGCTCAAGCTCAGGGTCTCGACCTCGCAGGCCGAAGGCGCGGACGTCGAATACTCTGTCTCCACGACCGGCTTCTCCGGCGAGAACGGCCGCGTGACGGCGATCAACTACGTCCACGTGGACAACAAGCTCCAGCCAGTGCCCGGCACGGAGACGAAGCTCGATGCGGACCTCGTGCTGTTCGCCATGGGCTTCTCGGGACCGACGGACGGCGGCGTGTTCTCCGCGCTCGGGCTGGAGCCGGTCGCACGTGGGCGCTTCAAGGGCCTTGATGCCAACGAGCAGGACTATAAGCTGCCAGGCGGCGGCAAGCTGTTCGCGGCCGGCGATGTGCGGCGCGGGCAGTCGCTCGTCGTGTGGGCGATCCGCGAAGGTCGGCAGGCGGCGAGTGCCATCGACACGTTCCTGATGGGGACGACCACGCTGCCGCGGTGAGGCGCGTTCCCAGACGATGAGGTCTGGCAATGACGATGCGCACGATGGGAGCCGTTCTGATCGCGCTGGCCCTTATGGGCGGGGCGGCGGAGCCGCCGCGCGACACCTCCGAGTGTAAAGCCGACGAAGTTCCTGTCCCGGACGAGCGGGACGGTGCCAATTCCCTGTGCTTGAGCAAAAGCGAGTGGGAGCGCGCGAAAGAGATTTGCGAAAAACTCGAACCGGGTAGCGATCCGCTCGAATGCACATGCCAGGACGGGGATCAGGTCGGCGCCTGCGGGGATTGATTTCCTGTGTCCCGGACCTCGCCTAAAGGTCGTATTGACCGTGATCGGACGGTTGTCCGACCCTCTATTCTACCCTTGACCCGGGGCGCGGTCATACCCAGCTTGATAAGTGGAGCTTTGTGGACCAACCATCACGGGGAAGCATATGAACACTCCGCTCGAAATCTCGTTTAAAGGTTTGGATAAGAGTCCCGTCATCGAAGCCAAGATCGCCGAACGCACGGCCAAGCTCGAAAAGCACTTCGACCGCATGACCCACTGCCGGGTGGTGGTGGCGGCCCCGAACAAGCATCATCACAAAGGCAAGACGTACGAGATCAAGATCGACATCGGCATTCCCGGAGGCGCGCCACTGATCGTGACGCACGAGTCGGCCGTCGGGCAGGCGCAGGAGGATCTCAAGATCGCGCTCCGGGACGCTTTCGACGCGGCCGACCGCAGGCTCCACGAGATCGTCGACAAGAAGAACACCGCCTCCCGCGCCGAGCGCAACAGACGGCGCCCGCAGAAGCCGACGGATCTGGATTAAGTCATTCCAACGAGGCGACGCGTGCAGGGCCAACGGCTCTGCACGCTTTTTTTGTGCCCGACGAGAGCTGTCTACCGGCGCCTTGTCGATTTGGCTTTGGCTGCCGGCTCAGCAACCTCCGCCGCGGTCGTCGCGCCCGTCTCGACAGGATCTTCGTTGAGGTACGCCGCGGCAGGCGGCGGCTCAGGGCGAGGCCAGGACGTATCGTCGGCGCGCCCCGGCTGCGGTGTTAGACGCTCGCCTTTGAAAAGCACGCGAAAATAGGGGGCCTGGGACGGCGCGAGACGGCGGCGGGCAGCGCCCGGCGTGCCGGGGGCAGCGGCGAGGGCCACCGTGCTCATCACCGTGAGACCGCCCGGAATCTGGTCGAGAACCGCTTCTCCGATCTGCGACAGACGGTCGGCGCTTTCACGACGCGTCACCAGCGCGATGACGGACGCGGGGATGGCCGGGCGCACCAGTTCGACGGTGACGACCTCCTCCGTGCCCTTCTCCTCGCTTACGATGCGCAGATTGATCCGGCTCGTATCGGCTTTCTGCTCGCCAGCACCGTCCGCCGCCTGCGCCTGACGCGCCTTGGATGCGTCCGCGGTCTCGTTGCCGTCGCCCGATGCCCCGGACTTCGGATCCTGGAACTTCACCGCGTCGGGGTTGATCTTGGCTTGCTCGGCCTCGCCGCCGTCGAGGGGAATGGCGCGGTCGGCCTGCGCCTGGGCCAGATCGCGGCGCACCTCGCGATCCACGAAGTAGGCGAGCTTGCGATTGCCCTCCCAGGTGAAATAGACGCCGTCTCCCGAGCGCAGGAGGCGGTTTTTGCCGGTGACGTCGGGGCCATAGGCACTGTACCCGCCGGATTCGGTGGCGAAGGCGGCGTAGACGTCGATGTACTTTGCGCCGTTGAGATAGGCCCGTTCGCGCAGGATGTTGTTCATCATCTGCACGTCTTCGTTGAAGTCGTAGCGGCGCGCGGGCGGAAGACCGGCCCAATACACCGCCACGTTGTAGCGGCGAAGCAGTTTGAGCAGCCGGTCGACACGGGCCGTATATTCGGCGCGCCAGCCATCGGAGCCGACGCGGTGGCGCCTTCCAGAGGCATCGCGGACGGAGACACGGTCCCACGAGCCCATCATCAGGACCGCGATCTGGGGAGCGGCCGCCTTCAGATCCTCTTCGACCTGCACGATCAGATTGTGATAGCTCGGCCGCATGAGGCCGTTCATCGGCAACGGGGCTTGGCGGACCGAGACGCGGGCATCGCGCTGAAATACTTCGCGCGCGCCACCCAGCAGTCCGTCCGCAAGGTCGTCGCCCACGATCACAAGGTTGTAGACGTCGCCCGGCGGGAAGGGATTGATAAAGCTCGTGCCGGTGGGCTCGTCCTGGGCGGCAGCAGGCGCGGCCACGGCCAGGACCACAGCGCAAAGAGCGACCAGAACTGGCGCGAGACGAACGGGCCTGAAACGAAAGAGCATAGCCTTTTCCGGCAATCGTTGTGCTCCAGGCGCGCGGATGCGGCCTCAGCGCGAAGCAGACGAACGCATGTGCTTAAGAACGGCATCGGACGGCCAACAGTCAACCTTCAGATTGTTGGCGCGCTCGTAGAGCCCCACATTCTTGCGGGTGTTGGAGCCGATCTTGCCGTCGACGATGGAAATCTCGTAGCCCGCCGCCTTGAGGCGGGTCTGAATTTCCTCGATATGCGAGGTTTTCTGGGCCGCGATGCCGCCCCAGGGGGTCACGAAATCCCCTCCGCCGGCGATGCGGTCCGCCAGATGGCCGACGAACACCGCATAGAGATCCGACATGTTGTAACGGCGGATCACCTGGAAGTTTTCGAGCGCGAGGAAGGTCGGACCGTATCCGCCGGCCGGGCTCATCACATACGCTTGGAGCGTGAGCTGCTTTTCGGTCCACGGCTTGCCGTTGGCGCGCTTGAAGCCGAGCTCGTTCCATTCGGCGATGGTGCGCGCCTGCGTCGGGCCTTCATAGGCGCAATCGGCGGCCCCCGTAAGTTTCACCTCATAGCCCCACGTCTGGCCGGGCACCCAGCCTTTGCCCTTGAGCTGCATGGCGGCGGAGGCAAGCGCATCCGGCACCGAGTGCCAGATATCTGTCTTTCCGTCGCCGTCGAGGTCGTAGGCGTGGATGAAATATTCGGTCGGCATGAATTGCGTGAGCCCCACCGCGCCCGCCCACGACGAGCGCATGAGGGAGCGCGGCACGCCGGATTCCAGCATCCGCAGCGCTGCGATCAGCTCGTCGCGGAACATCTCCTTGCGACGGCCGAGATAGGCTTGCGTCGCGAGCGCGGTGATCGCGTCATGGCCGAGCTTGTGGCGGCCGAACGACGTTTCGCGGCCCCAGATGGCGAGCACGGAGTAGCGGTCGACGCCGATGTCGCGCTCGATCTTTTCGAGCGTCTTCTCATGCTGACGAAGCAGCTCCTGACCCTGCTTCGCGAGGCGCATGAGATAGGCGCGATCCAGGTATTCCGAGGGTGCGCGCGTGAATTCCGCCTGGCCGCGTGCGTCGTTCTTGGGGCGGCCCGGCAGAACGAGATCGGGAAGCTTGAGGTCGGGCTTGAAGCCTTTCATCGCGGCATCGAACGTCGCGCGCGAGACGCCCGCGGCCTCGGCTTCCGTTCTCAGCGCGGCGAGCCAGGCTTCGAGATTGGCGTCTGCCTTGGCAGCTCTCGGCATCGCGAGCGCGACGACGAGCATCAGCGCGCAAACCATGCTCCGTACGATGACAGAGGAACCCGATGGGGCGCGTGCGTCAGACGTCAGGACCATGCCGCGGAAATTGCCTTTCAGATGAGCGTCGCCAGCTTTCGATGACGCGCGCTGTTGCGACAGCCGAAATCCGTTTCCCCCCTCACGTGGATTCGGGGCTTTTTTACGACCCCGTTCATTACGGAAAAGGCTTTACGGGATTGGCGCGCGGCATGGAACCCTTTCTCACGCCCCGGGTTTTGCCCCCGGCCGCGAAAGCGGGAGCCGGGAGCGCCTGCACGCCGATCATCCGGCGTCAAATTCGTCCTCATTCACCCATTTCGTCCGAACTCTGCCAAATTCTCAGTATTTCAACCCTTGCCTGCTCTCCTCTCCTTCCTGCGTCGCATCCACATCGCAAACGTCACTCGAAACGTTCCTGGGGTCTCCATGTCCAAGCCGAAGCGCATCCGTAAAGCCGTGTTTCCCGTCGCCGGGCTCGGAACCCGCTTTTTGCCCGCAACGAAGGCGGTGCCGAAGGAGATGCTGACGGTCGTGGACCGGCCCGTCATCCAACACGTCGTCAACGAAGCGCGCGCGGCGGGCATCGAGCACTTCGTGTTCGTGACGGGACGGGGCAAGAGCGCCATCGAAGATCACTTCGACCACCAGTTCGAACTCGAACGCACGCTCTCCGACAAGAAGAAGACGGAAGCGCTCGACGAATTGCTCGCCGAGCTTCCGGGCGCCGGGCAAACGAGCTTCACGCGCCAACAGGCGCCGCGCGGCCTCGGTCATGCCGTGTGGTGCGCGCGCGAGATCGTGGGCGACGAGCCGTTTGCGGTGCTCCTGCCCGACATGCTGCATCACGGGCCCGTGCCGTGCCTTAAGGAGATGATCGACGCTTACGAGGAAACAGGCGGAAACCTCGTGGCCGTCTCGCCGGTACCGGATGACCAGACGCATCTCTATGGCATTGTGGGTGTCGAGGACCGCAGCGCGAAAGTGAGCCCGATCACGGAGATGGTCGAGAAGCCGCCGAAGGGCGCCGCCCCCTCGAACCTGCACGTCACAGGACGCTATGTGCTCGAACCTGAAATTTTCTCGCTGCTCGCCAAACAGGAGGCCGGCGCGGGGGGAGAAATTCAGCTCACCGATGCCATGATTGCCCTTCAGCGGGAGAAGCCGGGCGCGTTTCGCGCCGTGCGCTTCGACGGAGCGATCTACGACTGCGGATCGAAGATCGGTTTTCTGCTCGCGAACGTGGCCTATGCACTCGAACGCGAGGACCTCGGCCCCGAGTTGCGTGCCGCACTCGGCCGCCTCGTCTGAGTTCTGACGAATACCGCCGGAGCACTTGTCGGGCGCCGCGTCTCCGTGTGCCGCAAATCCGCCCCATTCCAAACGCGCCAAGCACGATGTTGCCGGTTTCCGCTGGCATGGGGTTCGGTTATGGTCGGGCGCCCGGCCGCACCTCGCGCATTCGACGACGCTCTCGCGCGAGGACGTGGCCTCATCGACCGCACGGCCGGAGACCTGGAATGGCACGCAAGAGACCCGACCCCACGTTGGCCCCAATGCACAAGAAGATGACGGCGCCGGGCATCTTCCTGATCCGTATGCTCGTCTTCCTGACGCTCGTCGCCTTCCTCGCCGCCATCCTGCACGAAATGCTCATCGTGGCCGCGATGACGAACCCCGGGCTCAACGGTCTCATCCTCGGCGTACTCTTTCTCGGCATCATCTATTCGTTCCGGCAGGTGATCCGTCTCTATCCGGAAATCCGCTTCATCAACGCGTTCCGTATTTCCGATCCCGGCATATCGGGCGACCATCAGCCGGTGCTGCTCGCGCCGATGGCGACCATGCTGCGCGACAGGACGGGTGCGCTCTCGCTTTCCACGGTCTCGATGCGGACCATCATGGACAGCCTCGGCTCGCGCCTCGACGAAGCGCGCGACACCGGCCGCTACATGGTGGGCCTGCTCGTGTTCCTCGGCCTGCTCGGCACGTTCTGGGGCCTTCTCGACACGATCCAATCGGTGGGGCGCGTGATCGGCTCGCTCGATACCTCGACGGAAACGGTTGCCGTGTTCGACGAACTCAAGGCCGGTTTGGCCGCGCCGCTGCGCGGCATGGGCACGGCGTTCTCGTCCTCGCTGCTCGGCCTCGCGGGCTCGCTCATTCTCGGTTTCCTGCAGCTTCAGGCGGGACACGCCAACAACCGTTTCTACAACGAGCTCGAAGAATGGCTGTCCGGCATGACGGAGCTCACGCCCGGCTCGTCGAGCGCGACGGAGAAAGCCAGCCAGCAGCTCATTTCGGCGGTGTACGAGATGCAGCGCGCGGTGGAGGATCTTTCGACGCAGCTCAAGGGAGGTGCTGCGCTTTCAGGCGGCTCGTACTCACCCGAAGGAGACGCGCCGGTGCGCGACCTCGCCCGTGGCGTGAACCAGCTCGTCACCCAAATGCGCGCCGAGCAAAAGGTCGTGCGCGAGTGGGTGGACGAGCAGGCCTCTCAGCAGGCGGAAGTGACGAGCGTGCTGCGCGAACTCGCGACGAACATGCTGAAGCGAGGCAATTAGAATGGCGGGCGGGCGTTCGCGGCGGCACAACAGCGAGTACGGCGAGTTCTGGCCAGCGTATGTGGATGTGCTCTCCACGCTGCTGCTCGTCGTCATGTTCCTCATGTCGATCTTCATGCTGTCGCAGTATTTCGCCATGCAGGAAGCGAGCGGAAAAGACACCGCGCTTCAGCGCCTCAACCGGCAGATCGCGGAACTGACCAATCTGCTCTCGCTCGAAAAGGGCAAGTCGCGCTCGGCCGAGGACGAGCTTGCCTCGTTGCAGGCCACGCTCTCGGATCTCAAGGACGAGCATCAAAAGCTATCGGGCTTTGCGCTCTCAGGCGACGAGAAGGCCAAGACGGCCGAGGGACGCATTCAAACTCTTACCGTCGAACTCGACCAGCAGAAGGAGATCAGCAACGAGGCGCTGGCAAAGGTCGATCTCCTCAATCAACAGATGCTGGCACTGAGGCGGCAGATTGCGGCGCTCAACGATGCGCTCGAAGCCTCCGAGAAGAAGGACCAGGACAGTCAGGACCGGATCAAGGACCTCGGCGCGCGGCTCAACGCGGCACTCGCGCGGCAGGTGCAGGAGTTGCAGCGCTACCGTTCCGACTTCTTCGGGCGGCTGCGCGAACTGTTGCAGGACCGGAAGGACATCCGCGTCGTCGGCGACCGCTTCGTGTTCGAATCCGAGGTGCTGTTTCCGTCCGGCCAGGCGATGCTGACGGCCGAGGGCTTCGGCGCCATGGATCAACTCGCGGCCGCCATTCGCGATCTCGCGAAGACCATTCCGCCCGAGATCAAATGGGCGCTGCAGGTGGACGGCCACACCGACATCCGCCCCATTGCGAGCGCGCAGTTCCCCTCCAACTGGGAGCTTTCGACCGCGCGCGCCGTCTCCGTCGTCAAGTATCTGGTGCAGCGGGGCGTGCCGGCGGAAAACCTCGTCGCGGCGGGCCACGGCGAATTCCAGCCGCTCGAATCCGGGGTCGACGAGGACAGCCTGCGCCGCAACCGGCGCATCGAGCTAAAGCTCACCAACAGATAGGACGCGAGGTTCGGGCGCTCAGTTCGTGAAGAGCGCTTCGGGCAGATTGAGCTGCTGGCGCCACCAATCCCACGCGACATCCGTGGGGCCGAGGGCATACTCGACGAGCATCCATTCCCCCGCATCGCTTTTGCGCAGCAGGAATTGGTTTCCTGCTGGATCGAACATGCCTTCCGCATCGGCCTCGGCGTACTTCGTGCGGCTCCAGTCGATCCGTCCGCCACCCGGCCGTTGCAGCCGGACGTTGCCGTAGGCCCAGGTGTCGAGCACGTTCAAGGTATTGATCACGAACTCCACGGGTCCGCCGGTTTCGCGCTCGAAGACGGGGCGGGCCGCGTCGAGGATCTCGGCGCGAAGAGCGGACCCGAGCTCGGGTTTCACGATCTGCTGGCTCATGGCGGGCACCGTCATGCCAACGGCGCCGAGCAAGAAGAAAGTCAGGCAGCAAATGGTGCGCATGAAGCAGCCCCCAACCGTAGGAACGAAGGCCGCAGTTTAGAGCGTTTTCCGATCCGATGGAATCGGAGCGAACTCCGCACGGCGTCGGCACGCGAAGAGCACGTCGCGCGGGCACTCTCCCGCTCGACCTTTTCACGCGGATCGCATCAGATGTTTACGAAACGGCCTGCGGGACGGCACGTCCACTTTTTCGCGTACCACTTCGGGTTCGCTTCATTCCATTTCGAAATTTCGACGGGGCTCATCATCATGCATTGGCGCGAACTGGCGCCATCGGCCATGTAGGTGAGAGAAACGTCTTTGCAGCGATTGGGATCGTCCAAAAGACAAACGGAGATGACCAGCTCCAGCATTGCGAACCCCTGCGATCGAGTACACCGCTTTCGCGGCCGATAAGCCCTGAGGTCGCGTCATCCCATTTTTATTCTTGTAGTTGGTCTAACGGTATGCGGCGAATCACGCCGCCGCAAGTTGCGATATTGAGCACGAAACGCCACTATTTTAGCCATCGCCGTTTTTATCGCCGAATGCGAAACGAACGAATTTGGACGAAACGAAACAAAAACAAAGCCTCCACGAACTATGTGGGCCAAACGTCCGGGCCCGCGCGTTTTCGATCATGGGACGAGTTGCCTCACAGAATTCACGGGGTCGTGATCGTTTTTTCGCTGGAAAGCGTTCGAAGAAACGCAACGAGGGCGGCTTTCTCGCTCTCCGACAGCGTGAGATCGCGTACGACGGTCGGCGCGAGCGAGGGGCGAACGATCAAGCGTCCCGTGTAATGCTCTACGACGTCATCCAGCGTCGCGAGCGATCCGTCGTGCATATACGGCGCGGTGTGGACGGCTTCTCGCAGCGACGGTGTCTTGAACTGGCGGCGGCCGTCGCGTCCGAGATCGTCGCCCGCAAGGCCGATGTCGTGGAAGCCGTCGTCGGTCAAGCGCCAGCCGCCGTGGCACGACACGCAACCCGCTTTTCCGACGAAGAGGGCGAAGCCCTGGCGTTCCTCAGCATCGAGCGCGCCGTCGTCGCCTTCGATCCAGCGGTCGAAGCGGGCGGCGGGCGATGCCAGCGAGCCGACGTAGGTTGCGAGCGCGGCCAGGATCGCCTCTTCCGTGACGCCACCCGAACCTGGGAAGGCCGCCGCAATGCGCGAGGTCATATCCGCGTCCGCGCCGAGCCGCTGGAGGATGGTCGGGAAATCGCCGGCCATCTCGTCTTCAGCCAGGATCGGAAAACGTGCCTGGGCGGCCAGTGTCGGCGCGCGGCCATCCCAGAAGAACGACGTCCCCCACGCCAGATCGTAAAGCCCCGGTACGTTTCGCGGCAGCGTGCTGCCGTCCAGGCCCTGCCCCTTCGGCCGGCCGTCGGTGAAGGCGCGCTCGGGTTGGTGGCAGGTCGCGCAGGACGCCGAACCGTTCCCGGACAGGCGTGGGTCGTGGAACAGGTCATGGCCGAGCGCAATCTGCGCTGGCGTGGACGGGGCGGATTGCGGAGCGGATGCCGGCCGCGCAAAGATCGTCCGCCAGACGGCATCGCGGCCTGGGCTTGCGGCGGGTCCGGCCGTTGCGGTCGCGTCGCGGAAAGACAGCCCCCCTCCGGCCGCCAAGGCCACGACAAGACCGACCGCCAGGGCGGCGGTCAGACGGCTCATGCGTCCCGCCGAGGGCGGCCGACTGTCGGTGTTGCTCATGCGCGCCATCATACGAGAAAGGGGCGCGTGCCGCGCCAGGGCACGTGAACGCGGGGCTCGAATGCGCTTCGGATACCCTGACAGTGGCTTCGACAGCACGCCCGGGCGGGTAATGTCGGCAAACCCGAATCGGCCTCTTGACCCAAAGCCGAACCTCTTCCCATGATGGTAAATATGGGACGGTGGGGACCGGACGGTTCTCCCGCAAGGTTTTTATTGTGTATACCGCGCGTGCCGGGCGATCTCCCCCGAGCCGCATCCTGGGGGATATTGATGGCAATCGGTGCCGACGACGCACAGCCGGTGCAGCATGATTCTTTGCCGCCGGTCACGCTCGGCTGGTTTCTCAAGCGCACGCTCGTCGGGATCGCCATTCTGATGGTGGCGATGGGCAGTCTTGCCTGGCTGACCTACGCTTCAATCGACCCCGACCTGGACGCCTCGCCGGCGACGGCCAACATGCCGCTGGACGCACCGGCCCGGCTGATCCCCATCGACCTCTGACGTTCCGCCGCAGCAAATCGGGGCCGCCGCAGCAGATCGGGGCACGGTTGCCGAAGACCTATCGGCTGCATTAGGATTCCATCCGTACTTCAACTGCGCGCGGGTGCGGACCAGCCGCCGCGGCCGTCGACAGGATAGCGCCGATGTCTCTTGTGGATCTCGTTCCCCTCATTCTTATCGGAGCCGCGGCGTTCGCTGCGGGATATTTCATCGGCCGCTTCCAGGCGCTCGCGGAACGCGGCGCGCCACGCGCGCGCGATTTCGGCTCCCCGCTGCCGGGGCCCGAGGACAGGTATGCGGAAGAGCCATCCGCACCGTCGCGTCCGCGCGGTGCACCTCCGCCTGCGTCTTCCGGTACGGGCGCGCGCACGCCGCCGCGCCGCTCGACGACGCCGCCTCCCGCCATTGCCGGATTGATGGGACGGGGCTCGGCGGAAAAGCCGGGCGGCAGCCAAAAATAAGACCGAATTTCGCCGTCAGCGTTCGCTCGCGCCGTAACGGCGCGAGAGCCATCCGACAGGCCTTTCCATGCGTCTTGCCATGCTGGCCCGGAATGCGGGCCTCTACTCGCATCAGCGCCTCGTCGAGGCGGCGGAAGCGCGTGGGCATACCTTGGACGTGATCAACACGCTTCACGTCCACATGAACATCACCTCCAACCGGCCGGTGCTGCGCTATGGCGGCAAGTCGCTGCCGCTCTATGACGCCGTGATCCCGCGCATCGGGGCTTCGATCACCCATTACGGCCTGGCCGTGCTCCGGCAGTTCGAGATGCAGGGCGTGTTTCCGCTCAACGAGAGCGTCGCCATCGGGCGGGCTCGCGACAAACTTCGCGCGTTACAGCTCCTGGCGCGAGCCGGTATCGGGCTTCCGGTGACGGCGTTCGCGCACGGGCCGCGCAAGGCGGAGGATGTCATCAAGGAGGTGGGCGGCACGCCGGTGGTCATCAAGCTCGTCGAGGGAACCCAAGGCATGGGCGTGATCCTGGCCGAGACCGAAGCGTCCGCCAAATCGATCGTGGAAGCGTTCAGCGCCGCCAACATCAACATCCTGGTGCAGGAATACATCGCCGAAGCGGAGGGCCGCGACGTGCGCGCGCTCGTGGTCGGCGGACGGGTGGTGGCGGCGATGGAGCGCGTCGGCAAGACCGGCGAGTTCCGCTCGAACTTGCACCGCGGCGGCATCACGGCGGAGGCCAACATTACGGAGGAGGAGCAATCGACCGCCGTGCATGCGGCGTCCGTCCTGGGCCTCAACGTGGCTGGCGTCGACATGCTGCGCTCGAACCGCGGGCCGATGGTGGTCGAGGTGAACGCCTCTCCAGGCCTCAAGGGCATCGAACGGGCGACGAATGTGGACGTGGCCGGCGAGATCATCGCCTTCATCGAAGCCTCCGCCGCTCATGGCGCGACAGAAACCAAGGGTCAGAAGGGCTAAGGCCCGCCCTTTACCGTCGTCGGCACCGTGATGACGACCCGGCTGGCGTTGTGCTTGATCGGGATTGGTCCGCTCGACTATCCTGATCGTTCGATTGAGATCGGCCCCCGCACCCGCCGGGCTCACCGCCGCTCGATCAGCGCAGCACTTTCAGCGCAGCACTGGTGGGCAACTCCGAGCGGCGAGGATGGAATGGAATGACGGAACAGCAAAAGCACTTTCCGGAGTTCTACGTCACCACTTCGCAGCCGTGCCCCTATTTGCCGGGCAGACTCGAGCGCAAGCTCTTTACCCACCTGACCAACGATAAACCGCTGGCGCTCATCGACAACCTCCTCAAGGGCGGTTTCCGGCGCAGCCAGAACATCGCCTACATGCCCTATTGCGAGGGCTGCCACGCGTGCGTCTCCGTGCGGATCGTCGTGGACGAATTCGCGCCGGGCCGCTCCATGCGCCGCACGCTCGAACGCAATCGCGATCTCGTGAGCCGGCGTGTCTCCGCGATCCCGACATCAGAACAATTCAGCCTGTTCCGCAATTACATCGACGCGCGCCACTCGGATGGCGGCATGGCCGACATGACGGTGCTCGACTACGCGATGATGGTGGAGGACAGCGTGGTGCGCACCTTCCTCACCGAATACCGCGCGAAGCCCGATTATGCGCTCGACACGCGCGAGGAGACGTGGCCGCTCACAGCGGTTGCGCTGTGCGACCGGCTCTCCGACGGCATTTCGATGGTGTACAGCTTCTACGAGCCGTTCGAGGAGGCGCGCAGCCTCGGCACCTACATGATCCTGGAGCACATCGACTATGCGCGCCGGCTCGGGTTGCCGTACCTCTACCTCGGCTACTGGATCGAGGGCTCGCGCAAGATGAGCTACAAAACGCGCTATCAGCCGCAGGAGCATCTCGGCTCCAGCGGGTGGGTGCGCGTGCCGGGCGGGCGGTAGCGGCGTAATCCCCCGCCGCGAAAACGATGGGCGGGAACCCCTGCGGGTCTGTCAACGTCCCATATCCCATTCCGCTTTTCGCCGCTTTTCCTCGTCGCCCTCGTAAAAGGCCCACAGATCGGCCCTGCGCCAAAGTGAGCGGAGCATCCCGAACAGCAGCATAGGTGCCGCGGCCAGCATTATCGGAACCGCAGCCAGCAGAAGAATAGCCAAGCCGAGGCCGCGGACCACGGTCATCGTGAGGCGCGTAGCGGACTTTGCGAGGGTCATGGCACAACCATATTGCTTCACAATGTGAAGCAAAGTTGTACTTTGTCGAACCTTGTTAGGTCAATCCCGCTGCCGTAGGCGGGATTTATGAAAAAGGACACCTCGGTAAACGTCCGGCTCACGTCCGAACTGAAGGCCGCGCTGCAGAAACTCGCTAACGCGGATGCGCGGAAGCTCTCGGCGTATATCGAGTTGGTGCTGAGCGCCCACGTCACAGCAGCGAAAGCCTCGGCCTCGCCGGATGAGGCGCGCAAAAAACGCTAATGTGCGCTACTTCGCGAGTTCGGTGTCGAGCTTTTCGAACATGTAGGCCCACTTCGACGCCTGGGTTTCGATCAGCACGCCCATGAGGCGGCGCAGCTCTTCGAGCATGGCACAGTCCGGCACCTTCGCGCTCGCGCCTTCGGTGCCCATGGTGGCAATCGACGCGAGGAGCTTGTTCGATTCCTCCTCGAACTCCGCGATCCGGTCGTCCTGGACCATGGGAGCGGCTTCCTTCAGGAACTGATCGTCGCTCCAGCCGCGCTTTTCCTTAAGGGCGCCCAGGCGCGTCTGGAACGCGGGCCGATTGCGGTTGTTGAGATCCCGGAGCGCCATGGCGGCCTCGTCGACCGCATTCTCGAATTCGGCTTTATCGCAGACGGCGGGTTCCTGCGCCCACGATGGCCCGACGGTCGCCGGGCTCGCGAGCACCGCCGCCATCCCAACCCCCGCCACCACAAGCATGAGCCCGCGCGCTCCCGCCACCGAAGTCCCCGATCGTCTGTCGTCTCGCCCCATGGATCTGTCGTAGCGGCGTGAAGCCAGCGAGGCAAGACGCGCGCGGATCACACTTAATGACACTCGTGCGTGCGCCGGTGGGACCATGCGATCAGCGGAAGGCCGGGCCGAACTTGTTCGACCGGGGGAAGCCCTTCGGCACCGTCTTTCCGGCCTGCGCGCGGGCGCCGGCCCATTCGCGCAAGTCCGACCATCCAAGCGTGAAGGTGCGGCCCGCCGCGTCCAGCCAGGTGAGGCCTTCCTTCTTGTGGAAGACGCGCGCGTCGATCAGCGCGCCGTCCTTGAAGCGCTGCAAGATCGTGCCCTTGCCGCGCGTCATCTCGTTCACTTCCGACAACGGGAAGACGAGCATCTTGCGGTTTTCTCCGACGGTTGCGACGTGGTCGCCATCGACCGGCACGCAGACGCGCGCCTCCTCGTCGGCCGCGACGTTGAGCACCTGCTTGCCCTTGCGCGTGGAGGCTATCACCTCGCTCTCCGGCACGACAAAGCCATAACCGCCCGTGCTCGCGACAAGCAGACGCCGCTCGGGATCGTGCACGAAGCAGGCCGCGAAGTCTTGGTTCTGCTCCAGGTCGACCATGAGGCGTACCGGCTCGCCGTGGCCGCGCCCGCCCGGAAGCTGGTTCGCTTCCAGCGTGAAGAAACGGCCGTTGGTCGCGAACAGAATGAGCTTGTCGGTCGTCTGCGCCTTGACGGCATAGCGCAGGCTGTCGCCCTGCTTGAAGTCGAGACGCGACAGGTCGTCCTGATGGCCTTTGAGCGCGCGCACCCATCCCTTGTCCGACAGGATGATGGTGATCGGCTCCTTCTCGACGAGCGCGGCATCGAGATCGACGTCGATCTCGGGCGCATCGGCAAAGGTCGTGCGGCGGCGGCCGAGTGCGGTCTTCTTCGAATAGCGCTCGCGCGTGGCGCGCACTTCTTCGGAGATGCGCTCCCACTGAAGATCGTCCGAGGCCAGAAGCTCCTTCAGGCCGCGACGCTCCTTCGAGAGGCGGTCGTGCTCGGCCTTGATCTCGACCTCTTCGAGCTTCGACAACGCCTTCAAGCGCAGGTTCAGGATCGCGTCGGCCTGCACTTCGGACAGCTTGAAGCGCTCGATGAGCTTCGCTTTCGGATCGTCCTCGAAGCGGACGATGCGGATCACCTCGTCGATGTTGAGGTAGGCGATCAAATAGCCGTCGAGCACTTCGAGGCGATGCTCGATCTTGCGCAGCCGGTATTGGGAACGGCGCACGAGCACCTCGATGCGATGCTCCAGCCACTGGCTCAGCACGTCGCGCAGCGAGAGCACGTTCGGAATCTGCCCGGCCGAGAGTACGTTCATGTTGAGGCCGAAGCGCACTTCGAGCTCCGTCAGGCGGAACAGGCTCTCCATGAGGATCAAGGGTTCGACGGTGCGCGTCTTAGGTTCGAGGATGAGGCGCACTTCGTCGGCCGACTCGTCGCGGATATCGCCGAGCAGGGGCAACTTCTTCTCGATCAGCAGCTCCGCAATTTTTTCGACAAGCTTCGCCTTCTGCACCTGATAGGGAATCTCGGTGACGACGATCTGATAGCCGCCGCGGCCGGTGTCTTCCTTTTCCCACTTGGCGCGCAAGCGGAAGCCGCCGCGGCCGGTGCGATAGGCTTCGAGGATCTGCTCGCGCGGCTCGACGAGTACGCCGCCGGTCGGGAAGTCGGGGCCCGGCACCATCTCGACCAGCTTCTCGATCGACGCGTTCGGATGCTTGATGAGATGGAGGAGTGCCGCGCACAGCTCGTCGACGTTGTGCGGGGGAATGTTGGTCGCCATGCCGACGGCGATGCCGGCCGAACCGTTGGCGAGAAGGTTCGGGAACGCAGCGGGAAGCACGGACGGTTCCTGCTCGCGACCATCGTAGTTCGGGCGGAACGCAACGGTGTCCTCGTCGATGCCGTCGAGCAGTTCTGCGGCGACGGTGGTGAGGCGGGCTTCGGTGTAGCGGTCGGCGGCGGGGTTATCGCCGTCGATGTTGCCGAAGTTGCCCTGCCCGTCCACCAGCGGATAGCGCACGGCGAAATCCTGCGCGAGGCGGGCGAGCGCGTCGTAGATCGCCTGGTTGCCGTGGGGGTGATAGTTGCCCATCGTCTCGCCGACGATCTTGGCGCACTTGCGATAGCCCTTATCGGGGCCGAGGCCCAGTTCGCGCATGGCGTAGAGGATGCGCCGGTGCACGGGCTTCAAGCCGTCGCGCACATCGGGCAGCGCGCGGTGCATGATCGTGGACAGCGCATAGGCCAGATAGCGTTCCTCAAGCGCATCCTTGAGGTTCACGGGCACGGGGTCGGTGGGGGGCAGAATCGATTGCTTGCTCATGACCGCTTCGTACCCCCTCAGGGCGGCCCCTCTCAAGTGCCGGGACGACACAGGTTGCATATGATGGCTCACGCGCCTGTTCGCGCGCTTGTCAGCGCGCTGGCGCTCCGCCGGGGCGGCGCTCGCGCCGGGTCGCGTCCAAGCGAAGCGTGGCTCCGCCAAGACGCTCCCACGCTGCGCACACCGGATTTAGGGGCTCACGCGCCTGTTCGCGCGCCGCTCGAAAGACGCTGGGCACCCGTTTTCCTCAGGTATTTCGTGTTGGAGGGCCTGCGGGCCGCCTTGTCTTTGCCGCCGTGGGCGGCGACGTTCGGGGGAACGCAACCTCACGCCAGCCGAGCCCATGCCCGCCGTTCTCCCCGACATCCCGACCGTCGAAGCCGCCATCATCGAGATGACCAACGTCTACAGAGGGCGCCAGCAGCTCGGCGGGCTGAAACCCAACGACGCGCTGGCCGCCGCGGCGCGGGCGTACGCGGTGTTCCTCGCCAAGAGCGGGCAGTTCTCGCACACGGCCGACGGGCGAGGCGCGGGCGACCGTATCGCTGCGAGCGGCTACACGTGGTGCCAGGTGGGCGAGAACCTCGCGATGCACGCCGACAGCCGCGGGTTCGCGGCGCAGTCGCTCGCCGAGAAGGCGGTGGAGGGCTGGATCAATTCGCCCGGACACCGCGCCAACATCGTGGCCCCGCACATGACGGAGATCGGCGTCGGCGTTGCGAGCGCGCCGGGACGCGATCCGAAATTTATCTCGGTGCAACTGTTCGCGCGGCCGAAATCGCTCCAATACGCGTTCCAGATTTCGAACACGACGCGGCAGGCCGTCTCCTATTCGTTCGGCGGCGAAACGCATGAGGTGCGGCCCTCGTCCGCGATCACGCACACGTCGTGCAATCCGGGCGAAATTGCCTTCGAAAGATTTCGTGCGCGCTACGAAGCGCAGGACGGGCTCGTCTACATGCTGAAGCCGGACGCGGATAAGGCCGTGCGCATCGAGGTCCAGCCGCTGGAACGCATCAGGTAGTGCGCAGCGGCTCGTCCATGCGGCCCAAGTAGGTGAGCATTCTTGCGCGCGCCTCCGGCAGTTCCTCGCCACGGGGCTGCAGCACGCGCGTCTCCAGGAAATGGCCGGTCAACGCGAAACCCGCTTCGATATCTCCGGGGGCGAGCGGCGCCTTGCGGCCCGGCAGAAGGAACGACGGCAGCGACAACAGCCGCTCGCGATAGGGCTCGCCCGCGGAGGCGGAAACGGCGCGGCCGCTCTTGGGAGACACATAGATGAGACCATCGTTCGCGCCTGTCGACGCGCACTCGGTGAGGTCGAGGCCGAAGCCAAGCTCTCCGATCAGCGCAAGTTCCCAGCGTACGAGCAGCGCCGGCCAAACGCTCGCGTCGTCCAGATAGGCGAGGACGAACAGCGTTACCTCATAGAGATTGGGATGCGGGTCGCGTTCGGGCAGCAGCCGCGCCATGGCTGTCAGCGACGTGAGGCCGGAGAGTGCGGCTGGCTCGTCCATTGCGGTCGCCGCATAGCCGCGGATCAGCTCCACCTGCATGTGGCCCAGATGATCGGCGAGGCGCGCTTTCCAGGTGATGGCAACGTGATTGCCGATCTGAAGGACGGGGCGCGCCTTGCGCGAGCGCCCGCCGTGCACGAGCCCGAGGTGGCGGCCGTGCGCGCGCGTCAGCAGCTCGACCACGGACGCCGTTTCGCCATGCGGACGCACGGACAGGACAATGCCTTCGTCGGACCAGTTCATGGCTGGAGATTAGAGCGCTTCGGGGGCCGTGGCGACCGCCGCAGGCAGCTCACGACGGCTAGAGTACGTTCAAGGTCAGACGGAATCGTTCCGGTCCCCCTCCCCCTTGTGGGGAGGGGTTAGGGGTGGGGGGAAGCCCAACAGCAGACGGTCTGGAATCCCCCCCTCCTAACCTCCCCCACAAGGGGGGAGGGACAACGTCGAGTTCGTTTAAAATAAACTTGCTCTAGATTTCGGTATTGCCATCGCTATCGCGGATGGTGCAGGGGCGCGCGGTGGTGGCGCATTCGAAGCCGCCATTGCTGCGGGGCGCGCATTTCGTGACCTTTTCCGCGGCAAGGCCCCAGTCCGCATGGCGTGGACCGTACTTCTTCATGGTTTTCATGCGCCAGGACGTGATGGCACCGACGCGGGCATCGGCTTCTGTCGTGCCCACGGATGAGCCGCTCGGCATCGGGGCTTCGCATATGCGCTCGGCCGCGGTGGCCGACACGCCGTGCACCATCAGGCCCAACGCAAGAGCGGCCGCCGCAAACGCTCGCTTGAGCGAACCGCCCATGTCTCAATCCTTCGGAAACTCAAGACCCATCTCACGATAGCGGGCCGGATCGCGCTCCCAGCCTTCGCGCACCTTCACGAACAAGAAGAGATGAATCGGTACGCCGACGATATCCATCAGCTCCTTGCGCGAGTCCTGCGAGATGCGTTTCACCGTCTGCCCGCCCTTGCCGAGCACCATGGCCTTGTGGCTGTCGCGGGTGACGTAGATCGTCTGCTCGACGCGCACGGATTTGTCCCGCAGCTCCTTCCAGGATTCGGTCTCGACCGTCATCTGGTAGGGCAGTTCGTCGTGCATCAGGTTGTAGAGCTTCTCGCGCGTCACTTCGGCGGCAAGCTGGCGCAGCGGGATGTCGGAAAGCTCGTCCTCGGGATAGAGCCACGGGCCTTCGGGCACGCGCTCGGCCAGATAGCGCTTGAGCTCGGCCACGCCGTCGCCGGTCAGCGCCGAGACCATGAACACGCGCTCCAGCGTCAGACGCTTCGAGAGGATTTCCACGAGCGCCAGAAGGCGGCTCTTGTCCTCGACGCGGTCCACCTTGTTCAGCACCAGGATGCAATTCTTCACGTGATCGGCGAGGCGCGTGACGAGGCTTTCCACCTCTTCATCGACGCCCTTTGCTGCGTCGACGAGCAGCAGCACGCGGTCGGCGTCGGTCGCGCCAGCCCACGCGCTCGCCACCATCGCCCTGTCGAGACGGCGCTTCGGCGCGAAGATGCCCGGCGTGTCGATCAGAACGAGCTGGCTCACACCTTCCATGGCGATGCCGCGGATCTGCACGCGTGTGGTTTGCACCTTGCGCGAGACGATGGTCACCTTGGCGCCAACCAGCGCGTTCACGAGCGTCGACTTGCCTGCATTGGGCGTGCCGATGATGGCGATGACACCGCAGCGCGTCGCGGATGGCGCGCCCGATGGGCTCTCTTCGTTCGGAGTGTCCATCAGACCTTGATATCTCCTTTGGCGAACACACCCTCGCGTTCAAGAAGTGCGATGGCGGCTGCCTGCTCGGCGGCACGTTTCGAGGCCCCCTCGCCCTGCGCGGGCGCTTTGCCGCGAATGCGAACCTCTGCGGTGAAGTGCGGCGCGTGGTCGGGGCCGGTGCGCGCGATCTCCACATAGGACGGCAGGGCGAGGCCACGTCCCTGGGCCCATTCCTGCAAAGCGGATTTGGGATCGGCAGCCGCCTGGCCCAGCGCGCCCGCGTCACTCTGCCAGAGATGGCGCACCACGTCGCGCGCCTTGTTGAAACCCGCTTCGAGGAAGATGGCGCCGAGGACGGCTTCCACGGCATCTGCGAGGATCGTGGACTTGAGGCGTCCGCCGCTTCCGGCCTCGCTCTCCGAGAGCATCAGGTGATCGCCGAGGCCAAGGTCGCGTCCTACTTTCGCACAGGCTTCGCCACGCACGAGGCGATTGAGGTGGCGCGCAAGCTCTCCCTCGGTTGCGTCGGGATAGATCTGTTCGAGCATCTCTACGACGGCGAGGCCAAGGACACGGTCGCCCACGAATTCGAGCCGCTCGTTGTCCTCGCGCACCTTGCGCGTGCCCCTGAGGCTCGAATGCGTGAGCGCACGGGCGAGTAGCGCTTCGTTGCGGAAGCGATACCCGAGCTTCTTTTCGAGCTCCTTGTATTTGCGAGCCTTGAACATCGCGCCGATCTTCCAGAAAGCTCCGCGCTTCTCGCCTCTTCGCCCTTAGCGGACCAGATTGAAGAAGCGGGTCCAGCGAATGTCGAACGGCCACGTCCAGGGCGAGACCCAGCGCATGCCGTCGGGCTCGTCCACGGCAGCGGAGAAGAAAATGATCTCCGCCCGGCCGACCAGGTTCTCATACGGCACGAAGCCAACGGATGCGCGGCTATCGGAGGAATTGTCCCGGTTGTCGCCCATCATGAAATAGTGCCCCTCAGGCACCTTAAAAATATCGGTGTTGTCGTAGTCGCCGTTCGGCTCCAGATCGAGCACGGAATAGCTCACGCCGTTCGGCAGCGTTTCGGTGAAGCGCTTGTAGACCACGCGCCGGCAGTGTCGGAAATACGGATCGCATTCGACATTGGCGAACT
Organism: Hyphomicrobium nitrativorans NL23; assembly: GCF_000503895.1. NCBI lineage: Bacteria > Pseudomonadati > Pseudomonadota > Alphaproteobacteria > Hyphomicrobiales > Hyphomicrobiaceae > Hyphomicrobium > Hyphomicrobium nitrativorans. Next base: position 3,224,640 of record NC_022997.1, read on the forward strand.
CGTCCTTGTATTCGAGCTTCACCGCTTCGCCGTTGATGTGCAGCACGCCGTCGGTCATCTGCACCGTGTCGCCGGGCAGGCCGACCACACGCTTGATGTAATCGATGGATTCATCCTGCGGCAGGCGGAAGACGGCGACGTCGCCACGCTCGGGCTCGGCACCGAAGATGCGGCCGGAGAACAGGTTCGGGCTGAAGGGGAACGAGAAGCGGCTGTAGCCGTAGGACAGCTTCGAGACGAAGAGGTAATCTCCGATCAGCAGCGTCGATTTCATCGAGCCCGACGGGATATTGAACGGCTGATAGAAGAACACGCGCACCACCATTGCGATGGCCAGCGCCTGGATGACGATCTTCGCGGTTTCGGTCCAACTCGACCCCGCAGCCTTGGAGTTCGTTTCCAGGCTCATTCTCCTGCTCCTTGGGCCCGTCCGGGCCGGCCGGGGGCGTGTTCAACACAGCACGCCCGCTATAGCCATTAAGCGGGCCGGGTGCAAACCCGTGAAGACCGAAAGCGGGCGGTTCAGCTCACCGGACCACCTGCCGGGACAGCCGAGATGATCACCACAGCTTCGGCCAGCGGATAATCGTCCGTGAGGGTCAGGTCGATGCGGGGCATGTAACCGGCCGGCACGAGGCTTGCCAGATGCTCGGCCGCACCGCCCGTGAGCGCCAGCGTGGGACGGCCCGACGGCAGATTGACGACCCCCATGTCCCGCCAGTACACGCCCTGACCGAACCCGGTTCCCAGCGCCTTGGCGCACGCCTCCTTGGCCGCAAAGCGCTTTGCGTACGAGGCGGCGCGTTGACGGCGGCGGTCCGATTTCGCCCGCTCGACGTCGGTGAAGACGCGGTCCAGGAAGCGATCCCCGAAGCGCAGCAGCGTCGCCTCGATGCGCCGGATGTCGATGAGGTCGTTCCCGATCCCGATGATCACGCGCTGACCTGACCCGTGACCTTGCGGCGGGCCTCGTCCATCAGCGCACGCATCCGCCGCACCGCGCCGTGAAGGCCGCCGAAGATGGCCTCGCCGATCAGGAAATGGCCGATGTTGAGCTCGACCACTTCCGGCATGCGGGCGAGGGGCGCGACCGTGTTGAACGTCAGGCCGTGGCCTGCGTGAACCTCAAGGCCGCGGAGAGCGGCTTCCATCGCCGCCGTGCGCAGGCGCTCCACTTCGGCGGCGGCACCCTTGGCGTCGTCATCGGCGGCATATTCGCAGTACCGGCCCGTGTGCAGCTCGACGATATCGGCCTGCAAGGCGGCAGCCACATCGATGGCGGCAAGGTCGGGCTCGATGAAAAGCGACACGCGGATGCCGGCCTGCTTGAGTTCGCCCACGACAGGTTGGAGCGCAGCGCGCTGGCCGACCACGTCGAGACCGCCTTCCGTCGTGCGCTCCTCGCGCCGCTCCGGCACAAGACAGCACGCGTTCGGCACGTGACGAAGCGCGATGCGCAGCATCTCATCGGTCGCGGCCATTTCGAGATTCAGCGGGCGCGTCAGCTCGCTTTTGAGGCGCGCGATGTCGGTGTCCGAGATGTGGCGGCGATCTTCTCTCAGGTGCGCCGTGATGCCGTCGGCGCCTGCCTCGACCGCGAGATGCGCTGCACGCAGCGGATCGGGATGGCGGCCGCCGCGTGCGTTGCGGATCGTGGCCACGTGATCGATGTTTACACCGAGCCGAATGGTGCTTTGAGAGGCCGGCGTCATATCTTCTTTCACCTGTCGTTAGCGGGGCTTCCGGGAGCCTCGGGCCAATTATTCAAACACACGTTCAACCTTGGTGACCACCGCTTTCGATTTCAGACCATTAACGATCTGATTGAGGTGCGCCAAGTCCCACACGTCGAGCCCGATCCGCATGTCCATGAAGTCGGACGCGCGGCGGATCATCTTGATATTGTTGATATTGCCGGCCGCCTGGCCGATGACGTCGGCGATCTCGGCGAGCGCGCCCGGCCGATTGGGCGTCGTCACGACGATGAGGGCGGGGAAGCGTTGCGGGTTGTCAGGGTCCACGTCCCAGGCGACGTCGATCCAGCGCTCGTGCTCGAATTCCTGCAGGCGCGGCGAGTGGATCTGGAAAACACGGATGCCCTCGCCCGGAGCCAGAACGCCCACGATGCGGTCGCCCGGCACCGCGCCGCCCTCCTCGAACAGAACGGGCATGTCGTCCTTGACGCCACGGATCGGCACGCCACGCACGCGGCCCGTCGTGGTTTCCGGCTGAGGATCGGCACTCTGCGGCAAGGACGACGACGCGCCGCCGATCCTGAGCTTGTTGCTCGCAGCACGCGTGAGCCGCAACCAGCCCTTCATGGTCTTCGAGGGCTGCTCCTCGACGCGGGCGGGCGGGGCGGCGCGGGCGGCGGCCGCGACCTCCGGGGCGACGGCGCGCACCACGTCCTCGACCTTCAGCTCGTTGCGGGCGACAGCGGCGAGCACGTCGTCCACCGATTTCTGCGAGAGGCGCGGCAGGGCCTTGCGAAGACTTTCGTCCGTGTAGGTTTCGCCAATACGATCGAAGGCCGAGATCAGGAGACGCCGGCCCAGTTCGGCGTACTGGCGGCGGATCGCGTCGCGTGCCGCACGGCGGATGGCGGAGCGGGCGCGGCCCGTCACCGCCAGGCTTTCCCATGCGGCGGGCGGCGTGTGCGTTTTCGAGGTCTGGATTTCCACCTCGTCGCCGTTGCGCAGGCGCGTATCGATCGGAACGTGGCGGCCGTTGACGTAAGCTCCGACGGCGCGGTTGCCGATATCGGTGTGCACGGCGTAGGCGAAATCGAGCGGCGTCGCACCGCGCGGGAGCGCGATCAAGCGGCCCTTGGGCGAGAAGCAGAACACCTGATCCTGGAACAGCTCAAGCTTGGTGTGCTCCAGGAACTCCTCGGGGTTGGCGCCTTCCAGCAGAGTTTCGACGAGACGGCGGAGCCACTGATACGGCCCGCTTTCCTTGTCGGAGAAGACGAGGCTTTGCGAGGCACCATTCATCTTCTGCGCATTCTGCGTCTCGACATGGCGCGCATCCTTGTAGAACGCATGCGCGGCGACGCCGTACTCCGCGACATCGTGCATGGCGCGCGTGCGGATCTGAAGCTCCACGCGCTGATGGCGCGGTCCCACCACCGTCGTGTGGATCGACTGGTAGTTGTTCTGCTTGGGCGTCGAGATGTAATCCTTGAAGCGGCCGGGCACGGTGCGCCACGTCGTGTGCGCGACGCCCAGCACGCGATAGCAATCGTCGATGGTGTCGACGATCACCCGGAAGGCATAAATGTCGGAGAGCTGTTCGAGGCCGATCTGCCGATTGGCCATCTTGCTCCAGATCGAATAGGGCTTCTTCTCGCGCCCGTTGACCTCAGCCTTGATCCCCACGGCCGCGAGCTTCTGCTCCAGGGCCAAGGCGATGTCGTCGACGAGGCCTTCGTTCTTGGCGCGAAGCTCGTCGAGCTTGTCGGTGACCGTCTGATAGGCTTCGGGATTGAGCCAGCGGAAAGCGTGCTCCTCCAACTCGTCGCGCAGCGCCTGCATCCCCATGCGGCCGGCAAGCGGAGCATAGATTTCAAGCGTTTCCTCCGAGACGCGCTTGCGGCTCGCAGGCTTCATGTGCTCAAGCGTGCGCATGTTGTGCAGGCGGTCCGCGAGCTTCACGAGAAGCACGCGGATGTCGCTCGAAATCGCGATCAGAAGCTTGCGGAAGTTTTCGGCCTGCTCCGCCTTTTTCGTCACCAGATCGAGCTTCTTGATCTTGGTGAGGCCGTCCACCAGGGCGCCGATCTCGGGCCCGAAGAGTTGATCGATCTCGGCGCGGGTGGCGTCGGTATCCTCGATCACGTCGTGGAGGAGCGCGGTGGCGATGGTGGCGTCGTCGAGCCGAAGCTCGGTCAGGATCGCGGCGACCTCAAGGGGGTGCGAAAAATAGGGCGCGCCGGACGCACGCTTCTGATTTCCGTGCGCGCGCATCGCGTAAACGTAGGCGCGGTTCAGAAGCGCCTCGTCCGCCGTGGGGTCGTATTTCTGTACTCGCTCGACGAGCTCGTACTGACGCATCATGGGCCGCATTCACTCCGGCGCCGGCAAAGCCGCACACTCCGCACGGCGCCTTCGGAGCGGCCGATCAGATGGAAGCGCCGTTCGAACCAGATCCCACCGGGAGGTGGCAGGCCAGAGGGCGCCTGCCTGGAGGCTACGGTCTAGCGGCCACGTTCGCGCGGGCCGCCAGCGCCGTTGGAGGACGGCTCCGACGGCGTCATGCTTTCGAGGCCGCGCAGAAGCTGCTCCTCGGTCAGCACATCGACTTCGGTGTCGGACGACTGGTCGTCGCGGCCCAGCACAGGGCTCCGGCGCTCCTGCGGCAGGGACGGCGCCGCGGCAGCCTCGGGCTCATCCACCTCGACGTTCTTCTGGATCGAGTGAATCAAGCTCTCGCGCATATCCTCCGGCGGAATGGTCCGCTCGGCGATCTCGCGCAGGGCGACGACCGGGTTCTTGTCGTTGTCCGGGTCGATCGTGATCGCACTGCCGTTGGCGATCGACCGCGCGCGATGGGCCGCGAGCAAAACCAGCTCAAAGCGGTTCGGGACCTTGTCGACGCAATCTTCGACTGTGACGCGTGCCATTTGCCAGCACCCCTCTCTCGTCTCGATGATGATGCGGAATCATTTTGCCGCCGCAGCCGGAGCTGGCGCAGCGTGCCGCCTCTTGCCCTCTAAGTGGCATGGATCGGGCTGCCGGGCAAGCGATCCGGCGCGAGGCGGGCCGCCGCAGTTATCAGGCCGTAAAGACAAAAAAGCCGAGCCAATTGAAAAGACTGCATCTCGTCTTATATGCCGACTGTCGAACACTCGTTATTAAAGTTGGCGCTTTGACGTGGCGATCTTCTGAGGACGGCCGAACGAATTTTCACACTTCAGCGATTTCAATTTATGAAAATGTGCGCTTATCTAAGGCCCATCGTTAGAAGATATATCCTATATGTACCCGGCTTGGGCTTATATTGTTTGCCGGCGGATTGCCTGACGCCTGATCGCCGTTTCGTTTAAGGAACACAAGAATGCACTTCTACCAAGGCGAGCGCATCGCTCTCTTTATTGATGGCGCCAATCTTTACGCCACCTCGAAGGCTCTGGGATTTGATGTTGATTACAAGCGATTACTCGCTTTGTTCCGTCAGAAATCCCATTTGGTCCGCGCGCTTTACTATACGGCTCTTTCGGAGGACCAGGAGTATTCGTCCATCCGGCCCCTTATCGACTGGCTCGATTACAATGGCTTTACCATGGTGACCAAGCCCACCAAGGAATTCACCGACGCCTCCGGCCGCCGCAAGGTGAAGGGCAACATGGATATCGAGCTGGCGGTGGACGCCATGCGGCTCGCCGATACACTCGACCACATCGTGCTGTTTTCGGGGGACGGGGATTTTCGCGGCCTCGTGGCCGCCCTTCAGCAGAAGGGCAAGCGGGTCAGCGTCGTCTCGACGCTCCAGACCCAGCCCGCCATGGTCGCGGACGAGCTTCGGCGCCAGGCCGACCAGTTCATCGATCTCGCCGATCTTGAGCAGATCATCGGACGCGATGCCTCGGCCCGGGTGGCCCGCTCCACCCGTCAGGGTCCGCGGGACCCCCATTCCTATCATGACAACGACGATGTGTCGCAGGACGCATAGGGCAGTTCTGGACCCAATGGAACGTGCCGGACGAGACGAAAGGGCTTGCGCCTAGCCCGCACCGGCGCTTCCCTCTCGCACGATGGCGAACACACTCATCTCATCCGTTCCGGACTGTCCGCCCGAGGCACCGAGGGATTGTCCGCGGTGTACGCGGCTTGTCGCATTTCGTGACGCTTCGGCCGCGGCCAATCCCGGCTGGTTCAACGGCGCGGTTCCCTCGTTCGGCGCAGACGCCGCGCGCCTTCTCATTGTCGGCCTCGCGCCGGGCCTCAAGGGCGCCAACCGCACGGGGCGTCCGTTCACCGGAGACTACGCGGGCGACCTCCTTTACTCGACGCTCCTCGCTTTCGGCTTCGCGCGCGGCACCTATCGCGCCGATCCTAAGGACGGGTTGCAACTCGTCGACTGCATGATTACCAACGCCGTGCGTTGCGTGCCGCCCGGCAACAAGCCGCTGCCCCAAGAGATCACGAGCTGCCGCGCCTATTTCTCCTCGCGGCTCGCACACTTGCCGCGCCTTCGCGCGATGGTCGCGCTCGGGCGCGTCGCCCACGATCAAACGCTGGCGACTCTCGGGGTCCGGAAGGCGCTTTATCCGTTCAAGCACGGCGCTCGCCACGAGATCGGTCAGGTCGTGCTTTTCGATAGCCTTCATTGCTCACGCCTCAACACCAACACGGGCCGTCTCACCACGGCGATGTTCCACGACGTGTTTCGCGACGTGCGGGCGTTTCTTGATCAGGATCACGGCACACCTCGCCGCTGACATTTTCATGGGCCCTTCAACGCCGGCCGTTTGGCGCCTATCATCTCTGCACGTTCGTCCGGACCACGTCTCGATCGTCGGGAGAGTTCCATGTCGCCGAGGACAGCTCTTGAAATCGCGCCGGAAAAGGTGGCGCACGTCATCATCAAGGCGCGCGAGTACGACGCGAAGGTCGGCGCGTGGAACTCATCACCGCAGGAAGGCGATGCCGACGAGGATCCCAGCTCCATCCTGGAAGATTTCGCCAACGATCCCACGGTGGCCGAGATCGTCGGTTTCGTCGACGCGCTGAACGACGACGAACAGGCCCATCTGGTGGCCCTGCTTTGGATCGGGCGCGGGACCTTCGAACCCGAAGAACTCGAAGAAGCCGTCGAGACGGCAAAGGCCGAGCAAACGAACTCCACCGCGAGCTATCTGCTCGGGCAGCCGCTGCTCTCGGACTATCTGGAAGAAGGGCTCGAAAAGCTCGGCTACTCGGCCGGCGATATCGAAAGCGACGTGCTTTAGGACTCAGTCCGAAGCGTTGCGAGAAGCGCGCCCGCATGCGTATGAGGGGGATGGACCGGATAGACGACGCGCGCGATCACGCCGTCGCGCATCACGAGCGTCAGGCGCTTGAGATACCTCTCGCCGCCAGTCTCGAACGTCGGGAGGCCGAGCGCGTCGCGCAGTTTCCCCTCGGCGTCCGAGGCCAGCGGAAACCGCAAGCCGATGCGGGCGGCGAACTCCTGCTGGTCCGCCGTCGGCTGGCCGCTGATACCGACGACATCGATCCCCATCACGCGATAGGCGACATAGGCGTCGTGAAAGCCTTCGGCCTCCGGCGTGGAGCCGTGGGCGCCCGGAATGTCGTCCCAGTTCGGAGGATTTGGCAGGCCGGGCCTGCCCGTCCACGGATAGACGAACACGACCCAGCGGCCGGGAAGGCGCGCCAATGAGAGCGTTTCGCCATCGATTGCCATGAGTGGAACATCGGGCAGCGCGAGACCTGGCACGAGATGGCGCGCGCCGCCATCGTCTTCCGGCGCGGACCAGGGCCACGGCGCGGTCACAGCGGGTTGGCTTTCAGCCACGCCAGCACGTCGGCAGCGTTCCGGTCGGGCGGAAATACAGGATAGAACACGTGGGTGACTGTTCCCTCGTCGACGATCAAGGCCATGCGCTTGATCATCGCCTTTCCCGACACCTCCATCTCGGGCAGCGACATGGCGTGCGCGAACGCGAGATCGGCGTCGGACAGAAGCGGGAACGGGAGATGGAGGCGCTCGACGGTGGATCTTTGCTCTTCGAGCGTCTGCGTCGACAAGCCGAACACGGCGGAGGCGCCGGCACCGGTCAAGTCGGCATGAAGATCGCGGAAGGCGCACGCATGCGGCGTGCAGCCTCGCGCGCCGGGAATGGCGTCCCACCCGTCCGGCAAGGCGACGCCGGGCGTGCCGGTCATCGGGTAGACGAAAAGCACGGTGCGGCCCGAGAGCGTCGCGAGCGATACGCTTTCCCCCGCCGTCGAGGGCAGCGCGACGTCGGTGAGACGCGCACCTACGAGATGGTCTACGGCGCCGTCGTCCTCCGGCACGGGCAACGTGGACCAATCCACGTCCTGCAGACTACGGCCGTCGACCATCGCCTCAGCCCTTATCCCGCAGGATGCGCTGTTTCTGGCGGTTCCAGTCGCGCTTGGCGGCGGTCTCGCGCTTGTCGTGCAGCTTCTTGCCTTCCGCGAGCGCGATCTTGAGTTTCGCGCGGCCGCGCGCGTTGAAATAAAGCTCCAGCGGCACGATCGTCATGCCCTTGCGGGTGACGGCCTGGAACAGCTTTGCAAGCTCGCTCTTGTGCAGCAGCAGGCGACGCTTGCGGCGCGGCTCGTGCTGGAAGAAGGAGCCCGCATCCTGGTATTCCGGGATGTAGGCGTTGACCAGACAGAAGCTGCCGTCATCCTCGAAGGACGCATAGCTTTCGGCGATGTTGGCCTGGCCGCGGCGCAGGCTCTTCACCTCCGTGCCCTTCAATTCGAGGCCGGCTTCGTAATCGTCGGTGACGAAATACTCGTGGCGTGCCTTCCGGTTCTCGGCAACGAGCCGGCGGCCGTCGTTCTTCTTGGCCGACATGGCTCTTCTTGCTTTCTTCTATTCGGCGGCCGCAGCTTGCAGCAGGCCCACCTTGGCGAGTGCTGCGTCCACGACCTTCTTGCCCGCGTCGGTCACCGGCACCATCGGCAAGCGCATCTCAGCCGAGCAGAGCCCCAGGCGCGAGGCGGCATACTTCACGGGGCCGGGATTGGTCTCGACGAAGAGCGCGTCGAACAGCGGCATCAGGCGGTCCTGAAGCTTGAGGGCGGCGGCGAAATCGCCCTTCATGCACGCGTTCTGGAACTCCGCGCACAGGCGCGGTGCGACGTTCGAAGCGACCGAGATGCAGCCATGTCCGCCGTGCGCCATGAAGGCCAGCGCCGTCGCGTCCTCGCCGGAGAGCTGATTGAACTCAGGACCCATGGCGGCGCGCTGCTGGGAGACGCGGGCGAGATTGGCGGTGGCGTCCTTCACGCTCGTCACGTTCTTCAGTTCGAAGATGCGGGCCATCGTCTCGACCGACATATCGACGTTGGTGCGGCCGGGAATGTTGTAGATGACGATGGGGATGCCGACCTTGTCGTCGATGGCCTTGAAGTGCTGGAAGAGGCCGTCCTGCGATGGCTTGTTGTAATAGGGGTTCACGATCAGCAGGCCATTCGCGCCCGCCTTTTCGGCGTGCTGCGAGAGTTCGATCGCCTCGTCGGTGGCGTTCGAGCCGGTGCCTGCAATGACGGGCACGCGTCCGCGCGCCGCCTCGATCACGACCTCGATGACGCGCTTATGCTCGTCGAAATTCAAAGTCGGGCTTTCGCCCGTCGTTCCGGTCGGAACGAGGCCGTGCGTGCCTTCGGTAATCTGCCACTCGACCAGGCGGCGCAGCGCCTCCTCGTCCAGCAGGCCGTTCTTGAACGGCGTCACGAGCGCCGTAATGGAGCCTCTGAACATGCCCTCTCCCGCTTAAACTCTGCATTTTCCGGCGGCGAAGTGCGCCTGCCGTCCCTTCCGCGCCGACAGGCACCTTGAATGCCTGCGTTCGAGTTTGTACCCTCTTGGCGTTGCGTTCGCCCGTTCACGGCCTCAGATGCGGCTGGGAACGTGGACATTATGCGGTCAGGCGGCAGCCTGCAAGAACACGACGTGGTATCCAGCCCGCTTCACGACATATGTCCGGCAGCCCCCGAGCGCGGATCGCGGACGAGGCGGCCGTTCAGGAACCAGTGCCGGCGATCCGGCGCTTTTCGAGGATGCGCGTGACAGGACAGACGCCGAACGCCCTTTGGCCCCGCCAGCGCCTCGCCTTCGCGGCCGGCGCCCTCGCCCTTTTGATGGCGTTGGCGCTCGCGCCCATCGCGGCGCGGGCTCAGAAGTTTCCGGAGCTGCCCGCGCCCGCCAACCCGACCAGGGCCGAGCGAGACTTCATGGCGCGTATGGACGCGGCCATCAAGCCGCTCGTCACGCGCGATCTCAGCGATGCCGACAAGGATCGGATCAAGGCTGCGTTTCGCGCGCTCGGCGCGGGTCAGGACGATGTGGAAAAGGCCCGCGCGCTGAAGCAGGAGATCTCCGACCCGGTCGCACGGAAGCTCGTTCACTGGTGGCGGCTGCGCCGAGGACATGGGACGCCGGAAGAATACCGCGCCTTCCTCGACGCCAACCCGGCCTGGGCCAACCGCAACATGCTGACGCAACGGCGCGACGAAACGCTTTTTACGGCGGGCGGAACCTCCTCAGACATCAAAGGGCATTTCGAGGGCAGCGCGCCCGAAACGGCAGCGGGGCTTGCAGCACTCGCCTCCGCCCACCTCGCGGAAGGAAATACCGACGAAGCCCGGCGCCTTGCCGTGCACGCCTGGCGGAACCACGATCTGCCCGCGCGGCTCGAAGCGGGCTTTCTCGACCGCTTCGGTTCGCTACTGACGCAGGCCGACCACAAGTGGCGCCTCGACCGTCTCATCATCAGCGACGTGCGCTGGAAGAACGAGAAAGAGGCGCGGGCGACAATAGCACGGCGTGTGCTGCCTCTGTTGCCGGCCGCTGAGCGCAAGAAGGCCGAAGCGCGGATTTCCGTGCTGTTCGGCAACAAGACTGCGAGGGCCGCCGTCGATGCGCTGCCGGCCGAGAGCGTGCCGGACTGGGGCCTCGTGTTCCATCGCATCCAGACGCTGAGGCGCGCGGGCAAGGTCGAAGAGGCTGCCCGCATGATGCTTTCGGCACCGACCGAGGAAGCGCTTACCGTCGTGCCCGACGTTTGGTGGACGGAACGGCGCACCACCGCTTACGCCGCGTTGAGAATCGGAAAGCCGAAGCTCGCCTATGAACTGGTGCGGGAAGCGGGTCCGCTCGGCGAGAACGCAGTCAAGGATCAGGCCTTCATGGCCGGATGGATCGCGCAACAGAACCTTAACGATCCGAAGGCGGCCGAGCCGCATTTCCGCGCGCTCTACAAGTCGGCTGACGGTCCCCTGAGCCGCGCGCGCGCACGCTACTGGATGGGGCGGAATGCGGACGCGCGCGGAGACGCGGCGGAAGCTCAACGCTTCTACAGGGAAGCGACCGCCGATCCCGATACCTTCCATGCGCTGCTCGCGCGCCAGAAGCTGGAACCGGGGACACTTGCCGTCACCATTGCGCCGCCGCAGGCACCGACGGACGCAGAAGCGCGTGCCTTCATCGAGCTGGACGCGGCGCGCGCCGTCGTGATCGCGCACAAGGCCGGGCTCGACGCGAGCATCCCACGGCTGTTTCTGCTGTCGCTACGGCAGCACCTCAGGACCGAGCGCGAAGCTGCGATGATTGCGCATCTCGCGGAAGCCATCGGCGATACGCAGTCGGCCGTGCGCACGGCCAAGACCGCCATCGCGCGCGGGCAGAACCTTTATTATTACAGCTATCCGGTGCACCCGTTCCCGGCCTATACGCCACTGCGCAAGCCGCCGGAGACGGCGTTCCTGCTCGGGCTCGCGCGCCAGGAGACGGAGTTCAACACACAGATCGTGTCGGGCGCGGGCGCCAAAGGCATCCTGCAGGTGATGGCGGTGACGGCGAAGCACGTTTGTCGCGACTACAAGATCAAGTGCGACCTCGACCGTCTGCTGAAGGACCCGTCGTACAACACGATGCTGGCGTCCGCTTACGTGGGCGACCGGATGCGCGACGTGCGCGGCTCATACATTCTCACGCTGACGAGCTATAACGCGGGGCCTGGGCGGACACGGCAGTGGATCCGCGAGTTCGGCGATCCGCGGGAGCCGGGCATCGATCCCATCGACTGGATCGAGCGCATTCCGATCCAGGAAACGCGCGAGTATGTCGGCAAGGTGCTGGCCAACATTCAGATCTATCGCGCGCGGCTCGGCGAAGAAGAGGCCGCGCTCCGGCTCGAAGAGGATCTCAATCGCGCCAGCGTGGCGGGACGCGCGTCGACCACGCGCTCTGACGGGTAAATGGGTTTTGCGTTTCGGCTTCGGCGAGGTGGGCGCCTCGGCGGAGATCAACAGTTGGGGGTTTAAAGTATGACGCGTTCCGTCGAAACTTTCCGGGAGATCCACTTCACGGCCCGCGACGGCCTCCGGCTTTATGGCCGCCATTATCCGGCCGCTGCCGCGCGCGACGGCACACCGCGGCGACCGCTCGTGTGCCTCCCGGGGCTGACGCGCAACAGCCGGGATTTCCACGTGATCGCGGACGCGCTCTCGCAGCGCGTCAACACTCCGCGCGACGTCTATACGCTCGACTATCGCGGGCGCGGGCTTTCCCAATCCGACCCCGAATGGCGCAACTACAATGTGCCGTTCGAGGCAATGGACGTGCTCGACTTCCTGACCGTCACGGGCCTTCACGGCGCGGCCATTCTCGGCACCTCTCGCGGCGGCATCATCGCCATGGTGATGGCGGCCATGCAGCCGAAATCCTTAGGGCCGGTGGTGCTCAACGACATCGGGCCCGTTATCGATGCGAAAGGGCTTCAGCGCATCTCGGCCTATGTCGGGCGTATTCCGCTGCCGGCCTCGTGGACGGAGGCTGGCCAGCTTGTCCACGACATGGGCAAGCGCGCATTCCCGAACATCTCGCAGGAGGAGTGCGTCGAAGTTGCGAAGCAATGGTTCAACGAGCACAAGGGGCGCCCGGCGCCGGGTTACGACCCGGCGCTTTCCAACGCGCTTTCGGTGCTCGACGGGCCGATCCCAGCGCTCTGGCCGCAGTTCGACGCGCTGAAGCGCGTGCCGGTGCTTGTGCTGCGGGGCGAGACCTCGGACATTCTCGCGGAGGCGACGGTGGCGGAGATGGCACGGCGCCACCCGGCGCTTTCGTCCCTCACGGTGCCGGCGCAGGGCCATGCGCCCCTGCTGCGCGACGACGAAACGATCGGCGCTATCGCCGAGTTCCTCTCGGCGACGGAAGCGAACGCGTGGCAGCCACGGCTCGCCTATGGTTGAGCGCGTCCGCGGCGGGACGGCGTAACCAGGCTCACCAGGATTAAAGCCACAAGTCCGGCCAGCACGCCGAAGATGCCTGACGACGGGCTGTCGATGCCAGCCCAGTTGGCGAGACCCGCACGTGTGGCGCTGCCGCGCGCAAGGTCTTCGAGCGCGGCGGCGGCTTGCGTGCGCTCCGCTCCTGTTTCCGCTTCACGCGCTTCGACGGTCAGCGTTTCGAATTCCTCGATGGCGTACTCGCTCGCATTCGAAAGCGTTGGCCAGGTGGTGTAGAAAGCGACCGGAAAAAGCTGGGTTGCGGCCGTGTAATAGCCGCTGACGCCCGCGCCTGCGATCATCGCCGCGATCACGCCTGCGGCTGTGGCGCGCCGCCACGCGAGGCCGAGCGCGAGCGCGGGAAAGAGGCCGGCTGCAGCAATTGCCAGGGCGGAGACGACGAGCGTCACGAGATCCATCGTTACGAAAACGGCCGCTCCCACGGCGATGACGCTCACCGCGAGCGCCAGCATAATGCCCGGAAACGTCAGCACTCGGCCGTCCGCACGATCCGGCACAGCGTTCGCCACCGCCCGAACGAGGCTTGCCGAAACCGCAAGAGCTGCGGTCGCGAACGCGAGCGCCATCAGGCCCAAGACGGCCGCGGGAAATCCGGTGAGACCGGCGACGATGAGCAGGAAGCCCAGCGGCTCGATGACGAGGCCGGATTGCATGAGGATCGCGCCGTCGTTTCCTGCCACTGCCGCGGCCGCGGGGAGAACCGTACCTCGATACACCTCCCATGCGGAGAAGGCCTGCGGATCGAGGGCATGCTGGGTTGCCGCCGCGAACATTACCTGCTGCACGTCCGGATCGAGCGCTTGCCACTGGCTTCCGGCACCAGCGGAGATTGCGTCTGCCACGGCTGCCGCGGTTCGGCTTCCCGCCTGCGCGGCCGATGCGACCTGCTCGAACAGATGAAGCGACGTACCGTGAACATGAGCGACGCCCGCCGCGAGCGGCGCTTCGAGCCAATGAGGCAGAGACGCGAGCGGCGTGTCGTTCGCGATCGCGCTGTAGATCGCGTGCTTCGCATACACGGCAAGCGCGGGCATGCCGAGCATAAGGATCATGACGAAGAGCGCTGCCCAGGCGCCCGCGAAGCGCGTTACGGCGGGGTTACGCGTTTGCGCCAACGTGCTTGCGAGATGGGGCAGCGCGGCGATCCCAAGCGTGAGCGTCACGACGAGCGCAAACACGTCACGCTCGATGAGGCGGATAAACGGGGCGGCGTGGGCGCTGAACGTGTCGAAATCGACCAGGCCACGCTCGATCAACGTTTCCTCGACGCCTTGGAGATCCTGCATGAGGAGGCCGTAGGCCGTGACGGGGAGGGTTGCGCCGCCCTCCGCAACGAACGCGATCAGAACCAGGGGCACGAAGATGCTCGCGGCGAGGAGCAGCCATGCGGCCGCGGACAGAACAGCGAGCGTGCGCGCATCTCGCATCAGGCCGAGCAGGACGACGAGCGCGAGCATCGCCAGCACTGCAAAAACCGGCGCGATGCCGAGCCCACGTTCAAACACGAGGCCGGCCAACGCGAAATCCGCCGCGAGAAGCGGCATCGCGACGAGGGCGACGAGAGCGGACGCAAGGCGTGCAGCGACCGCGCCGAATTTTTCGCGAATGGCTGATGAGATCGTCGGCGCGGCGGCCTCTGCGAGACGGGGTGCGATCAAAAGCCCGGCAAGCACGACCCCAGCCAAAAGCCCGACGCCGTAAGCCAGATGATCGTAGCCGGCGGCGAACACGAGACCCGGAAGGGCCGCGAGAAGCGCTACCGGCAGCGCACGGCCTGCGGCCGACAGGCCGGGAAAAACGGTGCCGTTCATGAGCGTCGCTCCTCGGCGTCGATCCGGTTCTGGCGTCCCGCCCACCAGAACGCGAGGATGACGAGCGCGACCAACGCGCCTTGCGCGGCGAAATAGTAGCCCATCGGGAAACCGCCGACGCGAACGAGATTGAACGGACCCGGCGAGAGGAACAGGCCGATCGTGAGACCGGCGACCAAGAGAAGCGCGACACTCGTCAGGCGGGCCGACCTCAAGGCGTGCCGGCGCTCGGGACGATGCGCAATGGCGCGCCGCGTTCGCCCTGCCGCGACCAGAAGAACGCCCGCCGCCAGCACGAGCCCCGTGCCGATGGCACCGAAGAGCGGATACAGATCCACGCCTGCGGGCGCGACGACGATGCCGAAGGCTCCGGCGGCAAGCGCGAGAGCACCCGCCACCAGCAGAAATCCGAGTCCGATTTCGATCACGTCCGCCCCCAAAGCCTTCACGCGCGGGCTCACTATCTGTCTTGAAGCGGGCGTCACGCAATCTATTTGGGCACGTGGACGAGGAGTGGGGCGGATCCGTGACGCGACCAGAGCGCGCGTGGACCGCGGGGCGCGCGCGCCGTTTTCGGCAACGGCGCCACAAACGAAATTCGGAGCGGCACCACAGGCGTGCCGCCCCGAAACTCCTCCCTAGACTTGGGCCTTTGTTCTTTTTT
This sequence comes from Hyphomicrobium nitrativorans NL23, assembly GCF_000503895.1. Classification (NCBI taxonomy): domain Bacteria; kingdom Pseudomonadati; phylum Pseudomonadota; class Alphaproteobacteria; order Hyphomicrobiales; family Hyphomicrobiaceae; genus Hyphomicrobium; species Hyphomicrobium nitrativorans. The sequence continues at coordinate 3,240,122 of NC_022997.1, forward strand.
TGCCGGCACGGACTGGCCCGTCATCGTACCGATCATAGGTACAATGAGAGCCTCCCCGAGGGGAGTCAAGAACCCAGCGGGTCAAGCGACCGGCTTCTCCGCACGCGTGATGCGCTCAAGCAAGCTCGGCCGCCGCTGAGGCTTCTGGGGGGCGTCCGCGGAGGCTGCCGCCGCCTCCGGTTTCGCGCCATTGCGCACCTCAAGCGGTGCGGCCGGGGCCGCATTGCCGTCCAGAGCCCTGAGGAACCCGTTGACGCGCGTCCGGTCTCCGGGGTCGCGCGTATCCGCAGACGCCTGCCCAAAAGCTGCGGCCTCGCCGCGTGGCGGGCGGGGCGCGTTGATGCGCTCGACGAGCGGCGCCTTGGGACGCACGGTCGCCTCACGGCGCGGGCCCGTCGGCAGCGTGCCTGCGCCGAGGCGGCGCATCTCGTCCATAAAGTGCGCGGCTTGGCGAGCGAGCTTCTCGTTCGCGGCGGCAATCTCGGCGCGCAATCTCTGGATCGTATTCCCGTGCTCGGCCGCCTCCGCTTCGAGCGCACTCAGGCGCGCGCGCATGGCGACCTTGCTTTCCTTCACGGCACGGTCTCCGGCGTCCTCCGCCTCGTACGTTGCAAGCGCGGCCTTCAAGCGCGCGATCTCGGCCGTCTGATCCTGATTGGCCGTCTTCATCTGACGGACCTCCGCCTCCAGCGCGGCTTGGCCGGCATGCCCGGCTTCGGCCATGCCACGGGCCGACCGGAGCGCACTCTCGGCTTCGATGAGGCTCTTGCGAAGACGATTGATCTCGGCGGTCGGATCGACACCGGCAGCAATGGGTGCGCGCTCCGCTTCCGGCGAAGGCGCACTCCGAGACGTGTCGGCGGCGCGCGGAATGAACCCCGGAAGCCGCTCGGACTGGGCTCCCGCCTTGGACACCTCTCCTTGCAAGCGACCGATCACGACCGCCTGATCGCGGGTTTTGGCGCGCAGGGCTTCGATCTCCGATCTCAGCGCCACCTCACCGTCGAAGCGCGGATCCGCCAGCGTTTCGCGATTGCGTGCGGCACGAGCGGCCAGCGTCGCATTCAGGCGATGAAGGTCGTCCCGCTGCTGGGTATTGATCTGCGTCGCTTCTTCCAGTGCGTGTTTCTGGCGCTCGGAGGATTGCGTCAGGGTCGAGATCTCGCGGTCGCGCTGGAACAGGAGCTTTTTCGCTTCGTTCAAACGCACCTCGACCTTCGGCATCCGGTCGGCAATGGTCTGCTCAAGCACCCGGCGCGCGTTCTCGTGCTCCTCAAGGGTTGAGCGCAGCCGCTCCACCTCCCCTTCAAGCTCGCTGATGCCCGCGTCACGGCGGTTGATCTCTACGCGCTGGCGGGCCGCGGCGAAGGCGCCCTTTTCGAGCTTCTGCTCCAGCTTGTGGATGGTGAGCGCATACTTGGCCCGCAGGCGGTCCTTGTCGGCGGCGATTTCCGCCGATGTCAGCGGCATGGTGGCCCGCATCTTGTCCATCGCGATGCGCGCCGACCGCCGGCCATAGAGCGGCGCCAGCAGGAAGCCGATCAGCCCCGCCGTGAAAAATCCGAGCGCAACCAGCATGGCCGCCTGGATGGTGATCACCGACGCATCCCCCGGGCCACTCCTCTGACGTTCCGTTTCCGACGCTTGGTCATTGGCCTCTTTGAGCCCTCGACGAACCTGGGCCTTTACCGGCGCCTCGGGCCGGCTACCGGTCCGTGGCGCCGCAGGCGACGTCCCCGCGAGCGACTAAAGCCGTCTCCCGAGCATGACGCAACTGTCTTGCGCCGACCTCACGCCGACCGTGCTCGTTATAGCGGATTCCACGTCGGCGTGCGGGTATACTTCAAGTAGCCGACGTTGGCGCCGAGGCGCAGGCCGACGCCGGAACGAATGAGCGCGAGCGTGACGTCGCCATACTTCTGGAATTGCACGCTGAGACCGCCGATGACGTACACCGACCCCTGCACGCCTCCGAATCTTTGATAGATTTCCGAGGGATCGCGCATGTTGTAAACTAGCACCATGGTCTTCGAGCCTTCGGCACCGGCATCGTAGCCGACCGACGGGCCCTGCCAGAACACCTTGTGATCGCCAGCGTCCTTCGTGTAGAGGCGGCCCTCGCCATAGCGCAGGCCAAGGACGAACGCACCGCCCGCGTCTTCGCCGAGGATGTAGCCGTTCGGCCGGCCCTGGCTCTTGAACGCGTACTCGACGGCGGACGCCAGATTCTGGCTGATGGCGCCGAAAAAGCCGTGGCCTGCGGAGACGATCTCGTTTTCGGAGTAAGTCCCGCCCTGGCCCTGCGGCGCCGCAACGTCGTAAGGCGGCGCATCGCCCGCGCCTGCGGGCGGCGGCGCATAGGGCTCGCCGTAGCCGCCGCCGTCATACGGCTGGCCCTGATCGCTGTAGCTATGGTTGCGCGGCTCGCCGCCATACGCTCTTTGCCGCGGGGAGTAGGCGTCGTTTCCGCCGTAAGCGTCGCTGCCGGGCGGAGAATAGCTCTCGTTGCCGTACGAACCACCGCCACGCGGCGAATAGGCTTCGTTTCCGCCATAAGCATCGCCGCCGCGCGGCGAATAGCTCTCGTTGCCGCCGTACGATTCGCTGCCACGCGCGGAATAGGCTTCGTTGCGGCCGGGATTGCTCTCGCGCGAATAAGTTTCGCGCGCCGCGCCGTGGCTCTCGCCCGGCGGGGCATAGTGCTGCGACTGGTACGGGTTGTTGTATCCGCCCGGCGGGGGCTGCTTATCGCCGCGCGGAACATAGACGTTCTCGCCGCTGCCGTAGCCGCGCTGCCCTTCTCCTGCCGAGCCTCCATAGCTTTCGCCGGCATACTGCGCGGTGACGGGCGGGGCAGCCAGAAGCACGAGTGCCGCGCCGGCGAATACGGTCCAGCGGCGCAGGCAGAACAAGGCGGTCATGGGCTTTCGATATCCTTAGGATCTCGCAAGACGAATGCGTGCGTGAAATTGCGAACCGAACCCCGCCAGACTCTTCCCGCAAAGTGTTACAAAAGTGTGGCCGGGCGACGGGATGCGGGATGCTCCGACGCGCGAAACGCGAGCAAACCGCAGAGATGATTCGCGAAATCTCCGATGAAGGATTTTTCGCGCGTTCGCACGATCGGCGGATCGATTTCGTTTTCGCGCGCGCGAGAGCGGGAGCGATCAGCGTTTCGATGGCGCGATGGGTGCGCGGCCCCAGGCGACAAACGGCGGATTGATCATGTCCTGCGTGTTGCCGTAAGTCAGGGGCGTTCCGTCCAATGCCGTCACGCACCCTCCGGCCGCCGCGAGGATGGCCTGACCGGCCGCCGTATCCCACTCGTTGGTTGGCCCGAGGCGGACATAAAAGTCCGCGTCTCCGCGCGCGACCTGACAAAACTTGAGCGAAGATCCGCCGCGCCTGATTTCGGCGACGGCATATCCCGCAAGAAACGCCTCGACGCTTCCCGCGCGATGCGAGCGGCTGGTGACGACGGTCAGCGCATCGAGATCAGGGGCGCGCGTGGCGAGTTCGGAGAGCGTCCGGGTCGCGAGGCTGGGGGCGTGCTCGTCGACAGAGATCGCGGTCTCGACCGCCCGTCCGGCGCCGAGCGTCACGAACAGGGCGCCGACGACGGGCGCGTAGATGATGCCGAACACAGGCACGCCATCGACCACGAGGCCGATGTTGACCGTGAACTCGCCCGAGCCCTTGATAAACTCGCGCGTGCCGTCGAGGGGATCGACGAGAAAGTAGGCCGAACCCTTCACCGGCACATCGCCTGCCGCGGCACACTCCTCGGCCACCACCGGCACGCCCGGCGCGGCAATGCGGAGGCCTTCGAGCAAGAGGGCTTCGGCTTCGCGATCCGCCACCGTCACGGGGGAGGAATCGGGTTTCGTCTCCACGGCCACCCCGGCCGCGCGGTGGCGCATCTCGACCGCACCCGCGGCAAGGACCCAGGGCAAAAGTGCTTCCGCCAGTGACGGAAAATCGTTCGTCGTCATTGCGCTCTGATTCGCCCTTTCGACCCTCTCGGGTTGCACACACCGTTGTCCGGGGTGGCGGTCAAGACTCATTCTAAGCCCAAAAAACCAGCGCTTTGACGCCCAGGGGCCGCCAGCCTTTGCAGACGCGCGAGGCCCGTGTATCAGAGTCCATCAACGGCGCCCAAACAAGGGGGCAGCGCCGAGGCCGCGAACGGCGCGCGCCCAGCGCCGCAATGCCGATCGTTCGACGGTTGATCATTCGACGGTTTCGGGGGGCACTTTCCATGACCGAGCAGACCGAGTGGGTCCATCCCACGGACCTGGAGCTTGCCGCGCTGATCTCTAGCAAGATCTGCCATGACGTGATCGGCCCTGTCGGCGCCATTTATAACGGCCTCGAAATCCTGAGCGAGGACGACGACGCAGAAGCTCAATCCTATGCGTTGAGCGTGATCCGCAACGTCACCGAGCAGGCGTCTGCGCGCCTGCAGTTCGCGCGCTTCGCCTTCGGGGCAGCCGGGTCTGCCGGCTCGCTGATCGATCTCGGCACGGCCGAGCAGATCTCGCGCGGCTTCGTGGGAGACGCTAAGCACAAGCTCGTCTGGCATGTGCAGCCCGGCCACATGGGCAAGGATAAAGTGAAGCTGCTGCTCAACCTCGTGGCGGTCGCGATCACGGCGCTCCCGCGTGGCGGGGAAATCGAGGTCCGCATGTCGGGCACGATGGAAGCGCCGAATTTCGTGGTGCGCTGCCAGGGCACGGCCGCCCGTCCGCCGCAGCACCTCGGCGAGTTCATCTCCGGCGAGAACGTGCCGCCATTGGATGCCTTGACGATCCAGGCGTACTACACATGGCGGCTGGCGCGGAACGCGAACATGACGCTCGCCATCGTCAAGGACGGGGCGGACATCCTGCTGTCCGCACTCGACTGAAGTCCCACCGTCTTCGGCACAGGATTTTCGCGCGCGTGCGGACCTTTCGGCCCGCGCCAGAACGCCGCTGTCGTCCGTTTTCTAACCAGTCATTAACTCCTTTAAAGGACAAAGGATAAAGCCCATTTTAACGTGGGAGCGGGAAACCGCTGTTTCGTTTCGAGGGGCACTATAGTCCTTTTGTCTTTCGCATGTCGGAGCCTCGTCCTGCCATGAAGCGGTGTCTGATCGCCGACAAATCCGAGATTATCCGCACGGTCGCACGGCATTATCTTGAGCAAGCGCAGGTGGAAGTGCTCGAAGCCGATTCCGCCGACGCCGCTCTCGCTCTCATCCGCGACAAGGGCACGGATGCGGTGATCCTCGACTGGCGTCTGCCCGGAAAAACCACGATCGAGATCCTGTCGGCGCTCCGTTTCGGAGACAAGGCGAAGCGTCCGCTCGTGATCTATGCGACCACCGAAAACGACCCGGCCGATCTTTCAAGGGCGTTCGCCGCCGGCGCGAACAGCTATCTCATGAAGCCGTTCGACCAGAGTTCGTTCATGGAAAGCATGGCGAACGCAGGCGTCGCGGCCTAACGGCACCTCCATCCGGTCTGGGACAAGTCCGCAGAAGGCTGGCCTCGCCCCTCGTCACTTGATAAGCGTCCCTCTATCCTTTTCCGGATTACAGGGACACGTCCGTGCTGCGCGTGGAGAAACTCCGAATCGGTTCGCTGCCCTCGCTCTCGTTCGCCGTCGCGGACGGGGAATGCCTGGCTGTCGAAGGGCCTTCCGGATCGGGAAAGACGCGCATCCTGCGCGCCATCGCGGACCTCGATCCGAACGACGGCCAGCTCTTTCTCGACGGCGTCGAGCGGCGAGAAATGCCGGCGACGGACTGGCGCAAGCATGTCCGCTACGCTGCGGCAGAACCCGGCTGGTGGGCCGACACGCCGAGACAGACGCTGCCCGCGACGGAATTTGCAGATGCGAGGACGCTTCGGCTGCTCACCGCGCTCGGTCTCGACGAAACGCTCGTTGACCGGCAGATCAGCCTGCTCTCGACCGGCGAGCGTCAGCGCCTTGCCCTCGCGCGGGCCCTTCTGGACGAACCGCGCGTGCTCCTGCTCGACGAGCCGACAGCGGCCCTCGATGCCAGCGCGACGGAGATGGTCGAAGAGGTCATCCGCTTTCAGCTTCACGCGCGCCGCAGCGTTCTGATCGCAAGCCACGATACGGATCTGCTCGACCGCCTCGCGCATGTTCGCCTTCAACTTGCGCCGCCATCCCGCGCCCTTCCGGCAGGCGTCGCGCCCCAAGGACGAGCGCCCGCATGACCTACCTGCCGCTCGATCTTTTCGACCTCTCGCTCGCAGCGCTGTTGCTGATCGCGAACGGCGTCATCTCGATCTGGTTCAGGCTCGGGCTTGAACGCACGCTCGCCATTTCATCGCTGCGCATGGTGGTGCAGCTCGCACTGGTTGCGCTGGCGCTCAAAGTCATCTTCGGGCTCGACAATCCGCTTTGGACGGCGCTGTTCGCGCTCTTCATGACGGCGGCAGCCGCGTATGAGGTGTTCTCGCGGCAGGAACGGCGAGTCGCCGGATCGCTGACGCTGGCGCTCGGCGCGGGCGCGCCGTTCCTGGCCGGTCTGATCGCGACGATGTTCGCGGCCGTCGTGGTGATCGGTCCCGACCCCTGGTACGCGCCGCGCTACGTGCTGCCGATCTTCGGCATGATGCTCGGCAACGCGCTTGCGGGCACCAGCCTCGTGCTCAACGCCATGACAACGGGCGCGGAGACGGAGCGGGCGGCCATCGAAGCGCGCATTGCGCTTGGCGCGACGCGTTTCGAAGCGCTCGACACCGTTCTTCGGCGCGCGCTGACGACGGGGCTGATGCCGATCCTCACGGCCATGGCAACCACCGGCATCGTTGCGCTGCCCGGCATGATGACGGGCCAGATCCTCGCGGGCGTCGAGCCTGTCGAGGCCGCCAAATATCAGGTGATGATCCTGTTCCTGGTGGCCGGCTCCACCGGCCTCGCCGTGGTCGCGGCCGGGCTCGGATCGGTGCTGCTGCTGACCGACGAGCGGCACAGACTCAGGCTCGACCGGCTGACGCCGAAGTAAACACGAAAAAAGGCCCGGGACGTCTCGTTCCCGGGCCTTCGCTATTTCGATGTGTCTGCCGCCGTTTGGGGCGGCATGGCTTACGGCGTGGGCTTCACCGGCGCGACCGGAGAGCCCGTCGAGGGCGAGGACGACGATGTCGGCGAGGACGGTGCATCGTTCGCCCGAGCCGGAGCAGCAGCCGACGAGGACGTCGGCTTCGGCATATCGGCGAGGGCTGCAGCGGCGCGCTCGGCGGCCTTCGCCGCACGTTCCGCCGCACTTGCTGCGCGCTCGGCGGCGGCAGCGGCGGCTTCAGCCGCGGCAGCGGCCGCGCTGTTGGCTGCCGCCGACGCATCGTCCGTGGTGCTCGAACCCGCGGAAGACGAGGTATCGGCCGCGACAGTATCGTCCGACGTCTTGTCTGCGGTCAGCGGAGACACGGCAGCGGCGGCACCGGCAGCCGTGTTCGGAACGGGGATCGCACCCGTCTCGACCTCAGGTTTATCCGCATCGGCTTCGACGGCGGTTGCCGTTTCGAGCGTGGCGTCATCCGATGCATCTTCGTCGTCAGCCCTGGATGCTGCGGCGGACTCGCGCTCGGTTTCCGACTTGGCGTCGGCGTCGGACTGCGCCGTCGTCGTGCTCTCCGTGGCTTCGTCGTCGGACGGCGCTGCGTCAGCGGCTTTCTTTTCCTCGGCGGCGGGCTGCTTGGTCTCGGAAGACTTCGACTTTGCCGTCGCTTCCTTCTTCGCAGGCGTCGATTTGGACTTGGTGCTCGCGGTCTGCGGCTGCGCGCGGTTGATGCTATCGCCCCAGCAGACCGTCGCCGTCGCCGTGCAGGTGTGCTCGTCGAACACGATCAAGTTCAGATAGAGCTCGCAGCTCACATCCTTCTTGCCGACGTTGAACTTCTCGATGCCCTGCTCCGCGGCCCACTCGGAAATGTGCTTGTCGAGCAGGTTCTGCGCGTCGCGTTTCGGGCCTTCGAGGCCGTAGTCGTTGACCGTGAAGCCCATGCGACGGCATCCCGCCATGGCAGGGTTCATCAGGGACAGCGCTGCCGTGAACATGGCAGCGAGCGCGAGCTTGGAGACGAAACGCATCAAGTTTCTCCGTCAGGGGGCGAAAAATCGTTAAGTCATCGTGACCTATAGCGACGTCAGACCATCATGCCTAGACCGCTTGGCAACATTATGCAGAGCTTTGGTCCTTGGTCCGAAAGCATATTTCACTATTAACGGCGATCGCTAACCGCGATCAAACGGGCAAATCTTGCGAATAACGCCGCGCCCTTTCGAAGCGCGGCGCCACACGTCTCGTCCAACGGACAGGGTCCGACGGGATTTAGAGCTTGCAGATCGTCGCCTGACCGCGACACGTCCAGCCCCACGAACCGCCCTTGTTGCAGCGATAGGTGCGCTTGCCGAACGAATAGCCGCCGACCTTGGCCGCAGCGCCGACCTTGTTGCTGGAGCCCATCCAGGCTGCCCATGCACCCCAATCGACAGCCTGAAGGAGCGCTTCGTCGACCTGCAGCTTGGCGCCGGCTTCGTCGCCGGCAGAACCGATCGCACCCTTCTTGACGCAGCTCGCCTCGGCAACTCCGGCCATGGCCGTCATTCCCGCGACGGCGACAAGCGCCATCGTCATTTGCACGGCTTTCCGCATTTGATCAGTCTCCCTGGAAAAATGAGCGCAGTAGTTCGCGCGCGTGGCCGAACCGAGCCGGGACTCTGCCCGACTTGGCGCGCGCTCACCATCCATCTCTCACAGGAAAGCAGTGGCTAAATACGTTTTTCGGTTTGTCGTTGCGTGGCAACAACGGCGGAAATCAGAGCGCAATCATTTTCCAAATGAATAGGATTGCGCTCTATCTCTTTGATGAGACCAATGTTTCACGCACCCGACTAAAAGCATCCGAACACGGTCACCCGGCTTCCTGCAGGTTCACCGCCTTGGGGCCCTTGCCGCGCTTGTCGGGCTCCGTATCGAAAGAGATCCGCGTGCCCTCGGCCAGCGGCCCCACTCCGGAGTTCTCAATGGCTGTTACATGAACGAAAACGTCGTTGCCACCGTTATCCGGGGTGATGAAGCCGTAACCCTTCTGATCGTTATAGAACTTCACGGTCCCTACTTGGCGCATCGTCACTTCTCCAAGGGCCCGCATCGTTTCAGGGAAGGGCCGGCAGGAGAGCGGGCGATGCTCCAGCCGACCGGCCGTCATCGCCTGCTAAGCTTGAGAGTTACAGGATCGTTCCAACGGACGATCATGCGCCAACAGTCCAACTCGATATTCAGGGACGTTTCCTCTTGCGGCGGTTTTGCCGGCCGGACAAGGCGAAGTATTCCGAAACGGCGCCTTTTGCGCAACCCCGTGGAATCCCGGACCAGACAGGATTTTCCGGCTTCACCGGGCTGTCATGCGTTCGCCCGTGAGCCATTCGAGGCGGCTTTCGGCATCTCGCGCCTGCCCGAGCGTGCGCACCAGATAGGGCAATAGCGTCTTGAGGGTTGCTTCGAGCGTGAACGGCGGATTGAGGATCAAGAGACCCGTTCCGGCGAGGGCGCCTTCGCTCAACGGCGCGCGCACGCAAAGCTCGGCAAGGAGCAGTTTGGGTATGGACAGCGCCGCGACGTCGCGGTGAAAGGCACGGACGCGGCGCGGGTCCTTGATCGGATACCAGACCACAACGGTGCCGGTGGCAAAGCGCCGATGCGCCTCCGTCAAGGCTTGCACGAGGCGATGAAACTCACCCGCTTCCTCGAACGGCGGATCGATGAGAACGACGCCGCGCCGTTCCGGTGGCGGCAGCAGGGATTTGAGCGCCATCCATCCGTCTAGGGTGAGCACTTTCACGGCCCGATCTTTATTGAACAGCGTCCTTAAACGCACGCCGTCCTCGGGATGAGCTTCGTTGACGACGAGCTTGTCGCCTGGGCGCAGCAGACGTCGCGCGAGCAGCGGGCTGCCCGGATAGCGCATAAGCGCCTCATCGCCGCTTTCGGCATTTTCGTTCTCGTTACGGACGACATCGAGATAGGGCGCGAGGATCTCCGCCACGTCACCCGGCGGCGTGTCGGCCAGAATGCGGCCGATGCCGTCCCGCCACTCGCCGGTTTTCTGCGCTTCCGCGGACCCAAGATCGTAGACGCCCGTTCCGGCGTGGGTGTCGATCACACGGAACGGCTGCGGCTTGCGCTTCAGATACGCAATGATGTGGGCGAGTGCGGCATGTTTGAGGACGTCGGCGAAATTTCCGGCGTGATAGACGTGGCGATAGTTCATGGTGGGCGTGCTCAAGCTCGAAACGAAGGCGGGGGACGGCCCGGCTCCCGCCACGGCCATCCCCCGGCTCCTGATAGCACACCCGCACAAGATCGCGGGACGATCTCGTTGCGGTCTCAGCCGCCCATAGTGTTGGTGTAGGTCGGAACCATGGGTTCCGGCGAACGGCTTTGCGGCTCCGCAAGGCGCGGGGCCGGCGCCAGCGATGTCCGCTCAAGCTGCGGCGCGATCTCGGAGGGATCCTTCACGCGGCGCGAACGGCCGTCGAAACTCGCGCCCTGCTCGATGGACAGAAGGTGGCTGTGGATGTCGCCCTCGACCTCGGCCCCCGCATGAAGCACGACGTGCGCGCCCATGATAGCGCCGTTGACGCGCCCGAAGACGTCCACCGTCTCGGCGGCAATCGCGCCCTGAATGACCGCCTCCTTACCGACTTCAAGCTCCTTGCTGTGCAGATCGGCCTGGATGTTGCCGAGCACCTTGAGCGAGCCCTTGCAGCGGATGGTGATCGTCTCGCCTTCGATCGACAGATCGTTGCCGATCACGGATTGCGTGGTGGGGCCGGCGTTTTCGACGGCGTGAAGATGCTGCTTTTCGACACCTCCCATGCGATCCATCCGGCGAAGTTGCGGGGCTGGGGCTTCGGCTGGAACAGGCTCGGCCTTGCGACTGAACACCATAACTCTACTCTCCCTGACGCTGAGCGTGGATCCGCACACGCATTGTGAATGGGCCCGGAGTTCGTCGAATTGATGTCACGCGCGGCGATTGACCCGAGGCACCCTCGTTGACGAGACGGGTCCTTGTTGACCTGAAAGGTCGTGGCGCGTTCGATGGTCTCCGGCAGGAGAGACATGAGACCATGACAGCAATCGACGATGACATGGCGGCGCGACGCGCGGCGATGGTGCGAGAGATCGAGCAGACTGCCGCCGGTCTCGTCCCGCGTTTTTCCCTCAGCCCTCGCGTGCTCGCGGCGATGGGCGACGTTCCGCGGCACGCTTTCGTTCTGCCCGAGCATTTGTCCGACGCCTATCGCAACGGGCCGCTCCCCATCGGCTTCGGCCAGACCATTTCGCAGCCCTTCATCGTGGCGCTGATGACCGACCTTGCCGCCCTGAAGCCCGGCGACAGGGTGCTCGACATCGGGACAGGCTCGGGATACCAGGCCGCCATTCTGGCCGGGCTCGTCTCGCATGTGTTCACGATCGAGCTTTGCGCACCCCTGGCCGCGCGGGCTGCGAAGACGTTCAAAGACCTCGGGCTTCACAACATCACGATGCGCGTGGGCGACGGGCACCGCGGGTGGCCGGAGGAAGCCCCCTTCGATGCCATCGTGGTGGCCGCGGCGCCTGGCGAGATCCCCGAAGCGCTCATCGCCCAACTCAAACCCGGCGGGCGGCTTGTCATTCCCGTCGGGGGGCGGACACAAAAACTCATTGTCGTCGAAAAGGGGAGCGATCAATCTTCCCACCGGAGCGAGATCATTCCGGTCTCGTTCGTTCCGCTGATGAAAGACGACAGCGCCGGGTCCGCATGACCGGGCGGGGTCTCGGCGCTTTATTGACGGAGAGGACTGCATGGACGAGTTGGACCGCTTCGAGCCGGGACCTCATTCTTTTAGCGGGACCGTGCGCGCGTGGATTGGCAACACAGCCGAATTGGTCACCGATAGTGGTGTCGTTCTGTTTCTCGATACGCACGGACAGCAGCCGGTTCCCGTGGGGACACGCATCCACGTCGAAACGCGCAAATACCGGCCCTGTCATTTCGTCACCCGCACGACACTCGCATAAGGGCCACCTTCGATGCTCGACCGCCTGAAGTTCATGCTCGGCTTCGGCCGTGCCTATCGTGCTGCGCGCAAGGCTGGAGCGAGCCGGGAGGATGCGCAGCTTGCGGCCGCGCGAACCATGATCGGGGACAGGCTGGGGTTCGACATCGAGGATGCCGAAATTGCCGAGTTGCCCGCCGGTGTCGCGGAGCTTTGGCGCGATCCCGAGCCGGCGTTCGCATCCGAGGACGCGGGCGGCAACGGTTTCGGATACGCGCCGTTCGAGATCACGCCGGCGCATCTCGTCCTGCTCCGGCAGATGCGGTTTTCGTGGGATGGCGCAGAGCGGGGCGCGCCGATGCTCGATCCGGCGCGACCTTACGGGCGTAGGGATCTGATGGCGCAGCTTGCGGAGGTTTTTCCCGGCGAAGACGCACCCACGCTTGCACAGCGTCATGTCGAGATGTTCTTCGTGCTGGCGCGCGTCCTCGTGCATGGGAGGCTTTCGTCGGGGCGGTACATTCTGCGGAACATCGAACCTGACGACCTGCGCGCCGCGCTTCGGGGCTATGGCGGCGACGACGAGCTCAGCGACGCTGATATCGGCCTCGATGCGGATGGGGCGGTCACCGTTGGAGACGAGCATCTCAAACTGATGCGCGATACTCAGATCCGGTGGCCGTCGGAGTGGGACTGCGAGGAGAGGCTCGACGAGGGCGCCTATCCGGCTGCGGCGATGGACTCCAAACGGCCTTATGGCGATATGACCTTCATCGAGATCGATATGGCGCGCATCCTGGGCCGCCTGCCCCCCGCGCCGCCCGATGGGGTGTTCGAGCCGGAGCCCGCTCTTGCCGCCCACCTTCAAAGGTTGCATTGGCAGATGCTCGGCGCGATGCAGGCGTTCGTCGAAAACGCGGAGATTGCGCCCGGCGTCTACGATCTCAACGCGGCAGAGTAGAAAACGGGCCGCGGGAACATTGCGCCGACAACGGACGTTTCACGCCCATCCTGTGATCGTCCGTCGAGGCCCTGCCCCATGCTCAACCTCTATCTCTTCATCGAATTGCTCGGTGCGGCCAATCCGACGGCCGTGCTCAACGAAATCAAAGCGCTCGACGTGGAGAGCTGCGACATCCGCAATGTCGTGCAGCTTGCCGACGACAAGCTCGTTGCGCATGTGGATTGCGAAAACGGTGCCGCCGCCACACGCGTCGTGGTGGAAGACATCACCGGCGTCGAAGGCGTGGTGCAGACGAACATCATTGCCGTGGTCGAGCCGACGAAAGACTGACCCCGCAGCGTCGCATCGTCTACGTTGTCAGGCTGGCGTCACGAAGCTGTCGACCACGCGTTTTCGCCCCGCACGATCGAACTCGATGGTGAGCTTGTTGCCGTCCACGTCGGTCACCGTGCCGAGGCCGAACTTCTGGTGGCGCACGCGGGTGCCGACCGCGTAACCCGCTCCCGCGGCAGCCGAGGAGGCGATCAGTTCGCCCTCGATGGTGATCGTGGGGCGCATGGCCGAGCGCCGGCGCTGCTCGGCATCGCGCGACCAGTTCTCGTCTCGCGATTTCGTTTTCTCGTAGGATTGCGCACGCTGCCAGCCCGGCGTGTCGTAGGTGGCGCCGAAGCGCGGTTCCGCGTTGTCGAACCGGCTCTTGCCGTAGCCGCCGCGGCCGAAACCGCCTTCGAAGGGATTGCCGAAGTTCTGGTACGCGCCGCCGAACGGGCTTTTCGTTTCCAGGACCTCGACATTGGCTTCGGGGAGGTCGTCCACGAAGCGCGAGGGCAACGCCGATTGGTACAGCCCGCGCGTGCGGCGGTTCTGGGCGAACGAGACCTTGGCCTGGCGGCGGGCGCGCGTGAGGCCGACATAGGCGAGGCGGCGTTCCTCTTCGAGGCCCTTCTCGCCGCTTTCGTCGAGCGCGCGCTGGTGCGGGAACAATCCCTCCTCCCAGCCGGGCAGGAACACGGTGTCGAACTCCAGGCCCTTGGCCGCGTGCAGCGTCATCAGGCTCACGCGCTCGCCGTCGTCGCCCTGCTCGGTATCCATGACGAGGCTCACGTGTTCGAGGAACGCTTCGAGCGTCTCGAACTCGTGCATGAAGCGCACGAGCTCCTTCAGGTTTTCGAGACGCGACTGCGCCTGCGGGCTCTTGTCGTTTTGCCAGTGGGCCGTGTAGCCGCTCTCGTCGAGAATCAGCTCGGCAAGCTCGGTGTGCTTCATGGTGTCGATGAGGCTGCGCCAGCGCTCGAAGGCCGTGACCAAGTCGCGGAGCGATTTGCGCGCTTTGCCGCCAAGCTCTTCCGTCTCCACGATTTCGCGCGCGGCGCGGAACAGCGGAATGTCGCGGGCGCGCGCCAACGCGTGGATGCGCTCGACGCTGGTGTCGCCCAGGCCGCGCTTCGGCACGTTGACGATGCGCTCGAACTTGAGATCGTTGGCGGGGTTGAGGGTCACGCCGAGATAGGCGAGCGCGTCCTTGACCTCGGCACGCTCGTAGAAGCGCGGGCCGCCGATGACGCGGTAGGGAATGCCGGTGGTGACGAAGCGGTCTTCGAAGGCGCGCATCTGGAAGGACGCGCGGACCAGGATCGCGATGCCGTTGAGGCGCTGGCCGGCCTTGCCCTGCTCCTCGATCTCGCGGACGACGGAGCGGGCCTCCTCCTCGTCGTCCCACACGCCCATGACGGTGACCTTGTCGCCCGTCTCGCCGTCGGTGAAGAGCGTCTTGCCGAGGCGGCCCTTGTTCTGCGCGATGAGGCCGGACGCCGCGGCGAGGATGTTGCCGGTCGAGCGATAGTTGCGTTCGAGGCGGATGATGCGCGCGCCCGGAAAGTCCTTCTCGAAGCGGAGGATGTTGTCGACCTCTGCGCCGCGCCAGCCGTAGATCGACTGGTCGTCGTCGCCCACGCAGCAGATATTCGGCGAGCCTTGCGCGATGAGGCGCAGCCACAGGTATTGGACGACGTTGGTGTCCTGATACTCGTCCACCAGGATGTAGCGGAAGCGGCGGTGATAATCGGCGAGCACGTCGGGGTGCTCCATGAAGAGGCGGAGCGTCTCAAGCAGCAGGTCGCCGAAGTCGGCGGCGTTGAGTTCCTTCAAGCGCTTCTGATAGGCAGCGTAAAGCGCGGCGCCCTTGCCGTTGCCGAATGCGAACCCTTCGCCGGGCGGAACCTTCGACGGCGTCAGGCCGCGATTCTTCCAGCCGTCGATGAGACCCGCGAGCTGACGCGCGGGCCAGCGGTCCTTGTCGAGCCCTTCGGCCTCGATGACCTGTTTCAGGAGGCGCAACTGATCGTCGGTGTCGAGGATCGTGAAGCCAGACTTGAGATCCACAAGCTCCGCGTGGCGGCGCAGGATCTTGACGCCGATGGAGTGGAAGGTGCCGAGCCAGGGCATGGCTTCCACCGCGCCACCGACGAGACCGCCGATGCGGTGCTTCATCTCGCGGGCGGCCTTGTTGGTGAAGGTCACGGCGAGGATCTGCGAGCCGTAGGCGCGGCCCGTGGCCAGGATGTGGGCGATGCGCGTGGTGAGGACGCGCGTCTTGCCGGTGCCTGCGCCCGCGAGCACGAGCACGGGGCCGTCGAGCGCTTCGACGGCTTCGCGCTGCTCGGGGTTGAGGCCCGTCAGATAGGGCGGCAAGGCGGCGGCCCGCGCGCGCTCGGAAATGGACGCGCGCTGAACAGGCGACGCCGATCCCTCCGCGCCCTGAACCCCGGTTCCGGGGACTTGGGGCAGATCGAACGGCGGAAGATCGTCCTCCGCGCCTACGGGCGGATATCGCCGGGCAGCGTTTTTGTCATCGTGCGGCATGGTCCGCTCTATAGCATGCGGTTTGGGTGGATCTCATGATCTGGCCGCCCGCTCCCACCTGCGTCCACATGATCGTGGGCTTGAGGGCGTCAACGGTCCGGGAATCAAGACCTTCATGACGAAAATATAGGCAATGTCTGAAGTTCTGCGAGCGCCCCGCACCTCATTCCCCGGGAAAATGCCCCAATTGGGGGGCACACTTTTCGGCGTTGATGGGGTATGGTGCGTCGTTCAGCGCCGAGCCTCGCCGCTTCGGGCGCTTTTGCGTCGTGCCGGTGGCCCTCTTACCCAGGGGAGCCGTGGCGCCCTCCCTGCGGCGGCCGAACGCCTCGTGAAAGCGCGGGTTCGGGCAGCCTTCTAGAGCAGATCACACGCGGATGAACAACGCCCTTCTCTATCTCGGCGGCCTTCTGATCGCGGCCCTCGCGCTTCTTTTTGCAGCCCCCCGTTTCATCGACTGGAACAGCTACAGGGGCGTGTTCGAGGAAGAAGCCTCGCGCATCCTCGGCCGCGAAGTGCGGGTGGGCGGGGCGGTGAACCTCAGCCTGCTCCCGGCACCCTACGTCAGCTTCGAACGGCTCAGGATTGCCGACACCAGCGACCAAGGCGCCAGCTCCATCATCCGCGTCGAGAGCTTTACGATGCGGCTTTCCGTGCCCCCTCTTCTGAAGGGCATGATCGAGGCGCACCGCGTGGAGATGCGCCGTCCCGTGCTCAACCTCGTGATCAACGAGGCGGGTGGGGGCAACTGGCAATCGCTCGCATTCGCGCCGGGTGCACTTCCATTCGTGCCGAAGGACGTGACGCTGCAATCCGTCATGATCGAAGACGGCGCCATCGTTGTGAATACGGCTGGGAATCGCGAGCTTGCCCGCTTCGATGCCATCAACGGCGAACTCACCGCCGAAGCGCTCGAAGGCCCGTTCAAATACCGCGGCACGGTGAACTGGCAGAATACGCCGCGTCAGGTGCGGATCGCTACGGCGCAGGCCGATGCGAACGGCGATTTGCGGTTCAAGGCTGCCGTTGACGTCACCGACAGCAAGAACTCCTACATGCTCGACGGGCGGCTGCGCGACCTTAAGGGCCAGCCCTCTCTCGACGGGGCTTTGAGTGCCCGGCTCGCGTTGGCGCGCGGTGCGGCTCGCACGAGGGCACATGCGTCATCGACGGAAGCGTCCAACGAGGACACGCCGAATATCGACGAGCCGCTCGATTTCGAGCTCGATGGCAACGGCACGCTCCCATCTCCGGTCGCGTCCGCTCCCAGCACACCGCAGGACGGACCGCGCAGCTTCGAACTCAAGTCCAAGGTTCACGGCACGACGTCGGGGGTGGCGCTCGATGAGATCGCCATTTCGCTCGAAGCGGGCGCGACGCCGCAGCTCATCGAAGGCGAGGCGCGCATCGACTGGACGGAGAAGATGCGTCTCGACGTGGCGCTTTCCTCGCGATGGATCGATCTCGACCAGATTGCCGAGGTCACGACCAAGGAAATGCCGCTTGAGGCGGGCCGCACATATTTCGAGGCGCTCGCATCCGCGCTTCCGGCCGAAGCCGACACCAACGCGCGGCTTGAATTCGACCAACTGACACTCGGCGGAGAACCTATCGGCAATGTGCGTCTCGCCGCGCGCCGCGCCGGCGGTCCGCTGGAAATCGAGGCCGTGCGCGCCGATCTTCCCGGCGGCGTCCGTCTCGAACTCGACGGCATCCTGACGCCGACCGAAACCGTCCCGCGGCTCGACGGCTCGCTGTTCGTCTCCGGCAAGAGCCTCATGCGTTTTCTGGCCTGGGGCCTCGACAATCCGGATGTCGGGCGCGACCGCACCGACGGGCCGTTCTCGCTCGACGGGAAGTTCGCGCTCGGGGACGGCACGCTCGCGCTCACGAACGCCGCGTTCGAATTCGCGGGAACGCCGCTCACCGGCGACATCAAGCTCGATCTCGGAGATCGCAGGAAACTCGATGTGGCCATGGAGGGGCCGCGCCTCGACGTCGCGCAGTTCGGGTCCGGCACCGTCAGCCTCGCTCTGATCCGTGACCTGCTGATGGGCGAGGACGCCGCAAGCGACGCCGTCTCCGACGATGCGGCCGCCGCAGACGGCGCAGACTTCTCAATCGATCTGAAGGTTGCGGAACTGGTCGACGGCCGCCGCATCCTCCGCGACGTCGATGCCGCCGTGCGACTCGAAAAGGGAGCGCTTTCGATCTCGCGGCTGAAATTCTCCACACCCGATGGGCTCGCGGTCGAAGCCGAAGGTGCCGCCAAAGAGGTTCGGACCCGACCGCAGGGCACGCTTCGCGGGCTCATCGCGGCACCGAACGCGCGTGCCGCGCGAGGCTTCCTCGAATTGATCGATGGCGACGACGGCACCCTCGGCCGGGACTTCGACCGTATCGCCGGACTTGCTCCACTTCGACTTGCCTGGACGCTCGATCTCGCCGGCGGCGAAACCCAAGCGACCAATCTCTCGCTCGACGGCACGCTCTCGGGCGGGCGCATGGCCGCGACGCTGAAGCTCGACCGCGGGCGTGGCCAATGGCGAACGCAGCCGCTCGACCTTAAAGCCAACCTCGAAAATCCCAACATCGCACGCCTCACGGCCACCCTTCTCGGTGTCGAGATCGCGACTGACGCGGCGGAGCGCCCAGGCAGCGGGCGCGCCGTGATCAAGGTGGCGGGCGTGCCGTACGACGGCTTGCTGGCGCTTGCGGACGTCACGGCGGAGGGGCTGGTCCTCGGCTATCGCGGCGAGATCGCGCTCAAGGCGCCGGGCGAGAAAGCACTCGACGGCGATCTTCTCATCCGGGCGGCCGACGTGCGTCTGCCGCTCGCGCTCGCTGGTCTCGATGTCGCGAGCGGCGTCGACGGAACACCGTTCGTCGGCACCGTGAAAATTCGCCGAGAGGCAGAGCGCATCGATTTCAGCGGACAGGGTCTGCGCCTCGGCGACAGCATCGTCTCAGGTCAAGCAAGCGTGGCGCCGGACGCAGACGGCCGCAAGGCGCTCACCGCGACACTCAAAGCGGACAAGGCGTCCGTCGCCGCGCTGCTCGCGCCACTCACGCGCAAAGCCGAGGCGGCGCCTGAAGACGGCGCGCGTGAAGCCGAGACCGTCGGCGCATCCGTCATCTGGCCCGACCAGCCGTTCGACGTCAGCCCGCTCGGACGCCTGGACGGCAGGATCACGGCGACCATCGGCGCGCTTGCGCTGGAGCCTGGGCTCACCATCTCGGACGCAACTCTCGACATCGTGCTTGCGCAGGACGCGATTAAGATTTCACGCCTCGAAGGCGGTGCAGTCGGCGGGCGTCTGAGGTCGTCGTTCGACATCGAACGGGCACCAGCGGGGATCGGCCTCACCGGCAACGTCAACATCTCGATTGGCGACGACAGCAGCAGCACGGCCAGCGACGCGGTACAGTTTTCCGCCGACTTTACGAGCCGCGCCTTCAGCCCGGCCGCCGCCGTCGCGACGCTGAGCGGAAAAGGCGAGCTGACCGTCGGGGACGCGACGTTGAACGGCAATTCGCCAGCGGCGGTGTCCGCCGTCGCCCGCGCCGCGCTGACAGGACAAGGGCCCGCGGGTGGCGAGGAATTCGCGCAAGCCATCGCGGAGGCACTGAAGGATGGCGAGGTTCGGCTCGGCAAGCTGACAATCCCCGCCCAGATCGAGGACGGTGCGCTGAAGCTCGACAAGGTGCGGATCGACATGGGCGAAGGGCGCTCGACGTTCGCGACCATCGTCGAACTCGCGACCATGCGCATGGACAGCGAATGGCAGATCGAGCCGCGCCTCGAAGATGCGGCGGAGGGCGCAGCCCCGCAAGCGGCCTTGCCGCCGGTGACCGTGGTCTACACCGGCAAGCTCAGCCAGCTCGATGCGCTCGCGCCGGTCGTCTCGGCGGGTGCATTGGAACGCGAGCTCGTGGTGCGGAAGATGGAGTTCGATGTCGGCGAACTCGAACGCTTGCGCAAGCTCGACGAGGAACGCGCGCGGAAAGACGCGGAACGGCGGCGCGCCTTCGAGGCAGAGCGTGCGCGGCAAGAGGCCGAGCGGCAGCGGCAATTAGAGGAAGAGCGCGCCCGAGAGGAAGCGCGGCGCGCACTCGAAGACGATACCTACCTTAACGATCCCAACCCCTGGGAGCCGGATCAGCGCTCTCTCGATCCTGGCGCATCGAATGGCGCGCCAGGCGGCGCACCGGGGGTCACCGACAACGGAGCAGAAAGTTCCGGCGCCGCGGCTGGGATGCCTCAAAACGCCGACCCGCAGCAAGCGATGCCGGCGCCGACCTCCCACCGGCCGCCGCCGCGCCGCCGCAAGCGGGCCGTCGAAGAGGAATGGCGCCCGTTCCAGTCGTCGCCGTTCTGACGGCGGAGACCGCGGGCGGCTTGTAGGACCTAATCGCGATTGCCACCGTCATATTGCGTGACGCTGGCCACAGTGCGCACGTCGTCGAGGATCCACACCCGCACGGCGCTCGACAGGCCGGCGGTGCCACGGGCCTCGTCGATGCGCGCGATGAGGGACGCGAGCGAGACCCCTTCGCGAGCAGCTGCCTGCTTGAGGGCGTCCCAAAAGGGCGCTTCGAGCGAGATCGACGTGCGGTGGCCGCGGATCGAGAACGACCGCTTCACCGGGCGAGCCGCGCCGGACATCAGGAGGACGCCCCGCTCTCATCGTTACCGCCCCCATACTTTCCGCCGTCGCGCTTTTGGGCTTCGAGGCGGCGGACGTGAAGCGCATCCTCGGCTTTCGCCTGCTGGCGCTCCGTCTTGGTGCGGCCGAACTTCACGCGGTTTTCGGTGGCGCGCTGCTCCTTGGCGACGCGGTCGCGCGCCTTGCGCGCTTTCCTGAGATTGACGATCTCTGCGGTCATGTCGTGGGCGCTTCCCGGATGCGAGGCAGCCAGTATAGCGCGTTACTCGGGGGCGATCATCTTTTCGGGACGTACGATGGCATCGAAGTCCTCGGCCGGGATGCCATCCTTGATGGCTTCCTCCCGCAACGTCGTGCCGTTCTTGTGCGCGGTCTTTGCGATCCTGGCCGCGCGATCATAGCCGTACTTCTCCTTGAGCGGCGTCACCAGCATCAGCGAGTTGGCAAGCCCCTCGGCGATGTTATCGAGACGCGGCTCGATGCCGACCACGCAGTTGTCGGTAAACGACACGGCCGCGTCGGCCAGGAGCCGGACGGATTGCAGGAAGTTGTAGGCCATCATCGGGTTGAAGACGTTGAGCTCGAAGTGGCCCTGGCTACCTGCGAAGCCGATGGCGGCGTTGTTGCCGTGGATGTGGGCCGCGACCTGCGTCAGCGCCTCGCACTGCGTCGGGTTCACCTTGCCCGGCATGATGGACGAGCCGGGCTCGTTTTCGGGCAGCGACAGTTCGCCGAGACCTGCGCGGGGACCGGAGCCGAGGAAGCGGATGTCGTTGGCGATCTTGAAGCAGCTCATGGCCACCGTCGCGATGGCGCCGTGCGTCATCACCATCGCGTCGTGGGCTGCGAGCGCTTCGAACTTGTTGGGCGCCGAGGTGAAGGGGAGCCTGGTGATGTCCGCAATCCGCTCGGCCACCTTCTCCGCAAAGCCCTTGGGCGACGCGAGGCCGGTGCCGACGGCGGTGCCGCCTTGCGCCAGCTCCATGAGAGCGGGGAGCGTCATCTCGATGCGCCTGATGCCGTTCTCGATCTGCTGCGCGTAGCCGGAGAATTCCTGACCGAGCGTCAGCGGCGTCGCGTCCTGTGTGTGCGTGCGGCCGATCTTGATGATGTGGCTCCAAGCCTTCGCCTTATCGGCAAGCGCGCCGTGCAGCTTTCCGAGCGCCGGGATCAGCCGGTGCGCCACCTCTTCAGCGCAGGCGATGTGCATGGCGGTCGGGAACGTGTCGTTCGACGACTGGCTCATGTTGACGTGATCGTTCGGGTGGACAGGCTTCTTCGAGCCCATCTCACCGCCCAGCATCTCGATGGCGCGGTTCGAGATCACCTCGTTGGCATTCATGTTCGATTGCGTGCCCGAGCCCGTCTGCCAGACAACGAGCGGGAAATGATCGTCGAGCTTGCCGTCGATCACCTCCTGAGCCGCCTTGACGATGACGTTGCCCACTTTCGGGTCGAGCTTGCCGAGAGCCATGTTGGTTTCAGCGGCGGCACGCTTCACGATGCCGAGCGCGCGGATCACGGGTGCGGGCTGCTTTTCCCAGCCGATCTTAAAGTTGCCGAGGCTCCGCTCGGCTTGAGCGCCCCAATAACGGTCGGCGGCGACCTCGATCTCCCCGAAGGTGTCGGATTCGATGCGAACCGCGGGCTTGGCGGCGGAGGTCTTGTCGGTCATGGCGGGCCCCAGCTTGAATTGCTCTCGTTGGGCGTCGCCTTAGCACGGGGGCCCGCCATGGACCAAGAGCGATGGCCCGGCGAAGGCGCGGCGGCCTTGTCGCAGCCGGCGCCACCGATATCCTAGAGCGTCTTCCGATCCGATAGAATCGGATCGGACGCTCTAGATCTTTGATGAGACCGATGATTCACGCTTCGGACTTTCTCCACGCTGCCGATTCACGCCGCGCCGGGTAGGCGGCGCGCCGATCGGAGCGGGTAGGGTCCGAAGCGATCATGGTCTAACACTTCGTATCTTCTCTGAATGTTTACGCGATCGTGCTCATATTGCGCAGAAATCGTGCAAGAGGCGGCCACCGCGTCAACTTGAGTTCAGATGTCAGGCTTCGTTAATCTCTTCGTCTCCAACCAGCACGAGCGGCTCGTGGGCTTTATGCTTTGGCTCGCGACCACGCTCGCGCTGCTCGCTGCCGCGCTCTGGTTTGCGCGGGCGGAGTTTCACGACTCGCTTCGGCGCGATGCGATTGCGGAACTCGCGCACCTCGACACGGTTCAAAGCAACATTACGAATGCCTTCAAAGAGCTGCAGGCCACCGTGACGGCTTCGCCGTGCAGCAGGCCTTTCATGCAGCAGCTGCGCCGCGTCGCCTTCCTGCCTGACGGCCTCAACAAGTTCATGTATGCGCCGGGCGGCACCGTGACCTGCTCGACGAGCCTCTCGGACATCACGACCAGCCGCTCCCTCGGCCCTCCCGACTTCATGCTCCCCTCCGACGACGAGATCTCGGTGTGGGTCACGAAGCGCCTCGACGACGTCGGGTTGCCCGACATCAACGCGACCATCGTGGCGCAAGAGCCGTTCGCGATCGTCGTCCCGCGGCAGGATATGAAAGTCGAAGTCTCTTCGTGGGTGGAAAAAGAGCTCGTGCTCCGGGCTCCCGACGGGCGCGTCTGGCACCTCGATGGCGCGCGCGGACTTTTCTCCCATCAGCCGGAGGCAGATGTCGCCGACCAGCGCTCGAACTCTGCCTTGCGCCAGGTCGTTTGCGGAGAGGATCACGCCTACTGCGTCGCGGTCGGTGCGCGCTTCAGCGACGCCCTGCTGAACTGGCGCATGGAGATCGCGCTCGCGTTCGGCCTCATCGCGTTCTATGCGATCTGGCCTGCATCTGCCGCGCATCGCGCAATCAAGAGATACTGGTCGCTCGAAGCGCGCTTCCGCCGGAACCTGAACCCAGAGTCCATCGTCTGCGCCTACCAACCCATCCTCGACCTCGGAAGCGGAAAAATCTCCGGGTGCGAAGTGCTCGTGCGCTGGCGCGACGTCGACGGCTCGCTCGTGTTCCCGGACAAGTTCATCGATATCGTGGCGCGCTCGGACAATACGCTCGCATTCACCAGGATGGTGGCGGAATGCGCCCACGCCGAGCTTTCCCAGGTGCTTCCCGCGGACACGCAGCTCCAGGTCAATTTCAACGTGTTTCCCCGCGATCTCGACTGCGAGAAGCTCGCGAACGTTTTCAGCGCCTTCACCGCCGAGAGCGATCGCTTTCCGCTGGCGCTCGAAATCATCGAAAGCGACGCGCTCGCCGTCGACCAAGCCCAGCACGAAATCGAGGCTCTGGCCGAGAAGGGTATCCGGACCTACATCGACGACTTCGGCAGCGGATATTCGAGCATCCACCGCGTGGCCTCGCTCGCCATTCACGGCGTCAAGCTCGACCGCTCGTTCGCCATGGCGCCGAGCGAGAGCCTGATGGCCAAGATGCTGGTTCATGCGCTCGACATGATCGCGTCCCTGGGGCGGGAGATCGTCGTCGAGGGCGTTGAGACGCAGGAGCGGCTCGACCTGCTCGTCAAATCAGGATGCGTCGGAAAAGTACAGGGCTACCTCATCTCGCGTCCGGTCTCGATCGACCAGTTCGCAGCGTTTCTCAAAGCCCACAAGCCCGACGCTTTCAAGCCGCCGACACAGGCCGCCGCGTGAGCGCCGATTTTCCCGCATGACACGCCAAGAAGGGCCGCATGAGCGGCCCTTCCGGTTAGAGGCGTCTGGCGTGTGGGATGCCCGCCATTAACGGAAGCGATGAACACGCTGGACGAGAGCCGCGTGACGACGCTCGGCGTTGCGGATCTGAGCCTTCTCGATCATCGAGAGCCTTCCGTCGCGCCAGGCGCGGCGCTTCAGGGCAGCCAGGTTAGCGGCGCTGCGTGCGATGGCCGCGCGCTGTGCCGGGCCCGCGCCGCGGTGATGCTTGATCTGCTGCTGGCTGTAACCGGACTTGTATCCCGGACCGCCGTGACCCTTGCCGGGGTGCGCCATCGCGGCGCCCGAGGTCAGCACGATTGCGGCGGCAGCGGCGCTGAGAATGGTGGTCATCTTCATGAGCTTTCGTCTCCACTTTGTTGGTTGCCCGGCCGCTCAGGGGAAGCGGTGTTTCTCGGGCCTGCACAGAGGAGAACGCGGAGACGAAGCGCTTTCCGTCCATAAAAAGATAAAAAATTTCAGTCACTTACGGTTCATCTTCCTGAACCGCCGTTCATCCTGATTTTAGGCAATCGTTAGGCAGAACAGCAGAGATCGGAACTTTGGCCAAAGCCGGTCTCTTATTGTCGGACCTCCTCGTATGGGTCCCTGGCGCGCACAGGCGTCAGCTTTCCGGCGTCAGCTTTTGGGAGACGTGTCATGACGACATCGCGCCCACGCATCACCGCCCTCACCCTCGCAGTTCTTGTCGCCGGCGCCGCCGTGGTCGCCACCAGCGCAAGCGCGGCCCCGCTTCCCTCCGCGCGACTGGCAGCCGGCGACGCGGCTGCCGTGTCCTCGGACACCGTGCAGCAGGTGCGCCATCGCAGATGGCGGCATCGCGGATGGTATGGGGCTGGCGTGTACGAGTTCTACGCACCGCCCGTGTACATCGTCCCGCGCTATTCGGCGTACGATTATGGGTACCCGGGCTATTACTACTACGCGCCGCGCCGCTCCTATTACGACGACTACGTTTATTACGAGCGGCCGTACCGGCGGCACTCGCGCGCGTGGGTTCGCGAACGCTTCGAGCACCCGCTCGGGCGGCGATGAACGGCTGCGCTATTTCTTGCGGAACTTGTCGAGGCTGACGATCTCGGCGCCGGCCGGCTTCTCGTCGGCATTTGCGGCTTCGTCCGTAGATGCTTTATCGGGGGCGGGCTCGCTTGCGTCCTCGGCCGCAGCCTTGGACCGCTTTCCGGCGATGCTGGCCGTGCGCTCGACGTTTGCCGGCACCGGCGGCGTCTCGACCGCCTCGTTCGCACCGTCGCTCTCCCCGTCGGCAGCGGGCCGGTCACCAGCGGTGTCCACGACCTGAGGCTTACGGCGAGCCGGCTTGCGGGCTGCGCCCGAGCGCGCCGTCCCCGTGCGCGGCGTGAGGCTTTCGAAGGCGTCCGCCTCTTCCGAACGCGTTTCCTGATCCTCGAACTGAAGGCCGAACCGCACGGAGGGGTCGAAGAACACCTTCAGAGCCGAAAACGGAACGACAAGGCGCTCGGGAATGCCGTCGAAGGTCAGCTTCACCTCGAAGCGATCTTCGCTCACGATAAGATCCCAAAACCGATGCTGAAGCACGATCGTCATCTCGCGCGGATACTTCTCGCGCAGACGCTTCGACAGCGTCACGCCAGGGGCTTCGGTCTCGAAGGAAACATAGAAATGATGATCACCGATGAGGCCAGATTTGGCGACGCGGGCGAGCACCTTGCGGACAACCCCGCGCATCGCCTCCTGGGCCAAACCCTCATAGTCGATCGTCGACTCACCCGTCATGCCGTCTTGCTTCGTCCCCGATCAGGCCTCGTCTCACTCGCAGCTGCGCAGATGAGTGGGAGGCTTCTGTTGCCCGGTGCCTCCCGAACCGCGCCTTACCCGGCTAGGGGTAAGGAGTTCCGTTTAGGCATTTCGCGCCGCATTACGCAGCGAGAGCAGCCTCAGCATAGTTGTCATTGGCAACTATTCTGAATGACCCGATGACGGCGGTATCATGCCGAGCAAAAGCGCGCCCTTTACACCCTCGTCGATCCTAGTTCGCCCCCATCAGCAACCCACTGGACTTTCAGGGCCGATTGCCCCAAACGCCGAATGGGCTGATGGTGGAGGCGCCGGGTACTGCCCCCGGGTCCGAACGGCTTATTACGACGTCCATTTATCGCCATAGCCGGACGAATCCGGCACCCTGGAATATAGGCGGGGAGGTTAAGAATTGAAAGAGTTTGGTCAAAGCCCATCCTGCGACCAACGCGCAGGCTTATGAGCTAAGCTCTTGGCACCGCCCCTGTCCCCCTCCCGGCCTTCTCAGCGCCAGTTTCGAGGACCTTCATCACGATGACCGAGATCGCAAGCCCGGACAGTACGCGCTCGCCCTACCGCGCCCAGGGCCCCTGGGGACCGGGCGCTGCCGTCGCCATCGCGATCGTGGCCAGTCTTGCGCCGGCGCTTATCGGCATTGCCTTCATCGCCGGGCTCTTCGAGGCGGACATGGCGTCCCTCGAAAACGCCGGTTCTCTCGCGTCCCCGATGCTGCTCGGCCAGATGATCGCGGGGCAGATCCTTTCCCTCCTCATTATTTGGTGGGCGGCGGGCCGAAAAGGCCAGCGTGCCCAAGTGCTTCAGCTCTCGCCTGAGCGGGAGACGAGCGTGCTGACGGCGGTCGGGCTCGGCCTTCTTCTCATCGTCGCCATCGGCCCGATCGAGGTGCTGCTGTACAGGCTGGCAGACATCGACCTCTTTACGGACGGGCGGTGGCTGCTCGAAGGGCTGCGCTCTCCGTACTGGTGGGGCGTCGTGATAGCCGCCGTCGTGCTGGCGCCGCTCTGGGAAGAGGTGACCTTCCGCGGCTTCCTGCTCTCGGCGCTCGCGAAAACGCGGCTCGGCTTCTGGCCCGCTGCCGCGATCTCGGCAGCGCTCTGGACGGCACTCCACGCCGGCTATTCCTGGCCGGGGCTGGTCAGTGTGTTCCTTGCTGGCCTTGGGCTATCTTGGATCATGAAGCGGACGGGATCCATGCGCGCGGTCGTCATTGCGCACGCTGTCATCAATGCGTTTGCGCTCACCGTGATCTCGACGTTCGCCTAAGGGCGAACCGCGTCATCGAGGCGCGAGAGCGCGGAATCGGGGTAGGATCCACGTTATGCAGCAGTATCTCGATCTTCTTCGGCGCGTGCGCACGGAAGGCGCCGCCAAATCCGACCGCACAGGCACGGGCACACGTGCTGTCTTCGGCCATCAGATGCGCTTCGACCTGGCCGAAGGATTCCCGCTGCTCACGACCAAGAAATTGCACGTGAAGTCGATCATCCACGAGTTGATCTGGTTTCTCGCGGGCGATACCAACATCGGATACCTCAAGGCCCACGGGGTGCGAATCTGGGACGAGTGGGCGCGCGAGGACGGCAGCCTCGGCCCCGTCTACGGCAAGCAGTGGCGGAGCTGGATGGCACCCGATGGGCGCACCATCGACCAGATCAGCGAGGCCGTGCATACGATCAAGACCGATCCCGACAGCCGGCGCATCATCGTGTCTGCCTGGAACCCGGCCGACATCCCGGAGATGGCGCTCGCGCCGTGCCACTGTCTGTTTCAGTTCTACGTGGCCGATGGACGGCTTTCGTGCCAGCTTTATCAACGCTCGGCGGACGTATTCCTCGGCGCGCCGTTCAACATCGCGAGCTACGCGCTACTCACGATGATGGTGGCGCAGGTGACCGGCCTCAAGCCCGGCGACTTCGTGCATACGTTCGGCGACGCGCACCTCTATGTGAACCATTTCGAGCAGGCCGATCTGCAGCTCGCGCGCACGCCGCGGCCGCTGCCGCGGATGGCTATCAACCCCGACGTCCAATCGATCTTCGCCTTCCGCTACGAGGATTTCGCGCTCGAAGGCTACGATCCCCATCCGCACATCGCGGCACCTGTGGCGGTTTGAATATGAAAATCTCTCTCTTTGTCGCCGTGGCCGAGAACGGCGTGATCGGCGCCAAGGGCACGATGCCCTGGAAAATGTCGTCCGACCTCAAGACGTTCCGGCGGCTTACGATGGGCAAGCCCCTCATCATGGGCCGGAAGACGTTCCAGTCGCTCAAAGGCCCGCTCGACGGGCGCGACAACATCGTGCTGACGGGCGATCCCTATTTCGAAGCCGAAGGGATCAGCATCGTCAACAGCATGGCCGACGCACTCACTCTTGCGCGCACGCTGGGGGCCGCGCGCGGAGCGGACGAGATCATGGTCATCGGCGGAGCGGACGTGTTCCGGGCCGCTCTTCCGCGCGCAGACCGCATCTACTGGACAGAGATCCACGCCACGCCCGAGGGGGACGTCTACTTCCCAGAAATCGACCTTGCAGACTGGCAAGACGTCTCTCGCGAGGCCCTGCCACACAGCGAGAAAGACACCGTCACGGCGACGCTTCGCGTGATCGAACGGCGATAATTTTTGCGCCCGCGCCCCAAAACGAGGGGCTCCTCCTTGACGCATGGCAGGACACAAACCAATTTCCAGCCAGCGGTTTGCGTCGTCAGGGCTCCTCCCCTATAAGCGAGGCACGATTTTCCCACGGGACCAACGCGAAGCAGGCCCCCGTTTTTGCGCGCCTTGTCCCCGGATTCACCCATCAATCGTAAAAAGGGCCCGATCATATGCCTTGGAGCAACCAGAGCGGCGGAGGTAGCAGCGGCGGCGGTAACGGCGGCGGCTGGAAAGGCGGCAGCGGGGGCGGCGGAGGCGGCGGTCCGTGGGGCCAGGGTCCCGGCTCTCAGCCTCCCGATCTCGAAGAAATGCTGAAACGCAGCCAGGATCGCATGAAGCAGGTCATGCATGGCGGCGGTGTCCCAGGGCCGCTCGCGTTCCTTGCGGCCGCCGTGGCTGTGGCCGTCATCGGTTGGTACGCTTTTACCTTCCGGGTAGATCCTGACGAACTCGGTGTCGTGATGCGCTTCGGCGAATACGTGGATCAGAGGCCTCCGGGACTTCACTTCCGCCTGCCCTACCCCATCGAAGAGATCATCAAGCCGAAGGTGACCCGGCAGAATATCATCGAGGTCGGAATGCGCTCGGGTACCGACCGCGGCTTCGGCGGCGTCGTGATCCAGGATGTCCCCGAAGAGAGCCTGATGCTCACGGGCGACGAGAATACGGTCGACATCGACTTCGTCGTCTATTGGCGCATCCGCGATGCTGCCGAGTATCTGTTCAATATCCAGAACCCCGACAATACGGTGAAGGAAGTCGCCGAGAGCGCGATGCGCGAGATCGTCGGCAAGTCGAGAATTCAACCGATCCTGACCGAAGCCCGTCAGAAGACGGAAGCGGACGTGCTGGCGCTGATCCAGCAGACGCTCGACAGCTATAAGGCCGGAATCCAGATCGACCAGGTCACGCTGCAGAAGGTCGACCCTCCCGGCGAGGTCATCGACGCATTCCGCGACGTGCAGGCCGCACGCGCAGACCAGGAGCGCCTCCAGAACGAAGCGTTCGCCTACGCCAACAAGGTCGTGCCGGAGGCCCGAGGCGAGGCCGAGCGCATTCTCCAAGGCGCGGAAGGCTTCAAGCAACAGACGGTCGCGGAAGCGCAAGGTCAGACGGCGCGCTTCATCTCCGTCTACGACCAGTACACGAAGGCCCCGGAGGTTACCCGCAAGCGCATCTTCCTCGAAACCATGGAACGCGTTTTCGGCGGTACCGACAAAGTCATCATCGACAGCTCAAGCGGACAGGGCGTCGTGCCTTACCTGCCGCTCGATCAGCTTCAGCGCCGCCAGCCGGCCCAGGCCGAAGGGGGTAACTGAGCCATGCGGACTTTCCTGATCTTTCTTCTCGTCGTGCTGGGCATCGCCGCGGCCGGTGTCTATGCGTCGGCCTATATCGTGCATCAGAACCAGCAGGCTCTCGTGCTCGAATTCGGTAAGCCGAAGCGCGTCGTGCAGCAGCCTGGCCTGCATTGGAAGCTGCCCGTCGTCGAAACGGTCGAAATCTTCGACAAGCGCATCCTCGACCTCGACACGGCGACGCAAGAAGTCACCGCGTCCGACCAGAAGCGTCTCATCGTGGACGCGTTTGCGCGCTACCGGATCGTCGATCCGCTCAAGTTCTACCAGACGCTCCGTTTCGAGGGTGCCGTACGCTCGCGTCTCGGACCGATCGTAGAATCGGCCCTGCGCCGCGCGCTCGGCTCGACGACGTTCCAGGACGTCGTGCGTGACCGCCGTGACGAGCTTATGAAGCGGATCGCAGCCAACGTGAACCAGGAGGGCGCCGACTTCGGTCTAGAGGTCGTGGACGTGCGCATCAAGCGCGCGGATCTGCCCGAGCAGAACCAGAAGAGCATCTTCGACCGCATGCGGGCCGAGCGTCAGCGCGAGGCTGCCGAGTTCCGCGCCGAGGGCGTGGGCGAAGCGAACCGCATCCGCTCCAATGCCGACCGCGAGGTGACGATCCTGATGGCCGAGGCGACGCGCAAGGGCGAAGAGCTGCGCGGTGAAGGCGAGGCCGAGCGTAACCGCATCTTCGCCGAAGCGTTCGGACGCGACGAAGACTTCTTCGCCTTCTATCGCTCGATGCAGGCGTACGAGCAGGGTCTCAAGTCCGGCGACACGCGCCTCGTCATCTCGCCGGATAGCGACTTCTTCCGCTACTTCGCCGATCCGATGGGTGCGCCGCGGCCGGCGGCGAACGCTCCGGCTCAGAGGCAGACCACGCCCGCAACGACGGGAGCTGCCGTTCCGACGCCATGAGCGATCTCGCCGTTGCGTTGGGATTGGTGCTCGTGATCGAGGGCCTGCTTTGGGCCCTCGCTCCCGGCTTGGGACGTACGCTTATGGCCACCGCAGCCGCCACGCCGGACACACAGCTCCGGCGGGCCGGCTGGGTGGCCGTTACTTTGGGCGCTATCGTCGTGTGGCTCGTTAGGGGGTAGCGCGTCGTCCGGAGACGGAACGCGCCGCCTGCCGCCCGCGTTGACAGCCTTCCTGCGATCTCACACCTTGGAAGACTGACAGGTCCGGCGTGCGGATCTCATCCCGGCCGGTCGGCCGCCCGCAAGGTAAGGAGCTTTCTTCGATGACCACGACCCCCGGGGCGTCCGCCGTGGCCGCTTTTCGACAGCTCCCTCACGCTGCATTTGCCCGCCTCCTGATCGCCACCGGGCTGCTTCTCGCGGCACTGATCGCTTACGCAGGACCGGCAGCAGCCCAGCGGGGGCCCCAGTCGGTCGCGCCCGTTGCCGAGAAGCTGATCGACGCCGTCGTCAACATCTCGACGAGCCAGGTCGCGAAAGGCCCGGAAGGCGTGCCGCTGCCGCAGGTGCCAAAGGGATCGCCGTTCGAGGATTTCTTCGAGGACTTCTTCAACAAGCGTGGCGGGCGGCCGTCACCTTCGGAACGGAAAGTCTCGTCGCTCGGGTCGGGCTTCGTGATCGACGGCGTCGAGGGGCTCGTCGTCACCAACAACCACGTCATCGAGGGAGCGGACGAGATCGTCGTCAATTTCCATGACGGCTCGAAGCTCAAGGTCGACAAGGTGCTCGGCCGCGACACCAAGACCGATCTCGCGCTCCTCAAAGTGACGCCGAAGAAGCCGCTCGTGGCGGTGGGCTTCGGATCGTCCGCCAATTTGCGCGTCGGAGACTGGGTGATGGCCATCGGCAATCCGTTCGGCCTCGGCGGCTCGGTGACGGTCGGCGTCATTTCGGCCAAGCAGCGCGACATCAACGCGGGCCCCTACGACGATTTCCTGCAGACGGACGCCTCGATTAACAAGGGCAATTCGGGCGGGCCGCTGTTCAACATGGAGGGCGAAGTCGTTGGCGTGAACACGGCGATCTTCTCGCCGACGGGCGGCTCCATCGGCATCGGGTTCGCAGTCCCCTCCGACACCGTCACCACCGTGATCAACCAGCTCAAGGAATACGGCGAGGTGCGCCGCGGCTGGCTCGGCGTCAAGATCCAGTCGATCAGCGAAGACATCGGCGAGAGCCTCGGCCTTCCCGAAAACACGGGCGCGCTGGTTGCCGGCGTCACGCCGGAGAGCCCGGCCGCCCAAGGCGGTATCGAGCCCGGCGACGTGATCGTGCGCTTCGACGGACAGGACATCACCACCATGCGCGGACTGCCGCGGATCGTCGCTCAGACGCAGATCGGAAAGTCCGTCGATGTGGAAGTCCTGCGCCAAGGCCAGCG
The DNA here is from genome assembly GCF_000503895.1 of Hyphomicrobium nitrativorans NL23. Lineage (NCBI taxonomy): Bacteria > Pseudomonadati > Pseudomonadota > Alphaproteobacteria > Hyphomicrobiales > Hyphomicrobiaceae > Hyphomicrobium > Hyphomicrobium nitrativorans. Next base: position 3,272,558 of record NC_022997.1, read on the forward strand.
GCAGACGCTGAAAGTCGCGGTGGGACTGCTCGACGAAGGGCAAAGCGCGTCTGCACCGGCGGCGACGGAAACCATGCCCGAGGCACCGCCTCCGCCGACCACCTCGGTGCTCGGCCTTACGCTGCTGCCGCTCTCCGACGACATGCGTACGCGTTTCGGTTTCGATCCCAAGATCAGCGGCGCGATCATCACCGAGATCGATCCCGAGAGCCAGGCGGCGACCAAAAACATCCGCGTTGGCGACGTTATCACGGAAGCGCAGCAGCAGCCGGTGGTGGAGCCTGCCCATGTGGAAGCCGCCGTCGAGCGCGTGAAGAAGGCCGGTGGAAAGAGCGTGCTTCTGCTGGTGGAGGATTCCAAGGGAGATACGCGCTTCGTCGCCATTCCGTTCTAGGAGCGTTTCGGGCGGCGTCAGTGGATTCACGCTTCATTGTGCCACGGCTCTACGGCGAGGACTTGCCGATAAATTTCAGCAGGATTGGCGCGGTGTGCTTGGCATCGTGCTACAGGTTCATCCGAGGACTGGGACGCTGGACGCCTGATGGGGCCTGAAGTGATCATGGTCTAGGGTCTTTGAGGAGGACACTGTGTCCGATCGCCATTCTTTGCTCGATACGATCACCGACACGCTCGCGCCCGTCCATCGCGACGGGCACAAGTTCGTCGCCATCGGGCTCATCGCCACGCTCGTGTTCTTCTTCGTCTGGCCACCCCTCGGCTGGATCGGCGCGCTGATCACGGCTTGGATCATCTACTTCTTCCGCGATCCCGACCGCGTGACGCCGCTTCGCGACGGTTTGATCGTGGCGCCCGCCGACGGCAGGGTTTCGCTGATCGAAAAGGTGCGTCCGCCCATCGAACTCGGGCTTGGCGAGGAAGAGCGGGTGCGCGTCTCCATCTTCCTCTCTGTTTTCGACGTTCACATCCAGCGCGCCCCGCTCGCGGGCCGCATCGCACGCTCGATCTACGTGCCGGGCGCGTTCCTCAATGCCGAACTGGACAAGGCGTCCGAGGAAAACGAGCGGCGCACCATCGTCATCGAGACGGCCTCGGGTCTATCCGTCGCGGTCGTCCAGATCGCGGGCCTGGTGGCGCGGCGCATCGTGACGTTCGTTGCCGAAGGCGACAGCATCGGTGTCGGCGAGCGGTTCGGTCTTATCCGGTTCGGATCGCGGGTCGACACGTACCTGCCGCCCGGCGCTTTCCCGGCGGTTGCCGTCGGCCAGCGTGCCATCGGCGGAGAGACCGTGCTGGCCGATCTCCGGTCTGTGGAGCCCGAGCGGGAAGCGCGCCGTCACTAATAGGGGCGATTTGCGCGACGGCGCCGGGCTAAGAAAAGTGCAGCCCTGAACAGGAGGCGTGGCATGGACCCCATCGTTCCGCAGCTCGAAAAAGAGACGCGGCGCAGGCGCAGGCGGCGCATGTTCGATCATGCCCGCATCCCCGTGCGCATGATGGTGCCCAACCTGTTCACGCTCGTCGGGCTTTGTGCGGGCCTCACCTCCATTCGCATGTCGATCGAGGGCCGCTACGACTTCGCGCTTGCGGCCATCGTGTTCGCAGCTCTCCTCGACGGCCTCGACGGACGCGTTGCACGCCTGCTGAAAGCCTCGTCTCGTTTCGGCGCCGAGCTCGACAGCCTCGCGGACTTCGTCAATTTCGGCGTCGCACCCGCCATCATGATTTTTACGTGGGGGCTTGGCGGGCATCGCAGCCTGGGGTGGATCGCGGTGATGCTGTTCGCGCTCGCCTCCGCGCTGCGTCTCGCACGCTTCAATGCCTCGCTCGAAGACGACAAGCCCAAATGGCAGGGCGACTTTTTCTCCGGCATGCCCACTCCGGCCGCGGCTATCGTGGTGCTGCTTCCGATCTACCTCGCTCAGCTCGGGCTTGATCTCAGAGAGTCGCCGCTCCTGCTGAACCTCGTGCTCGCCTACACGATGGTGATCGGTGTCATGATGGTGTCGAACATTCCGACCTATTCGGGCAAGCTGCTCGGCGAGCGGATCGGGCGTGAATGGGTGCTGCCGATCTTCATTCTCGTCATGCTGGCGCTGGCCTGCCTCGTGACCTACCCTTACGCGACGCTCGCCATCGCCTCGATCGTCTATCTCGGTTTCATTCCGTGGACGCTTCAACGCTATCGGCAGCTCGAACGCCTTCACGCGCCGTCAATGCCTGCCGCTCCACCCAGCGCAGACGCCGAACCGGCGAACGCGGCCGATACGCCGGACACATCGAATGCGGAGCCGTCGCGCGTGATCGAAATCCGGCCGAGCGAGCAGAAACGCTGAACGCTTCCAGTTGGTTTGGGACCTGACGTTATCACGGCGACGCGGCATTCGTGGCAAGCCTGCACCGGCCGATCGCTCCTTGTACAGCCGCGCCCAAAACGCCGGGACAGCTCCGCCGTTTTCGCTTAAAGTCCGCCCCGCTCGACATGTGTAGTGCGTAGATTGAGGGGGCATGCGTCATGGCCGAAGCCGTATCGAGAGCGTCCGGGAGCTTCAGGCGCGGGATCGAATACATTCTCGGGCGCAACACGCTGATCGGTATCGCGTCGCTCGCGCTGCTCGCCATTTCCGGCTATGCGACCTGGCACGGGATGCGCGACTTCATCATCGGCGTCTCGGCAACGCCCACGCAGCCCACAACCGCGCCGCTCACCATCTCCACCGACGCGCTCGTGATCGCCGTCGTGGTGACGCTCACGTTCCTCATGTGGCTGATGCTGCGCGAGACCTTCGGCGGCTGGCGCGAATTCCGAAATCGCGTCATCACCTTCATTCTCTACGTCTTCCTCGCGATCTGGTCGATCGGCTTCGGCTACGGCTTCTGGTGGGCGCTGATCTCGGGCGAAGAAGCCACCCGCACGGGCCTTGCCGGCCTGCAGGAGGACGCGCGCGACGCCAGCGCGGTGATCGCTGCGCGGCTCGATGCCGTGCGGTCCCAGCTCGACAGCGTCGTTTCCTGGTCCGAGAGCCAAATGGCGCGGGAGGAAACGAGCGGGGGAAGCTGCGGCACCCCTTCGGGCGCAGGCCGGGGGCCGCTCTACAACGCGCGGCGCAGCGTGCGCGACGGCGTGGCGACATTGCGCGACGGCATGACCCGCTCATGGCTCGAACCCGTGCAGGCGGAAGTCGAGCAGCTTCGTGCCAGCGCTTCGCTGCTCGAAGGCGGCACTGTCGAGGAGCGGCAGCGCGCGTTCGAGGCGCGCGCCTCCGAAATCCGCGGCTCGGCGCGCAACATCGCAGCCCGCTCGAACGAACTCGGCAAGGCGACAGCCGCAGAGATGCGGGCATTGGCGGAGACGGTGTCGGTCTCGCCCGGGCAGCCCGGCTTCTCCTGTTACGATCCGACACTCGCCCAGCGGCTCACGCAGGCGGCGGGCCAGGCCGATCAACCCGCCGAGGTCATGCTGCGCGATGCGGCGTTCAGCGAAGGCCCAGCCGGCGTCGCCAATGCCGTCAAGAACCTCTGGACGAACATCGGCACGTATACGGGAAGCCTCGTCCGCTTCGTGTTCACGTGGGGCAACCCCGGCGAGAGCACGACCGACACGGGTCAACCGATCACCGGGCGCGACCTGATCGCGCTGCTCGCCTCCATCGGTATCGATCTCGGCATTCTCGTGCTTGCGATCCTCAATCCGCCGCTCGCGCGCCCCGAGATGCCGCGCGACTTGCGGCGGCAGATCCGGTCCGCCGTCGACACGGCCATCGCGCGCGCGCCAAGCGAAGATATCGAATGGGTGCGCCGTCACTTCATCTATCACCGGACGGCATCGTATCTGGTCATTCCAAACCTCTACGGGGCCGATCCGAAAGACCATGTCGAATCCGCCAAGGCGCTGGCGATGAACCAGCTCGCGGGCGTGCTCGACGATCTCGATCTCATCGAGTGGCCGTCGCCGGGCTGGCCCAAATCCTGGGACAGGCAGCTCATCAAAGGCGATCTCAAAAAACTGCGCGACGAAGAGACCGAAGGCAGCGATACGGATCTCTCCGAGATCCGGAAGAGCTGGATCGCGAAGCGCCGCGCGAAGAACGCGGATCTCGTGCTGAGCGAAAAAGATGCGGCGTTCGAGACGGCCGATCCGTTGCGCAATCACGGGCTTTTCTCGAAGGCGGAGCGCGCACTCGAAATCGCGGGGTGGAGCGAATCCGCGCGGCGCGACATCGAGGTCTATCGCCTTGTCGATACGGAGGGGCTGACGCCGATCCTTGGCGTGCTCAACGACAACGATAGCGGCGAGGCGCCGAACGTCAGCGGTTGAGAGGCCTCAACAGGCGTTCACGCAGGGCGTGGCGCGGATTGGCCGGCGCCGGATCCGACGGTGGCAGCGGCGGGGGCGTGCCGGCTGCGCCCGATGCCGGCGGTGCGTCTCGGCGCGGCTGAAGCGGAGACGGATGGAGCGGCGGCGGCTGCATCGGCGGATGCGGCTCGGTTCCGTAGGCACGGCGCGGAATATCGCCTTGCGGCAGCGGCCGGCGCACAAGAGGCTCGCGTTGAGGAGGGGACGCCTCGGCGGGCGTGCTCCGTTCGGGCGACCGCGCACGACGGTGATCCGGCTCCGCCATCGGCGGCTCGCCATAGCTCTCGGCACTATAAGCATCGTCAGAGGCCGGGCGTTGCGGGGCCGACCCTTCTGGACCCGGCCGTTCGAGGGCACCGTCCTGACGGCGGACCAGCCCTGACGACGGGGCGAAATTGACGGCTTCGGCAAAGAGTTGAGCTTGGAACGCGGGATCGAGCTGGCCGCACACACCGGCGGCGCGCCAGCGCTCGACGACGGCATCGAGGAAGGCTTCGTCGCCGAGCGACTCCTGCCACTTCTCCGAGAAGCGCGCCGTGGTGGAGCGGGGCAGAGCATGCGGCGGCAGTTCGTCGAAGCGGATGCGGACAGGGATCGGCACGCCGTCGCCGAACGCAATGGCTTCACGCGCGCCGAGGGCGGGCAGAAACTCGATAAGGCCCGTGCCGGTATCGGACACGGCCGATGTCACGATCTCCTGGTCGCGATCGTTCGACATGCGGAGCGCGAAAACGGTGTTGCACTGGGACAGGATGGTCGGGTCGATTTCGGCCGGGCGCTGCGTCACGATGCACAGCGAGCATCCGTACTTGCGGCCTTCCTTTGCAATCTTCGCCAACGCCCGCTTGCATGGCTCGAAGCCCATTTCCGGATTGAGCGGCACGTAGCGATGCGCCTCTTCGCAGACGACGGTCACGGGGATCTTTCCGTCGCCCCAGAGTGCGAAATCGAAAGCCATGCGGCAAAGCACGGACACGACGACATTGACGACTTCGGGCGGCAGGCCCGTGAGTTCGAGGATGGTGATGGGTTTGCCGTTCACCGGCACGCGGAATACGCGCGACAGGATCTGCGCCATGCCGTCGTACACGGTGACGGAGCCGAACATGAACGCGTAGCGGCCGTCCTGCGAAAACGTCTCGATGCGCGTCTTGAGCTGGCGATAGGGCGCGAGATCGCGACGGTTTTCGAGCTTTCCCATGCGCTCGTCGATGAGGTTCGTGAGATCGGAGATACGATAGGGAACGGGGTGTCGACCGTGAACTTGCTGCCGTCGAGGCCCGTCTTGCGGATTTTCTGCTGATCGTTGTTGCGGCCTGCGTTATAGCGGGCTTTGGCAAGGGGAATCAGATCCTGGAGAATCTCGATCTCCACCTTGCGGTCGCTATCGCCGACGAGCACCTCGACGGCTTCCTCGAAGTTCAACAGCCATAGCGGAAGCTGGAGCGTGCGCGGCGAGATCACCTCTGCGCGATCACCGAAGGCCGTCGCATATTCGTTGTGAGGATCGAGCAGCACGATATGTGCGTTCGGATTTTTCTCCAGGATGGCGCGCAAAATCAGTGCCGTGGAGCAGGATTTTCCGGTGCCCGTCGTGCCCAGGATCGCGAAGTGCTTTCCGAGCAGATCGTCGACGCGGATCATTGCCGGGATCGAGCTATCCTGGCGGATCGTGCCGACACGCACACAATTCTCGTTGTTGCCGGCATATGTGAGCTTGAGCTCGAACTGCGTCGCAAAGCGCACGCGGTCGCCCAGCGTCGGATAGGTCGTCGTTCCGCGATGAAAGGTCAGCGGACGCCCGTCCGGGCCCTTGGTCAACTCGCCGACGAGGCCAAGCTCGGCGATGCGGATTTCCTGCTCGGTGCCGTGCGCGGGTACGGGCACGCTCAGCGCCGAGACGGTGGCGAGGACCGTGGTGCGGCCGGTGTCGATGGCCAGCAGCGTGCCCATCTCCGGGCGATCGGCCTGGTTTTTCGGATCGTTCTCGTGCGTGACATCGAGCAAAAGGATGGCCTTCGAGCCCGTTACGGACGCGATGCGGCCAATGGATCGTGGCAGCACGTGGTACTGAGGCTCTTTAGGGACGACTGCCGACTGCATGACTCTGGCCTAGTAATTTGCCGGGTGGATTGCCGCGCCCTGCCCGAAAACGGCGTCGCGAGCTTCCACCGGAGACATCTGGTGCGCCGGCGGGAGGAGGATCGTCACGTCGGTCCCCTTCTGCTTGACGCTGGTGATGTGGAATTCGCCGCCGTGAAGCTCGACGAGCGATTTGGCGATGGGAAGACCCAAGCCGGTGCCTTCGCGCCAGCGCGTGCGCGCGCCATCCACCTGGCCGAAAGGCTCGACGGAGACACGGATCTCGTCCTCCGTCATGCCGACGCCCGTGTCACGGATGACGATCATGACGCCCGAGTCGCCACGTTCGAGCGCTTCGATGGTGACGGCCCCACCGCGGGGCGTGAACTTCACGGCATTGGAGATCAGGTTGGAAAAGACCTGCGCGAGCTTCGTATCGTCGCCGCGCACGAGGGGGAGCGAAAAGGCCAGCTTCAGCGAGATCGTGACGCCCGCTGCTTCGGCAGCAGCCTCGGCCTCGGCAACGCAATCGCGGAGCACGGCCGCGACATCGATCTCGAACGCATCGAGCGCATAGGTGCCGCTCTGGATCTTCGAAATATCGAGAATGCCGTTGATGACCGCCAGCAGATGACGCGCGGAATCCTGGATGAGGCCGGCGTACTGGACGATATCCTCGTCCGACAGCCTGCGCTCGCCATGCTCTTTCAACAACTTGGAGAAGCCGAGCACCGTATTGAGCGGCGTGCGCAGCTCATGGCTCATGTTCGAGACGAACTCGGATTTGACGCGCGTGGCAAGCTCGGCCTCGACGCGTGCCTTGCGTTCGGCGACGCGCGTACGCTGCCGGAGCACCGCATCGCCGATCAGCGTCGCATACTCCTGCATGAGCGTGTTCGTTTTACTCGTACCAAGGCCGTCAGTACGCATGGTGGATTAACGCTGAAACCTCTACTTGGCTGCAACAGTAGAGCTCAATAAATAAGACGTGGTTAATCCGTCATATTTTGCTTGAAGAGATCTTAAACATTGCTCTGAGGCTGGGCGGCACCGTTGTTTTCGGCCACGGTTTGGGCTTTGATGCCCCAAAGACGAGGGGCGAGGGGGCTCAGACACATGGACCGGCGCAAGTTTCTGATCTCGACGGGCGGCGTTGCGGTTGCAGCAGCTGCCTCAACAGCCGGCGCAGAGGCGGCTGCGTGGATTTCGAGCCCGGGTCCCGTGCCCGAGGGGGCCATCGTGCTCCGGCTCGCGATGCCCTGGAAAGACCGTCCGCAAGGCCCTGCCGAAAGCGCGCGACGTCTCGCGCAGCGGTTCCAGGCGATGACAGGCGGGCGTTATCATCTCCAAATCGCCGCCTCGGCCGGCGACGCGGATCTCCTTCACGCAAGCCCCCACGACATCGCCCATCATCACCCCGCGTTCTCGTATTTTGCGGGCCTCCCAGGGTCAGCCGGCCTCGCGGCCAGCGATTTCGCTCATTGGCTGACAGTGGGCGGGGGACAGATGCTCTGGGACGACCTTGCGGCGGACTATGGCTGGAAGCCGCTGCTCGCGGGGCATCTGGGAGATGCGCCTCCGCTGTGGTCGCGGGCTCCCATCACGCGCCTTTCCGACATTGCCGGCGCGCCTCTCGCCGTCGCCGGCCTCGGTGCTGACGCCGCGCGGGCCCTGGGTGCGGAGGTTCAGCCGCTCGGCCCGGACGCCGCGATCCGCGCGCTCGGAGACGGTACGGTCCACGCCGCAGAGACCGGCGGTCTGCTGACCAGCCTCGGGCTCGGCGTGGCGCGCGTCGCCAAACATGCGACGGGCCACGGTCTCACAGGTCGCGGGACGGCTCTCGGTCTTCACGTGCGCCTCGATGTCTGGGACCGCATTGCCCCCGAAGACCAGGCCATTCTCGCAGCCGCGGCGGAGCAAGAGTTCCACGCTTCGGTTGCGGAAGACCGCGCTCACGAACGTCTCGCTCGGCAGACGCTCGAAACGGCGTTCGGCGTCACGTTCGCGGCGTGGCCTGCTGACATTGCTGGCGCGCTCGATCGGGTTGCGGAAGCCACCGTCGCACACGTAGCTGGATACGATACGCGCAGCGCGCGCATCGATCAGAGCTATATGGCGTTCCGCAGCGCGGTTTCGGGTTCCGCCGCGCCGCGGCGCCATTCCGTCGCCGGCGCTATTTCTTGACCAGCGCGTCGCGGATCTCGCGCAGATAGACTTCGGACGGCGGGGGCGGCGCAGCCTCGACGGCCTTCGGCTTGTGCAGCTTGTTGATGACGCGGATCAGAAGGAAAATAGCCGCTGCCGTGATCAGGAACGTGAAGACCGCGTTCAGGAAGAGGCCATACTTGATTTCCACGCCGTCGCCGGTTGGGGTCGGCAACGTGATTGCGAGCGCGCTGAAATCCACGCCCGCGAGCACATAGCCGATCGGCGGCATGATGATGTTATCGACCAGCGTCGCGACGATGGGTGAGAATGCGGCACCGATGATCACGCCAACGGCGAGATCTATCACATTGCCACGCATTGCAAATTCTCTGAACTCGGTCAGTATCGACATGGTAGGATTCCCCTGGTCATTCCGTAAGCCCGACTCATCCGAGCCGGCGCGGCGATGCTAGGTGAGCCAACGTTGGCAAGCAATTGCGCCGGGGCCGGGCTCCGGGGGATCAGGGCACGGGGATGCGGCTCGCCTCATTGGAACCATAACTGCGCCGCACCTCATGGTTCGGTCACGAGCCTTGCCCGGAACCGGGATATCGTCCCTGGGAGGCGCACGACGCCTCATGACAGAATTTGAGACAGAAGTTCGGAGGTCGTCATGATCGAGCGGCGCGAGCGGAAGCCCTACTGGCGGCATACGAAATGGCAGATGCTTGCGAGCCTCGTGCCGTTTCTCATCGTCATGATCGTGCTGCCGCTCTATGCCGCCGACCTCAACCGCAGCCGCTTCATGGGATTCCCGCTGGGCTACTTCCTCTCGCTGCACGGCATGATCCTGATCGCAGTCGTGACGGTGGCAAGCTTCGTCAACCGGCAGGATGCCATCGACCACTGGCACGGAGCCCACGAGGATGCGTGATGCGATGATGCGTTCGCCCGGCAGCCCGCTCCGGCGGGAGCGCTGAGGAATGTCGTTCACCCACCGGACACGTTACGTCAATCCCCGCCTCGGGACGTACTTCGGAATTTTCATAAGCGCTTTCGTGGCGCTCGGCCTCATGGCGCTGATCCTGGAAGGGCTCGGCGTGGAAGACGGCGCGCTCAAGGCCGCGATGCTGCTTGGGCCAATCGTGTTCTTCGTCTTCATCGGCATCGCTGCGTTCAACAACGAGCCCATCGACTATTTCGCCGCCGGCCGGCGCGTTCCCGCGTTCTATACGGGGCTTGTGCTCGCGCAGACGGCCCTCGGCGCGACAGGGCTCGTGGTGCTTACGGGCATTTTCTTTTTGATCGGCTTCGACGCGCTGTGCCTCGTCATCGGAGGGCTTGCTGGGTTCGTCGTGATGGCGGTGCTGCTTGCGCCGTTCTTCCGAAAGTTCGGCGCCTACACGATCCCGAGCTATCTCGGCCGGCGTTTCGAGAGCCGCACGTTGCGCCTCGTCGCGGGCGGCGTTCTCTCGGTGCCGATGCTGCTGATGCTGGCCGCGGAGCTGCGTATCGGGGCGCACGCCATCGCATGGTTCTACCCTTACGCGCCATCGTCGCTCGTGGTGCTGGGCCTCACCTTCGTGGTCGTCCTTACCATTGCGGCGGGAGGCATGCGGTCTCTCGCATGGTCGTCCAGCGCGCAGAGCCTCGCAGCCCTGCTCGCGCTTCTCGTGCCGGTCGGCGTCGTCGCCGTGATCGTGACGAACCTGCCTTTGCCGCAGCTTTCTGCGGGCCCGATCCTGCGCACAATCGGACGCGCAGAAGCCGCCCAGGGGCTGCCGATCATTCTTCCACCCGCGCTTGCCTTCGACATGCCGGGCGAAGGATTGGGGCTCATCGCCAAACGCTATTCGGATGCGTTCGGCAACATCGGCCCGCTCGCGTTCGTGATCACCACGCTTTCGGTGCTCGCGGGCGTGGCGAGCGCGCCGTGGCTGCTTCCGCGCGTGGCGGGTACGCCCGGCGTCTACGAAGCGCGCAAGTCGCTCGGCTGGGCCACACTGCTGTTCGGTATCTCGATGCTGACCATCGCGTCGGTCGCGATATTCATGCGCGACTACCTGACCGACATCGTGACCGTCGCCGGCCAGGTTCGCTTTCCGCCGTGGTTCGAGGATCTCGTCGCGCGGGGCATCCTCACGGTCGGCGGCGAGGGCCGTCCTACGCTTTCGAGCTTCAGCGTCTCGCGCGACGACGTGCTTCTCGCGCTCCCCATCGCGGCCGAGATGCCGGCCATCGTGCTCTATCTCGCGGCCGGCGGCGTGCTGGCCGCAGCGCTCGCGACAGCGGCGGCCATTGCGCTCGCGCTCGGAAACATTCTGGCGGAGGACGTCGTGTATGGCCTCTCGTGGTCGCCGGTCGGGCCCGGCGCACGGCTCATCGTCGCGCGGCTCGCGCTCGGAACGGCGGCTGCGCTCGGCGGGCTCATCGCACTCGCCGCTCCAACCGATCCGCTGAAACTGATGCTGTGGGCGTTGGCGCTGACGGGCGCGGCGGCGTTCCCGGTGCTTGTGCTTTCAATCTGGTGGAAGCGGCTCAATGCGTTTGGCGCGGTGGCCGGCATCTCAACCGGCTTCGGCGTGACGGTGCTTGCGATCATCGCGGGAGAAGCCGGGATCACGGGCACCGATAGCGCGCTTGCGGCGGCCATAGGTTTGCCCGCGGGCGCGGTGGCGGCGATCGCTGTCGCGCTTGCGACGCCCGCACCGTCACGGAGCGTGCTCGAACTCGTGCTCGACATTCGCGTTCCGGGCGGCGAAATCCTCTATGACCGCGAAATGCGCTATCAGAAGCGCAAGAAGGCCCAGCGCGCCTAAGCTCCGGCGCAATCACTGCACCGCTCGGTCTCAAGCCCGCTCACCTTCTGTGGATCGTCGCCCATGTCAGTTCGAGACCGGCTTACGCTCTATCCTCCTCTCGATCTCTTCAACGAGGGGTTTCTCGACACCGGCGACGGGCACACGCTGTATTATGCCGAATGCGGAAACCCGAATGGCGCGCCCGCGCTCGTCGTGCACGGCGGCCCCGGCGGCGGCTCGAATCCCACCATGCGCCGCTTTCATGATCCCAAACACACCCGCATCATTCTCTTCGACCAGCGCGGGTGCGGGCGGTCGCTTCCCAACGCTTCCATCGAGAACAACACCACGTGGCATCTGATAGAAGACATGGAGCGGTTGCGCGCGCATCTCGGTGTCGAGCGCTGGCAGCTATTCGGCGGATCCTGGGGCTCGACGCTGGCCCTCGCCTACGCCATCACGCATCCGGAGCGCGTCTCCGCGCTGCTTCTCCGCGGCATCTTTCTTTTGCGCCAGAGCGAGCTCGACTGGTTCTATAAGGACGGCGCGCGCGCCCTGTTCCCGGAGGCGTGGGACGCGTTCGCATGCCATATTCCGGAGGCCGAGCGCGGCGACATGATCCGCGCCTATTACACACGCCTCATCGATCCCGATCCTCGCGTGCACATGCCGGCGGCTGCGGCGTGGAGCGTATGGGAAGGCACGACGCTTTCGCTGGCCGAGGATGCGGCGCGCGTGCGCGCGTTTTCCAATCCCGGCTACGCGCTCGCGTTCGCGCGTATCGAGTGTCATTATTTCGTCAACAAAGGGTTCTTCGCCAACGACGGCGCCCTGCTTAGCCAGGCGCACCGGATCGCCGGCATCGGCGGCGCGATCGTGCATGGACGCTACGATGCGGTGACGCCGGTCCGCAGCGCGTGGGATCTTAAGCAGGCTTGGCCAACCGCCGAGTTGCGTATCGTCCCCGACGCAGGACATGCCATGACGGAACCCGGCATTATCCATGAACTCGTGCGCGCCACTGCCGAGTTTCGCGACAAAGCCTGACACATCGGCTGCGCGGCGCGGGATCGCGGCCCTTTCGCGCGGCGTCACATTCGCCATGCGCTCCTTTCACGCTGGTCCGAGGCCGACCGGCGCAGGTACAATGCGGTCATCATGCCGAATTCGACCCGCGCCACCATCGCCATCGCCGATAAAAACCCCGTGGTCCGCACGGGGCTTATCGACGTGATTTCTCGCGACGGCCGCTTCGAGGTCAAGGTTGCCGTTGCGACCGGCGGCGCGTTTCTCGACGCCGTCGAGGCGGAGCCCGCCGACATCGCCATCATCGGCTGGGCCTTGCCCGACATGACCGGAGGCGATGTGCTGGGCGAACTCAAGCGCCGAGGCATCGCAACGCGCACCATCGTCTACACCGGCGAGCCGGGTCAGTCGGTGTTGCGGCGCACCATCAAAGCGGGCGCGTGGGGCTTCATGTCGAAGAGCGACGAACCCGAGGTGCTGCTCGAAATCATTTCGACCGTCTCGCACGGGCGCGTGTCGTTTCCGTATGTCGATATCGAAGCGGCGCGGCACGATCCGCTCGATGTGCTCACCGTGCGCGAGCGCGAATTGCTGACAGCACTTGCGGCCGGCTGGACAAACCTTCAAATTGCGGCCCGCATCGGTATTTCCCGCAATACCGTTAAGTATCATCTCAAGAATCTCTACGACAAACTCGACGTCAACAACCGCGCGATGGCGGTTGCGCTTTACATGGCCAACGAACACCAGCGCGACGAGCGTTGAACGTCGTCAGACGTAAGGCCGCAGGGTGGGTAGGCGGAAACTACCCAACTGGGGAATTCCCAGCCGAGCTCTCACCGCCCATAAGCCTACCCAACGGATTTTCCGCCGTCGCCCTTACGGGTCTTGTGCACACTCTCGACACTGATAAGTGTTGAGCGCCTTCCACGACGGACATGAGTACGAGGCTCACGCAATCGAGGTCAGAACCCTTTTGCGATGAGCACCGTAGTTTCGGCTGACGCTTCGCGGTCGAGACGCTAATGTTGGGGCCAAAAAACGCGAAGCTCGACACTGGAGGAGACGCCTAATGACCGCAATGGTGACGCCACACCTTTTCATCCCAGGCCCGACCAACGTTCCTGACGCCGTCCGCATGGCTATGAACCTGCCCATGGAAGACATGCGCAGCCCCGAATTTCCGAAGTTCACGCTTCCGATCTTCGAAGACCTGAAGAAGGCCTTCAAGATGAAGGACGGACGCGTCTTCATTTTCCCGTCGTCGGGCACGGGCGCCTGGGAATCGGCGATCGAGAACACGCTCGCCGTCGGCGACAAGGTTCTGATGAGCCGCTTCGGTCAGTTCTCGCTGCTCTGGGTCGACATGGCCGAGCGCCTCGGCCTCAACGTCGTTCTCTGCGACGAAGAGTGGGGCACGGGCGTGCCGCTCGAAAAGTATGCCGACATCCTCGCAAAGGACACGGCGCACGAGATCAAGGCCGTGTTCGCCACGCATAACGAAACGGCGACCGGCGTTTCCTCCGACATCGCGGGCGTGCGCAAGGCACTCGATGCCGCCAAGCATCCGGCGATGCTGTTCGTCGACAGCGTGTCCGGCGTCGGCTCGCTCGACATGCGCATGGGCGAGTGGGGCGTCGACTGCTGCGTCTCCGGCTCGCAGAAGGGCTTCATGCTTCCGACGGGCCTCGGCATTCTCGCCGTCTCCCAGAAGGCGCTCGACGCCAACAAGAGCCTCAACGGCCGCATGAACCGTTGCTTCTTCTCCTGGGAAGACATGATCAAGACCAACGATCAGGGCTTCTTCCCCTACACGCCGGCCACGCAGCTCATTCGCGGCCTGCGCACCTCGCTCGACCTGCTGTTCGCCGAGGGGATCGACAACGTGTTCGCCCGCCATACGCGCCTCGCCAGCGGCGTACGCGCTGCCGTCGATGCGTGGGGCCTCAAGCTTTGCGCAAAGGAACCGAAGTGGCACTCCGACACGGTGTCCGCGATCCTCGTGCCTGAGGGCATCGACAGCGCGAATGTCGTGAAGACGGCTTACTACCGTTACAACACGTCACTCGGCGTCGGCCTCAACAAGGTTGCCGGCAAGGTGTTCCGCATCGGCCACCTCGGTGCGCTCGACGAGTACATGATCGGCGGCGTGCTGTTCTCCGTCGAGATGGCGCTCAAGGATTGCGGTGTTCCCGTCAAGCTCGGCTCGGGCACGGGTGCTGCCGCCGAGTACTTCGTGAACAACCCCGTCAAGCCTGCCGACAAGAAGGCCTGATTTTTCGGGCGGCGCTCGAAAGAGCGCCGCCCTTCTCATGCCCGGATCCCGGTGCGTTCCGCGCCCCCCTGACTGCGGGACTGCCAGAACTCTTCAAGAAACTTCGTAAGCACAAGGAAACGTCCTATGAGCTACACTCTCTATCCCAACCGCAAGAACCGTCTTCAGAGGTCGTACCTTGCCGTTCCGGGCTCGAACCCGTCGATGATCGAGCGCGCTCACAAGAGCGCCGCCGACTACGTGTTCCTCGATTGCGAGGACGCCGTTGCTCCGCCCGAGAAGGAGCAGGCGCGCAAGAACATCATCCAGGCCCTTAACGACCTCGATTGGAAGGCCGCAGGCAAGAGCGTCTCCGTGCGCATCAACGGTCTCGACACGCACTATTGCTATCGCGACGTCGTCGACATCGTCGAGCAGGCCGGTGCGAAGCTCGACACCATCCTGGTTCCGAAGGTCGGCGTTCCTGCCGACGTCTACGCCATCGAAAGCTTCGTGAGCCAGATCGAAGTCGCGAAGGGCCTGCCGCACCAGATCGGCATGGAAGCCCTGATCGAGACCCCGCTCGGCATGGCGAACGTCGAAGCCATCGCTTCGGCCAACAGCCGCCTCGAGTCGATGCACTTCGGCGTCGCCGACTACTCCGCCTTCAACAAGGCCCGCACCGTCGTCATCGGCGGCCTCAACCCCGACTATCCGGGCGACCAGTGGCACTTCCCGCTGTCGCGCATGACGGTTGCCTGCCGCGCATTCGGCCTCAGGCCGATCGACGGCCCGTTCGGCGGCATCGACGATCCGGAAGGCTTCAAGGATGCCTGCCGCCGCGGCGCCGCGCTCGGCATGGAAGGCAAGTGGGCCATCCATCCCTCGCAGATCGAGCTCGCCAACGAGATCTACTCGCCGACCGCAAAGGAAATCGACCGCGCGGAACGCATCCTCGTCGCTCTCAAGGAAGCCGAAGCTCAGGGCAAGGGCGCCGCTTCGCTCGACGGCAAGATGATCGACGCCGCATCGGAGAAGATGGCTCGCCACATGCTCGCGACCGCAGACGCGATCAAGGCCGCCGAAGCCGCCCGCGCGAAAGCGTAACAACAAGACGGCATTAGAACGTGATCGCTTCGGACTGGCAGGGTCCGAAGCGATCATGATCTCGGAAACGGTTCCCCCCAAGGAGATCGAGGATGGACATTCACGAGTATCAGGCGAAAGAACTTCTCTCGAAGTTCGGCGTGCCCGTCCCGCGTGGCGGGCTCGCTTACAGCCCTGAGCAGGCCGTCTACCGTGCCCACGAAATCGGTGGGCCGAAGTGGGTGGTCAAAGCACAGATCCACTCGGGTGCCCGCGGCAAGGCCGGCGGCATCAAAGTCTGTTCCAACGAGCACGAGATCGAGCAGGCCGCCCAAGGTCTGCTCGGCAAGAAGCTGGTCACGATCCAGACCGGCCCGGCCGGAAAACTCGTTTCGCGTCTCTACATCGAGGAAGCGACCGACATCGACAAGGAGATCTATCTCTCCTTCGTGATGGATCGCGCGGCCGAGCGCATCGTCGTCGTCTCGTCGGCGGCGGGGGGCATGGACATCGAAGAGATCTCGCACAGCCAGCCCGACACGATCATCAAGGTGGTCGTCGATCCGGCCGTGGGCATGCAGGGCTTCCAGGCCCGCGAGGTCGCATTCGGCCTAGGCGTCGATCCTGACATCGTCGGCAAGATGGAGCGCGTGATCCTCGGCTGCTACCGCGCGTTCCGTGATCTCGACGCGAACATGCTCGAAATCAACCCGCTCGTCATCACCAAGCAGAAGGGCGTGATCGCGCTCGATGCGAAGATGAGCTTCGACGAGAACGCCCTGTTCCGCCGCCCGCAGATCGCGGAGCTGCGCGACAAGAGCCAGGAAGACGCGCGCGAAACCTATGCGAACGACCGCGGTCTCTCGTACGTCGGCCTCGACGGCGATATCGGGTGCATCGTGAACGGCGCGGGCCTCGCCATGGCGACCCTCGACATGATCAAACTCGCGGGCGGAGAGCCGGCGAACTTCCTCGACATCGGCGGCGGCGCCTCTCCCGAGCGCGTCACCAAGTCGTTCAAGGCCGTCCTGCGCGACAAGAACGTGAAGGCGATCCTCGTCAACGTGTTCGCGGGCATCAATCGCTGCGACTGGGTGGCCAAAGGCGTCGTCGATGCGATCAAGGAACTCGAAATCAAGGTTCCGATCGTCGTGCGCCTTGCAGGCACCAACGTGGAGGAAGGCCGCAAGATCATCGATCAGAGCGGCCTCACCATGATCAGCGCCGAAACGCTCGCCGACGCGGCCCAGAAGGCCGTCTCAGCAGCCAAGAACGCCGCGTAAGCGCGTCAGGAGGAATCGAGAATGGCCATCTTCATCAACGAGAACACGCCGATCCTCGTCCAGGGCTTCACGGGGCGCATTGGCACCTTCCACGCTCAGGAAATGATCGACTACGGCACCAACGTGGTCGGCGGCGTGACGCCCGGCAAGGGCGGCTCCTCCCACCTCGGCCGCCCGGTGTTCAACACCGTCAAGGGCGCGGTGGACGAAACCAAGGCGGAAGCTTCCATCGTGTTCGTGCCGCCGCCGTTCGCGGCGGATGCGATCATGGAAGCGGCGGACGCCGGCATTAAATACTGCGTTTGCATCACGGACGGTATTCCGACGCAGGATATGATCCGGGTGAAGCGCTATATGCGCCGCTACAAGAAAGAGAACCGCATGGTTCTCACCGGGCCGAACTGCGCGGGCACCATCTCGCCCGGCAAGGCGATGCTCGGCATCATGCCCGGCCACATCTACATGCCCGGCCGCGTCGGCATCGTGGGCCGCTCCGGGACCCTCGGCTATGAGGCCGCCTCCCAGCTCAAGGAGCTCGGCATCGGCGTCTCGACATCGGTCGGCATCGGCGGCGATCCCATCAACGGCTCATCGTTCAAGGACGTTCTCGAACACTTCGCCGAGGATCCCGATACGGACGCCGTGATGATGATCGGCGAAATCGGCGGACCGCAGGAAGCCGAAGCCGGCTACTATATCCGCGACCATTTCAAGAAGCCCGTCGTGGCCTACATCGCCGGTCTCTCGGCGCCGAAGGGCCGCCGCATGGGGCACGCCGGGGCCATCGTGTCGGCTTTCGGCGAAGCGGCGGCGGAAAAGGTCGAGATCCTGAAGGAATGCGGCGTCGCGATTGCGCCGACGCCGTCCGAGATGGGTGTGACCGTGCAGAAAGTGCTCGCTGCCAAACAGGCAGCCTAAAGTCCGAGCCGGCCCTCTACCCGATGGAAGGGCCGGCTTCGACGGCCCGGCGGCGAGAACCACCGCCGCCGGGCCCCTCGCTTCCCTGGCTTGGGACTCTCACAGGATGCGGGCCCCGCGAGATCCGGGGCGGTTGAGGAGATTACGATGTCGAAGACGCGGTCCGCGGGCAGCGCTACACTGGACGAACAGGCCCTTCGCAGCGAACTGAAAGAGCTACGGGCACAGATCCCCGATCGGCCTGCACTAAACCCGATCGCGCATCTGGCCTTCAGGCTGTCGCGGCAGCTCGAAGCCGGCGACATCAGCTTCGACGATCTGAAGGATCTTGCAACGCGCCTCATGGACAGCGCCTGCGTGCACCGCGCGCTCGTGCTCAAGGAGCAGATCGGCCTCGAAAGCGACGAGGAGACCGACGAGGAATTCTCGGGCTTCATCGCAAACCACGCGAAGGATACGAGCGATGCGGGCTTCGAGGCGTTTCAGAAGCGCTTCGGGCGTGCGCGAAACGGCATCGTGTTCACGGCGCATCCCACTTTCGGCCTCTCGGAGGAACTGTCGAACCGGATCGCGGAAATTGCCGTCTCCGGCTCTTGCGACGGCAAGCCGCTCGGCATCCCGCACCGTCCCGATCCCAATCTTACGCTCGATTACGAGCGCGGCCGCGTACAGAGCGCGATCCGCAATCTGCGCGACGCTTATACGGACGTGCTGGGCGACTTTTTCACCACGGCGCACGCTGCGTATGGCGAGCGGGCATTCAAGCTGAAGCCACAGCTCGCGACGTTCGCGTCGTGGGTGGGTTACGACCTCGATGGACGAACCGACATTAACTGGGCGTTCTCGTTCACCGTCAGGCTCAGGGAAAAGGCCGATGCGCTTGCGGACATCCGCGAGCGGTTCCTCGCGCTCAAGGAGGCTCTCGGCGACGAGCCGGAGATGGTGCGGCTTCAGCGCCAGGTCACCGGCAAGCTCGATCTCGCGATCGCGGCAGTCGAATCGCACATCAAGGCGCTCGAAGCGGTCGGCCCCGAAGGCAAGACCCTGGCCGATGCCGCCAACGTCATTTCGCAGTCCGACCAGCACAATCTCACGAGTGTCGAGCCGTTGCTCGCGCTGTTCGACCAGGTTGTCGAAACCACCAGCGATGTGAAAGCGAAGGTCGCGGTGCTTTCGGTGGCGGGGCTCCTGCGCGCCACCGGGCTCGGCATGAGCCACATTCATGTGCGCGTCAACGCCGTGCAGATCAACAACGCGTTCCGCGCCTTCGTGCACGAGAGCTGGACGCGCGATCTGACCGAGCGGCAGGCGCAGGCGCGGATCGTCGAGATGATCGACAACGTGACGCCGGAGACGGTCAACTTCGAGACGCTGGATCTCGAAAACGCGACGGCCATCCGCCAGTTTGCGCTCGTTGCGCAGATCATGAAGCATGTCGATTGCGACACGCCGATCCGCTACCTGATCGCGGAATGCGAAAGCCCGCACACGATCCTGATCGCGCTTTACTTCGCCAAGCTGTTCGGCGTGTCCGACATCGTCGACATCTCGCCGCTGTTCGAGACGCCGGCCGCACTCGAAACGGGGCAGCGCCTCGTCGAGCGCCTGCTCACCGTGCAGGCGTATCGCGACCACGTGACGAAGCGCGGACGCATTGCGGTGCAGACGGGCTATTCGGATGCCGGCCGATTTATCGGCCAGATCGCCGCCGGGCTCGCGCACGAGCGGCTGCATCACGGGCTCGCCGAGGTCGTGCGCAGGTCCGGCCTCAAGGACGTGGAGACGCTGATTTTTTCCACGCACGGCGAAAGCATGGGGCGCGGCGCCCATCCGGGCAATCTCCGGCGGCGCCTGCGTTACGTGTTGCCCGGCGAATCCCGGTGGCGCTTCTTCCGTGCCGGACTGCCGGTGAAACACGAGACGAGCTTCCAGGGCGGCGACGGCTATCTCTATTTCGCGAACACGTCCTTCGCGAAGCGGGCGCTCGCCACCATCGTGATGAGCGGCAAGGATCCTGGCGCGGGCGAGGACCCGTTCTATACCGACACCAATCTGGCGCTCGACTTCCAGCTCCGGCTGCGCGACTACCAACAGCAGCTCTTCGCGCATCCCGGATACCGCGCTCTTCTCGGTGCATTCGGCGCGAACCTGCTGTTCAAGACGGGCTCCCGGCCCGTCAAACGACAGGGCGATCACCATTCCGACCGCGGCGACCCTGCGCGCATGCGGGCTATTCCGAACAACGCGATCCTGCAGCAGTTCGGATATGTCGCGAACGTCGTGGCGGGGCTTGGCGCAGGCGTCGGCAGCGAACGCGAGCGGTTCATCGAGCTTGCGAAGCAATCGCAGCGGCTGCGCTCGCTGATCGAGATGATTGCACGCGCGAAGCAGCTTTCGAGCCTCTATGGCGTCGGCGCCAACGCGGTCATCTTCGATCCCGGGTTCTGGGCACAGCGTGCCTCGTGGGGGCGCGAGACGCATCTCGACGGCGCGTTCAAGTTCCTCGCCGAGCACCTGCTCGAAGACGATCGGGCCGGTCAGATCATCGGACTTGCGCATTTTCTCCGTCTCGACGCCATCGAGCTGCACAGCATTCTCGAAGAGATCGGGCTCGAAGGCGGGAAGATCCCCGACGATCACCGCCTTGAACTCGATCTCCTGCAGGCGATCCGCGCGACGCTGATCATGCGCATCTTCATCCTCACCGCGCAGCTCCCGCGCTTTACGCCCACCAACGAGGTGACGCACGAGGAGATCGTGAACAAGGCGCTCGGGCTCGAAATTCCCGCCGTGCTCCAGGTCGTGCGCCAGGCGTTCCCGCGTCGCGTCGACGACACGCGCGACGACGATGCCTTCGCCGAGCAGGCGACATACCTGCCGAAGGGCATCGACGATTACGGGCGTATCGAGACCGAGATTCTCGATCCCATGGAGCAAGCCTACGAGCTGGTCCGCGAGATCGGCACGGGCATCTCGCATCACTGGGGCGCGTTCGGTTAAGGCGCGTTTATCAGGGGGCGTTGCCAAGGGCCGGTGCCATGCGCGCCGGCCCTTTCCTTTTGGTGAAACGGCTTATGGCATCATCCCGAGCCAGCGCGGAAAGCCGAGCGAGAGGTCGGGCCAGTAGGTGACCAGCATCAGGAACGCGACCATGGTGCCGAGCCACGGCAGAACGGCGCGCGAGAGCGTCATCAATCCCAGCCGCGAAATGCCGCTCGCGACATAGAGATTGAGCCCGACGGGCGGCGTCAGCATCCCGATCTCCATGTTGACGACCAGGATGATGCCGAAGTGCACGGGATCCACACCCAGCGCCATCGCCACCGGAAACAGGATCGGCGCGAGGATCAGCATGACGGATGCCGGCTCCATCACGCAGCCCGCGATCATCAGGATGATGTTCACGACCAGCAAAAACTCGATGCGGCCGAAGCCCTGCTCGATGATCCATGCGGCGATGGCCTGCGGGATCTGCTCGTGCGTCAAGAGGAACGTAAACAGCACCGCGTTGGTGATGATGTAGAGCAGCATGGCGCTCATGCTGGCGGAGGCCAGCAGAACGCGAGGCACCTCTTTCAGCGTCAAGTCCTTGTAGACGTAAACCGCGACGAAGAAGGCATAGACCGCGCTGACGGCCGCGGCTTCCGTCGGCGTGAACACGCCGCCGTAGATACCGCCCATCACGATGACGATCAGCGCCAAGCCCCAAAAGCAATCGACGAAGGAGCTGAGGCGCTCGCTCCAAGGCTGGCGCTCGCCGCGCGGATAGTCGCGCCGCCACGCGATCCACACCGTCGTGAGTGCAAGCAGCGCCGCCAGCATGATGCCGGGAACGACGCCCGCCATGAAGAGATCGCCGACGGAGGCGCCGTGCACGCGCTCGCCGTCCGGACCCTCCGCGATCATGCCGGAGGTCGCGACGGAATAGAGCACCATCACGATCGACGGGGGAATGAGGATGCCGAGGACACCGCCGGAGGCCACGACGCCGGCCGCGAACGGCTTCGGCAAGCCTTGCGCCACCATGGCCGGGATCATGATCGCGCCAATCGCCACAACCGTCGCGGGCGAAGATCCCGAGACCGCGGCGAAGATCGCGCACGCCACGACGGAGGCAAGCGCAAGCCCGCCCGGCCAGTGGCCTGTCATGGCGGTCGCGAAACGGATCATGCGCTTGGCGACGCCGCCGTGCGTCATGAACATGCCCGCCAGCACGAAGAACGGGATGCACATCAGCTCGAACTTCTCGATGCCGGTGAAGAGCTTGAGCGCAATGGCGTCGAGCGGCACGTTCGTCATCGCGAACAGGAACGTGAGCACGGTGAGGCCGAGCGCGATCGAGACCGGCATCCCGACAAGAAGCAGGATTACGAGGAGGAAAAGGATGACGAGGCCGGTCATCGCGCGCCTCCTGGACCGGCGACAGGCTCAACGCCTTCGACCAGACCCGGATCGTGATGCGGCAGCTCCCCGGTCCGCCAGAATTGCCAGGCCACTTCGAGAAAGCGGTAGCACATGAGGAAAGAGCCGAGCGGGAGCGCGAGGTACACGATCCACATCGGCACTTCGAGATCCGGCGAGATCTGGCCGGTGCCTGCGATGTGCCACACGAGGTGAGCGCCCAGCGTTCCGGCAATCGCCGTGAAAAACGCGCCGGCCGCCATCCCGGCAATGACCAGGACGCGCCGGGGCGTTCCGACAAGGCGATTGACGAGGATGTCGACGCCCACGTGGATGCCGGTGCGCACGCCATAGGCGGCACCGAACTTCGCCATCCACACCACCATGAAGATGCACAGCTCCTGCGCCCAGGTCATCCGCACATAGGCGATGGCGAAGAAGAGGCTGCGGGTGGCCTCGGTGAGCCAAGGAATGTCTTCGGCGCGCGACCACCGATAGACGGAGGCAATGCCGGACAGGCCATAGCGCTGCGTCACCGCGACGAAGATGACGAACGTCGCGCCAGCCAGGAGCACCGAGACGATGGTCTCCTCGAACCTGTCGAGGACGCGCAGAAATCTGTTCCGCCGCTCCTCCAATGTCCCCCCTTCTTATCTCGGGCAATCTGCCTTTGTTTCTTTCCACCCGCTATCGCACGGCGCGCGTTCCGCGTCATCGAAGTTTTGGGTGCGGCCCGCGCCGGGGGCCGATATCCTGAGGGAGAATGAAGATGGGACCGGCCGAAAGGCGACGACAACGGCTTTATGCTTTCCGGTTCCCGTCTCGGGGTCATCGCGCTCCCTTGGCCGCCCTCACCTTAGGCATAATCCCGTCCGGGTTCGAGGCGTCCGCTTGCCGACATTCGCACGCCAAGGCATCGTGCTATTCTCTGTTCACTGAAACAACGCACGGATGCTCTCCAATGCTCGAAATCGTGGCGGTGCTCGTGCTGCTCGGAACCGTCGTCTGGTTTTCGATGGCGTCTTTCAGCCATTTCGAACGCAACACCCCGCCCTCTCGCGGGACGCTCTTCGTCACGGCCATGACGCCTGCGGGCACGATCGTCAATTTCATGGTCTGGCGGCGGCTCACGGAGCCCGTCGCGCAGAATGCAACGTTGCTTGCGCTTGCGCTCGGGCTGCTCGCGGCCGCCGTGTTCTGGTCTGCGCAGAAGTCTGCCCCCAGCCGCCTGCTCGGGCGCGCATTCAGCGATCATACGCCGGGAACGCTCGTCGACGCCGGGCCCTATGCCTACGTGCGCAATCCGCTCTACACGAGCTATCTCATCTACTGGCTGGCCTGGGTACCGCTGATGGGCGGTCACTGGGTCGCGATCGCGATTTTCGCGGTGATGCTTGCGACGTATGTCGGCGCGGCACTTGGAGAAGAGCGCCAGCTCGCGGCGCGCCTCGGCGCGTCCTATCAAGCCTATGCGGCGCGCACGAAACGCTTCATTCCCTGGGTGGTGTAGCCAGCCTTCAATGCTGGGCGGCGCGCCCCGTTGCGGTGTAGATCCGCTCGATCAGATCGCGGCCGACACGGTGCGCCATCTCCTCATGGACGGGCGTGAGAGCTGAAATCCACGCCGCGCGCTCTTCGGCGGTCGGCGTGTAAAACGTCACGCGGCCGGAATTTTCCATCGTCTCCATCGCCTCGTCGTTCTCTTTCCGAGCGAGCGCGTTGGCCACCGGCGTCGTATCTGAAATCGCGCGCTCCAAGGCCTCGCGAATGTCGGCCGGCAGGCCTTTCCAGAACTGCACGTTCGAGATCACGGCGTATCCGAGATAGCCGTGATCGGTGAGCGTCGCGTGGCGCTGGACCTCAAACATCTTCTGATTGAACATGTTCGCGGGCGTGTTCTCGGTCCCGTCCACGACGCCCGTCGAGAGCGCGTGATAAGCTTCGGAGAACGCCATGGACTGGGGCAACGCGCCCAGCGCCCACATCTGCGCCTCGATCACCTTCGAGGACTGAATGCGCATCTTGTAGCCGAGAACGTCGTCGGGCGTGTGGAGCGGCGCGTTGGCCGAGAGGATCTTGAAGCCGTTGTTCCAGTAGGCGAGGCCAATGAGCCCCTTGTCTTCGAGCTTGTCCAAGAGTTCGCGCCCAATCTCGCCTTCCGTCACGGCAGCGAGCGCTTCGTAATCCTGGAAGATGTAAGGCAGGTCGAACACCTCGAATGCGCGCACACCCATCGGTCCGAACTTCGAGACCGAGGGCGCCAGCATGTGCACGGCGCCGAGTTGAAGCGCTTCCAGTTCCTCGCGGTCCTTGTAGAGCTGGGAATTCGGATAAAGCTCGATCCGGACGCGGCCATTCGTGTACGCCTCGGCGAGCTTTTTGAAATGCTCGGCCGCGACGCTCTTATGCGCCTGAGGGGCTGCGACGTGGCTGAACTTGATGACGATGGGCTGCTCCGCGGCGCGCGCAGATGCACCCTGCCACACACCGCACGCGAGCATAGCCGCAGCCAGTAGAAAAGCGCGCATGTCAGTCCGCCCTTCCCGGTTCAAGGTCGCCTCTGCGTGGCGGGCGGGGCTGCCCGAGTCAAGCTCTATGGGCCCCTACGGTCTCGGCAGAGCGCTCGGCTGCGCTTCTTCCCGATCTTTCCGCTCCCGCTCCCACGAGCGGACGGCACCCCGCGAGATGCGAAACACCCGCTTTGCCCGGAAGCGGTCCTCCCGCGAAAGCCTGATGCAGCAACAGGAAAATTCCGGATTGCGTGCAACGCGATACATGAGCTCACGGCGTTGGGTAACGCTATATCTCGGGGGGCCTGGCATTCCGTTCTCCGGGTTTCGTCAGCGGGCGGTGAGAGCCTCGGCGGACAGCGCAAACACTTCGCCGTCGCTTTGCTCCGTGTCCAGCCAAAGAAACGGCAGATCGGGGTATTCGGTTTCAAGGAGATCGCGCGCCATCCCGACCTCGACGATCAAAACGCCGCCCGGCGCCAGATGAGCCGGGGCGTCCCTCAGGATACGGCGCACGAGATCGAGGCCGTCCGCACCGCCGAAGTGGGCAAGCTCCGGCTCGGCCGCATATTCCGGCGGGAAGGCCGCCACGGCTGCCGCCGTCACGTAGGGCGGGTTCGAGACGATCAGATCGTAGGTCGCGCCCTGAAGCCCTTGAAACAGGTCGGAGCGGTGGAGCGTGACGCGGTCTTCCAGGCCGTAATCGGAGACGTTTTTCGCGGCGACCTCAAGCGCACCCGCCGATATGTCGGCGGCGTCCACCGATGCATCCGGGAACGTCAGGGCCATGAGAACCGCCAAGCATCCGGATCCGGTGCAGAGGTCAAGCACCCGCTCCACCCCGTCGGGATCGGCCACCACGGCCGAGAGGCCGCCGTCCAACAACTCGCCGATGTAGGATCGCGGCACGATCACGCGCTCGTCCACGGCGAACCGATGGCCGCGAATCCACGCCGCACCCACCAGATAGGGCGCGGGTTTGCGGGTCTCGATGCGGGCGGTCACGATTTCCCAAAGCCGGCGGCGTTCCGAGATCGTGAGGCGGGCCTCCAGCCACGGCTCAAGCTGATCGATCGGGAGGTGAAGTGCTGTGAGAATCAGGAAGGCTGCCTCGTCCAGCGCCGTTTCCGTGCCGTGCCCAAACACGAGCCCCGCCTCCGTGAAACGGCTTGTGGCATATCGCAGCCAGTCGCGGATCGTCAGAAGATCCTCGATATCGGCCAATTGCGGCGTCTTCTCCATTGCGCTCCGGTCTCCGACGATGATGGAAGGCTTTGCTTCTTTGGCGAGACCCGACGGTTGACGTGGGTCAGGCGCCGCCGTTGCTGCCGTTCACCTTGTTGCGAACGTTTGCGAAGCGGTATTCCGCGATTTGCGGCACCTGCGAAATCTCATATCGCATCGCGTCATCGTGTCCATTTTTATGCGACCCGCTTGGCGAAGCGCGCGCAAAACGCCAATATCCCGCCAGCTTCGGTCGAGGAACAACAAAATCGGCCGTGGATCAGAGAAACGTCCAAAGCGGAGGGAGCCCTGTGACGGTGAAATCTGACATCGAGATCGCACGTGAAGCCAAGTCGAAACCGATCTCGGAGGTGGCGGCCAAGCTGGGAATTCCGGCGGATGCAATCATCCCCTACGGCACCACGAAGGCCAAGCTATCGTTCGATTTCATCAACGCGCTCAATACGCGGCCTAACGGCAAGCTGATCCTGGTGACGGCCATCAGCCCGACGCCAGCCGGCGAAGGCAAGACGACGACGACCGTCGGCCTCACCGACGGCCTTAACCGCATCGGCCAGAAGGCGATGTGCGCTCTGCGCGAGCCTTCGCTCGGGCCGAGCTTCGGCATGAAGGGCGGCGCGGCCGGTGGCGGTTACGCACAGGTCGTGCCGATGGAGGACATCAACCTCCACTTCACCGGCGACTTCCACGCCATCACCAGCGCGCATAACCTGCTGTCGGCGCTGATCGACAATCACATCTACTGGGGCAACAAGCTCGGCATCGACAGCCGCCGCGTCGAATGGCGCCGCGTGCTCGACATGAACGACCGCGCGCTGCGCTCGATCCTGAACTCGCTCGGCGGCGTCTCGAACGGCTATCCGCGCCAGGACGGCTTCGACATTACGGTCGCTTCGGAAGTGATGGCGATTCTTTGCCTCGCCTCCGACCTCAAGGATCTGCAGAACCGCCTCGGCAACATCATCGTCGCCTACACGCGCGACAAGGCGCCGATCCGGGCCCGCGACCTCAACGCGGACGGCGCGATGACCGTGCTGCTCAAGGACGCGCTGATGCCGAACATGGTGCAGACGCTTGAAAACAATCCGGCCTTCCTTCACGGCGGCCCGTTCGCGAACATCGCGCATGGCTGCAACTCGGTGCTCGCGACGAAGAGCGCGCTCAAGGTTGCGGACTACGTGGTGACGGAAGCGGGCTTCGGGGCGGACCTCGGCGCCGAGAAGTTCTTCGACATCAAGTGCCGCAAGGCGGGCCTTTCGCCCGATGCCTGTGTGATCGTCGCGACCGTGCGCGCGCTCAAGATGCACGGCGGCGTGGCGAAGGACGATCTCAAGACCGAGAATGCGGATGCCGTGGCCAAGGGCTGCGCGAACCTCAAGCGGCACATCGAGA
The DNA here is from genome assembly GCF_000503895.1 of Hyphomicrobium nitrativorans NL23. Taxonomy (NCBI): domain Bacteria; kingdom Pseudomonadati; phylum Pseudomonadota; class Alphaproteobacteria; order Hyphomicrobiales; family Hyphomicrobiaceae; genus Hyphomicrobium; species Hyphomicrobium nitrativorans. Next base: position 3,300,019 of record NC_022997.1, read on the forward strand.
ACGTGGGCAAGTTCGGCGTGCCGGCGGTGGTCGCGATCAACCGCTTCATCACCGATACGGACGCCGAGATCCAGGAAGTGATGAAGGCGGCCGAGGAGATGGGCACGCGCGCGTTCCTGTGCACGCACTGGGCCGACGGCGGCAAGGGCACGGAAGCGCTCGCCGCACACGTCGTCGAGGTTGCGAACTCCGGAAAGGCTGCGTTCAAGCCGCTTTATCCGGATTCCATGCCGCTGCGCGACAAGGTGCGCACGATCGCCACCGAGATCTACCGCGCGGCCGACATCTCCTGCGACGGCACGATCGAAAAGCGCTTCAAGGAGCTCGAAGAAATGGGCTTCGGGCACCTGCCGGTCTGCATGGCGAAGACGCAGTATTCGTTCTCGACCGATCCGACGAAGCGCGGCGCGCCCGAAGGGCACATCGTGCCGATCCGCGAACTGCGCCTTTCGGCAGGCGCCGAGTTCGTGGTCGTGATCACGGGCGAGATCATGACCATGCCGGGCCTGCCGCGCGTGCCGGCCGCCGATACGATCCGCCTCAACGAAGAAGGGCAGATCGAAGGTCTGTTCTAGAACACGCTCAGGTTAGATGGAATCGCGCCAGTTCCCCTCCCCCTTGTGGGGAGGGGTTAGGGGTGGGGGGAAGCCCGACAGCAAACGGTCTGCAATCCCCCCTCCTAACCTCCCCCACAAGGGGGGAGGGACAGCGTCGAGTTCGTTTAAAATGAACATGCTATAGGCTACAGGCGCCTCGCTTGGCCCGAGCTGTCATCCCGGGCGGTGCGCGAGCACCGGCCCGGGACCCAGCGCAAGCCAGTCGAAGACGCGATATATTGCGGTAGGAGCTTCTCCTGGATCCCGGCTCTGCGTTTCGTCATGCTGGAAGCATGCCGCCGGCATGACGCTTCACTTGGCCGGGATGACAGGGGGAGGGGATGCGGCCACTCGGCACCCGCACGTCAGCCCGATGTTCCGGTCTTCTCGTCCGACGCGGCGCGCTCTGCCGCCGCCTCTTCCGCCAGCAAGCGCTTCTCGCGCGCCTCGTGGTCGCGCTTCGGGCGGCGCACGAACACCTCGTAGGCGTGCAGACCAATCACCGCGCCCCAACCTAGCACGACCCAGGGAATCCATTCCGTGTCGCCGCTGACGAGGGCCACGATCGCAAGCGCCGCCATGATGGCGAGATAGCTCGTGAAATGCGTGTAGAAGGCATTGATCGCCTTATCCCGCTCGCTCTGCATCTGGTGCTCGAAGAGGTCGTCCACGGCGGCCCTCCTGTCTTACGGTCCGTATACGGGCGACACTCTACACCCATTCTGCGCGCGTGAAATGTCTCGCACAGAACTGACTTCGATCAATCCGCGAGATCGAGCGGCAACGTGGCCGGCTGCATGCCTTCGAAGCCTTGGGCAACGAGGCGTCCCTCGGCGGCGTCGGCCACCATCGCGACACGCGTGCGCGCATTCAGGATAGGCGGTGCGAGCCAGGAAAAATCGGGAGCAAGGTCGGGCAGAATGCCATGCATCATGGCGGCGCGCTCGGCGCTTTGCTGGCCCCGCGCGCGGCCACGCCATCCCGGCGCCTCCCAGTGGTTCGCCGCAACGTGCGCGCCGAGGTGGACGCGGGCTTCCGTTTCGGTCCGTTCGATGACGGCGGTCTGGCCCGCCTTGACGCCTGCGAGCGAGAAGATGGCGGGTGTCGAGATCGGCGATTTGGTGAGTTGCTCTTTAGCGTCGGCAAAATCGGCCGCGTTCTCGAAGACGGAGCGCAAGAGATGCGCAGGCGTAGGGTGCGGCATCGTCCAGACCCGCCTGCGGCTCACGGCCCAATCGAGCGCATAAAAGCCCAGGGCCTTGCGCATCGGCGCCTGATTGAGGGCTGCCGAGAAGCGGCCGGGGGCCACGGCCGTCAGCACGCCGGTGTAGCCCGGCCAGGTGAGCGTCACGAAGCGGCCGTGACGTCCCGCCACGCGCGCCGCCAGCAAGTGGCGGCCGAGGCCAGGCGGACGCCAGTCCAGCACGCGCACTAGGCGAGCGCTGCGCCCGTCCGGCGCAGGGGCAACCCGGCAGGTGCAGGCCCACTCATAATTGACGGAGAGAAAATAGGCGCCAGGACGTTCGAGGCGGGCGGCGATGGCGTCGATCTCGGCCAGATGCTCGTTTTCCCATTTGGCGAGCCAGCGCCGGGAGACTTTATCGAGCTGGCGCAACGCCGCCGACGGCACCGGACTGGTGGCCAGTTCGAGCAGTTCGTGGGCGCGCCTCTCCTCGGCCAGAAGCGTCTCCATGGCGAACGACGGGCCGGTTTCGATAACCGGGATCGGCTCCAAGCGTTCGGGAACGAGCGCGGTGGGCGGTCGCGGCGGGCTTCCCGAGGCTGCTCCATTGCCCTCGCCTCGTGCTTGGTCGACCGCCTCGGCCACGATTGCAAACCCTAAGACATCCCTTAGGTAGACGTAGACCGGATTTGGGCCGCGTCAACCCGGCGACTGCCGCTTGCGGGCACCCAGCGGCCAACAGATTGACTTTCAACGGGCTTTCCATCATAACCCGGCGGGCGTGGTTGGCATTGTGCCCGCCGCGACGAGAGCGCTGCCCGAGGCTCCGGTTGCATATTTTAGCAACCCTTTGAAAGTGTGCATGAATTTGCACCGCCACAGGGCGCGGCAGAGACCCTAGTGCGCTTAGAAGCGCGGAAAGAGGCAAACACATGTACGCTGTCATCAAGACGGGCGGCAAGCAGTACCGCGTCGCCAAAGACGACGTTCTGAACATCGAGCGCCTTCCCGGAGACGCCGGGGGCAAGATCGAATTCAAGGAAGTGCTCCTCGTCGGCAACGGCGACACCTTCAAGTTCGGCGCGCCGCTCATCGACGGCGCGGTCGTGACGGCCGAACTCGTCAAGCAGACGCGCGGCCCCCACATCATCGCGTTCAAGAAGCGCCGCCGTAAGAATTCGCGCCGCAAGCGCGGTCACCGTCAGGACCTGACGCAGATCCGCATCACCGGCATCACAGGCTGAGATTGACCGGAGCGCGCCCCCGCTGTTCAAGGACGGCCCGCTGCTCCAAATAGAAGGACACTCCTCATGGCACAAAAGAAAGCTGGCGGCTCGACCAAGAACGGCCGCGACTCGCACTCCAAGCGCCTTGGCATCAAGCGCTACGGCGGCGAACACGTCATCCCCGGCAACATCCTCGCCCGCCAGCGCGGGACGCAGTGGCACCCCGGCACGGGCGTCGGAATCGGCACGGACCACACGATCTACGCCGTCGAAGAGGGCAAGGTCGAATTCCGCACCAAGGCTAACGGCCGCGTTTACATCTCGGTGCGCGCCGAGAAGGCCGAGGCGGCTGAGTAAGTCTCTTGGATCAGACCGATGATGCGATCATCGGCTTGGCGGTACCTATTTGATAAGGGGGGATGGGTAGCATCCCCCCTTTCTTCTTTCTAAGCTCGGTCGGCATGCTCTGGACTTCAAAGTCGCGCACCTCCACACCCAAGCCGATCAAGACGCGTCGGCTGGTGCTGCGTGCGCTTGTGCCAGGCGATGCGCGCGAGATGGCGCTTTACGCAGGCGACTGGGACGTGGCGCGCATGACGGCGCGCATCCCCTATCCCTATTCGGAAGCGCTCGCCGAGCAATGGATGGATAGCCTGGAGCCCGGCGAGGACGTGCGCGTCATCACGCTGGGCGGTGAACTGATCGGCGCGGTGGGCTACATGCCCCAACCCGATGGGACCGCCGAAATCGGCTACTGGATCGGCAAGCCCTGGTGGGGAAACGGCTATGCGACGGAAGCCGCGCGCGCGCTCGTCCGCTACTGCTTCGGCAAGGGCGGATACGCGCAGCTTACGTGCGCACATTTCGTCGACAACCCCGGATCGGCGCGCGTTATCCGCAAGCTGGGTTTCACGCCCCTCGAAGAGACGAGCCCCGTTTGGTGCGACGCCCGCCAAGCCGAGGTGGAAACCCAATGGTATGAGCTTAAGCGCCCCTTGATGGGCGTGCTCTGGAGACGCCGGTCATGAAATTTCTCGACCTTGCGAAAATTTACATCAAGGCCGGTGACGGCGGCGACGGCGGGCTGTCCTTCCGGCGCGAGAAGTTTATCGAGTTCGGCGGCCCGGACGGCGGAGACGGCGGACGCGGCGGCAACGTCGTGGTCGAATGCGTCGCCAATCTCAACACGCTGATCGACTACCGCTATCAGCAGCACTTCAAGGCCCAGCGCGGGATCAACGGCATGGGCCGGAACCGGGCGGGTGCGAACGGCTCCGACTGTATCGTCAAGGTGCCGCCGGGGACGGTGGTGCTGGCCGAGGACCAGGAGACGGTGCTCGCGGAGCTGACCGAGCCCGGCGAGCGCTACCTCGCTGCCAAGGGCGGCAACGGCGGCTTCGGCAACGCCCACTTCAAAAGCCCCACGAACCAGGCGCCGCGCCACGCCAACCCCGGGCTTCCGGGCGACGAACTCACGATCTGGCTCAGGCTCAAGCTGATCGCAGACGCCGGCCTCGTCGGCTTGCCCAATGCGGGCAAATCGACATTCCTTGCCGCCGTTTCCGGCGCGAAGCCGAAGATCGGGGCGTACCCGTTCACGACGCTCAATCCGGGGCTCGGCGTCGTGCGCGCGGGCGACAGCGATTTCGTGCTGGCCGACATTCCCGGCCTCATCGAAGGCGCGCACGAGGGCGCAGGGCTCGGCACGCGGTTCCTCGGCCATCTTGAGCGGACGAAGGTGCTCCTCCATCTCGTGGACGCGACTGAGGAGGACGTGGCGGGCGTCTACCGCACGGTCCGGCGCGAACTCAAGGCCTACGGCGGCGGGCTGGAGACGAAGAAGGAGATTGTGGCGCTCTCGAAGGCCGACGCTCTCGATGCGGAAACGCTCGAAGCCCGCTTCGCGGACCTCAAAAAAGTGGCGCGGAAGACGCCGCTCGTGCTGTCGGCGGTGACGGGGGCGGGTGTCAAAGAGGCGCTTTACGCTCTTGCCCGCGAAATCGGCCGGCTTCGGCGCGACGAGGCCGAGGGAACCGCTCCGTCCGACCCGTGGCGCCCCTGATTTCGGCACCCGCGGACTTTCAATGCCGGAGCACGGGCGCAATTCGATCCGTGCAAGGCGCGCCATCTCGTTGATCTTCCAACGGATCGAAACCGTCCTTCAACGCGCCAAATTTTGCTGGGACGCTGCCCTTTCCCGCGCCCTCGCGGGATCGGCGTGCGCTTTTTGCAAACAACGTGTTGCCGATACGAGCCCATTCGGAGGAAACTTCCGGAACAAGTGGAGAGATTTCGCTAACCAGTGGCATGTAACCTATTGAAGTCGAACTCACCGTGTTTCACTAATCGGCCATTGCTCGAGGGGGCTCGGAGCTGCCCGACCATGGTTCTCGCGTGTTTTTAGGGGGTCTACCTGTGCTCTACGAGAAGCCGTTCCATCCCAATGGTGTGAAGAATGCTCTTCTGCGCGCCGTCTCGGCATCGCTTGCGCTTGCCGTGTTCGCCCATGTCGCCGCACCTCCTGCCGAGGCCCAATCCGAGCGTAGGCAGCAGAAACAGGCACAAAAGAAGCGCCAGGCGCCGGTTGCCCCGATTTCGAGCGAAGGGCCGTTGCTGCTCCAGGTCTCGCTCAATGACCAGCGCATGTACGTCTACGACCGCAATGGGCTGGTGACGCAGACGCGGATTTCCTCGGGCCGGCCCGGACACGACACGCCGGTCGGCATCTACAGCATTCTTGAGAAGAAGGTCGATCACACGTCGAACATCTATCTCGACGCCAAGATGCCCCATATGCAGCGCCTCACGCAGACCGGCATTGCGCTCCACGGCGGCGTCATTCCGGGCCATCCAGCGTCCGGCGGCTGCGTCCGCCTGCCGTTCGACTTTGCGCGCCGCATCTTCGAGCATACCTCCATCAACGAGCGCGTCGTCATTGCGCCCGACGTGCGCGCGCCTGTTGCTTTCTCGCACCCGACCCTCTTCTCGCAGTTGCCGTCGGCTTCGCGCTCCGTCATCCGCGAGGGATCGGCGCCGCGGAAATCGGGCATCGACGTTGCCGAGACCTTGCTCGGCATCAGCCCTGCCCATGCCGCCACCGAGCCTGCCGGGCGCACGCTTGAGAGCGCCGCCGAAGCCCGCGTCGCCAAGCGTGACCGGCTGATGGCCGCGGTGACACGCGCCGCCGAAAGACGCGCTGCCGCAGCCGAGGCGGAGAAATCCGCGCAGCAGGCCGTGACCGACGCGCGCGCTGCCGCACGCATCGCCAAAACCGAATCCAGCAAGCTTTCACGCGCCGCAGCGCAGGCCCGCAACGCGCTCCGCCAGCGTGAGCGTGCGCTCAAGCGGGCGCAGTCGCGCGTGCCGAAGAACACCCAGCGCGTGCGCGCCGACCGTCTTGCGGAATTGCAAGACGGCGTGAAGCAGGAGGAGGCGCGCGTGGCCGAGACCGCGGCGGACGCCAAGCGTTCGGCGGATGCCTCCAGCAAGGCCGCCGAGAAGGCCGAGGCGGCGGACGCTGCAATCAAGTCTGCGCAGGATGCCGTTAAGACAGCCCGTGCCGAGGGCCGAGACGCGGCCTCCGCCGAGAGCGACGCGAAGACGGCCGTTGCCGACTTCGACCGTCAGGAAGCCAACCGCGATCTTCCGGTGTCGGTGTTCATTAGCAGCAAGACCGGCAAAATCATGATCCGTCAGGGCTTCGAATCCGTGCTGGAAGCCGATGTCGAGATTGCGAACCCCGAGGTTCCGCTCAACACGTTCGTTTTCACGGCGATCGATTGGGCCGACGCTTCGAAGACCCATCTCACGTGGATGGCGGTCGAGGTTTCCGAGAACTCCGACGCGACGGGCGAGGAGATCCGGCAGCGTCGCCGCGGACGTGAGGTTGCCGAACTTCCGCCGGAGACCAACGCGGACCGCGCAACGCGGACGCTCGACCGGATCACCATTTCGAAGGAAGCCGCCGAGCGGATCGCGGAAGTGGTCAAGCCCGGCTCCGCGCTCATCGTCTCGGACTACGACAAGGCACGCAGCGAAACGCGGTATCGCGGGACGGACTTCATCGTGCAGATGCCGGAAGTGGTCGCGAAGATCACGAGGCCGACACCGCGCCCGGTTCGTCAGGAAACGGTGCAGGATTCCGGCAGCTTCTTCTGGTGGGGCAGCCCGCCTCCGCCGCGCGAGCGCCGCCGTGCAGGTCCGCGCCATCGCCAGCCTGCGTCCGCCTCCAATCGCGGCGTCTGGTAGACACTCGAACGCTTGAGACAAACAAAAAACCCCGGCGCTCATGCGAGCCGCCGGGGGTTTTTTCATGCGTTTCTCGAAGGGGCGGGACTAGGTCGTGAACTCATAAATGGATAGGACATTGATGAGTTCACGACCTAGACCATGATCGCTTCGGACCCTATCGGTCCGAAACGTGACGCATCGGTCTCATCAAAGAGATAGAGCGTCCGATCCGATTCAATCGGATCGGAAAACGCTCTAGATATCCTGCTCCTTGGCGACAACCTGCAGCGATCCCAGCACGGTGCCGCTCCAGCGCTCCACCTTCTCCGGCAGGAACACGTAGCTCTGAAGCTTATAGACGAGACCGCCGTCCATGATCGTGTGGTCCCCGGTGGGCACCGCGGTCGCGGGCAGATAGGGCGCGCATGACATCCTGGCGAGGCGTTTGTTGACCCTATTGGCGGCCATGATCTCGCTCTCGCCGCGCGCCTTGGCGTTCAGGAAGGCGATCTGATCGGCCTTGGCGTCGCAGAAGTACCCGCGGACACGTTCTGTGGTATCGCCGCCCGCAGAGGCGCCCTGCGCCAAGCAGACCGCACCGGCGACAGCGACAAGACCCAACTTTTTCAAGGTTAAAGCGGTGGAAACGAAGCCTTCAGGCATTTGGACCTCCAAGGGTTCGAGACGGATCACGGCCGGTTGCCCGTGTGCCCTTCCTCGACGTGTCCGCCCCTTTGCAGGCCGTTTCTTCTTATTCTTCCCGTTAGGCTACGTGAAACTTTGCAATGTCACAAGGGATGCTTTTGCAACAAACCAACGTCCTAAACTCAGGTTCGCAGGTTGAACCCTATGCTGCATTGCAGAATGTAATGCTGCATCGCAACACACAATGCGACCCGCCGTCACGCAATTCTGTCGGGATGGGAGCGGCGACCGCCCATCACTACGGCAAGCGCAAGTCCGGCGACAAAACCGCCGACGTGCGCCATGTATGCGACGCCTCCGGTTTCGGTCTGGGCCGTGTCTGCAATCGACCCGACGCCACTGACAAGCTGAAGCACGACCCAGAAGCCCAGGACGAGAAACGCGGGCATGGCGACCACCTGGCGGCCAAGCAACACGTCGACACGGGCGCGCGGAAACATCAGAAGGTAGGCGCCCAGAACGCCCGCGATCGCACCCGACGCGCCGACGTTCGGGATCGCGGATCCGGGGTTCACGGCATACTGGGCGAACGTCGCGGCGAAGCCCGCCGCCAAGTAGAACAGCAGAAAGCGGACGGACCCAAAGCGATCCTCGACGTTGTCGCCGAAGATCCAGAGGTAGAGCATGTTGCCGCCGAGATGCAGCCAGCCGCCGTGCATGAACATGGCGGACAGAAGCGTGATAGCATCGGCGGGAGGGTTTTCGGAAAAGCGGGCGGGGATGAACGCCCAATCGCGGATGAAGGTCTCGCCGCGCTGAAGTTCCAACAGGAACACGGCCACATTGATGGCAATCAGCGTGACGGTCACCACCGGAAAGGTGCGCCGGGCGCTGTTGTCGTCGCCGATCGGGAACATGTTTTTCCCCGCTTTCGAGACCGAACCAAGTCATGCCGGCCTTGTCGAAAGTGGATCACGATTCAGCCGGTGCGATAAGGGAGGCCTGCTATTTTCGCCACAGGATGCGGCGGAACGGGCACAGCACTTTCACCGTCTGAAGAAGCAGCGCTATGGCCTTAGCGCCGACACCCGCGCCAGATGAACATCCTGCGGTTCGACCAAGCCCCGGCGCATCGTCTCCATCATGGTTCCGATATGGCCGGCATCCACATAGGCGATCTCGGCAGCGGGCAGCGTGCGCGTCACGGCGTCGACGAGGCCGGCGCGCCGCGCTTCGGGAATGAATTCATCCCGCAAACCCACGATGAACCGGCTTCCGGCGCCGAGATTTTCGAGGTTCTCGACCGTGTGGTGTCCAATCAGGGCTTGCGTGAAATCCGCCAGCGCAAATCCTTTCGCCTCCGCCTTCTCCTTGATGTGACGCGCGGCCGGGCTTTCCCAAAGCGTGAGGTCACCACGGTCGGCAGAGGCGATCGAGCACAGCCGTGCGCCGATCCGGTTTGCCAGCACGGTCGCTGCGGCGTTGCCGATGCTGAGACCGACGACGAGCGCTTGCTCGGGCGCCAAGCGCGCGCGCCACATCACGCGGATCGCATCATCCACGACGGCATTCAAAGCGCGAATGCATAGCTCCGGCTCGGAACTCACGATAGCCTGAGGCATCTCGTAGCACGCGAGCAACTGGCGGCGCGGCACCAGCCCAGCCGCCGTCGCGAGCTTGAACGGCATGCGCCACGGCAGGCAGCAGATCGTCGTGCCGGCGGGATCGCCGTCGATACGGCGGAACTCTGTCGATGTGTCATCGACGTCCGGCTGTTCTTTGAAAAATGCGTGACCCAGAAGCATAGCCCGCTGCTAACGCGGCGAGCGGGGCGGGAGTTCCGGACGGTCAGGTTTCCGTAATTTCTACAACGCCCGGCAATGTCGACAAGCGCCCCGCGACACGCGGCGAAACGTCGTATCGGCCCGGCACCGGAATTTCGATCGTCCGGCCTCGATCGAGCAGCGGCAGCACGAATAGAACTTCCCCGCCTTTGCGGCCGTCCGGTCCGGGCTTGAGGTGAGCCTTGATGTCTGCGATCCGGGCGCGACGCGAGGCAATAGCGGCTGGATCGAGCGTAATGCGCAGCCCCTGCTCCACCATCCCCGCGGCCGCATCCAGCGCTTCGACGGACTGCACGCGCAGTTTGAGGGTGTCGCCGTCGCGTTCTCCTTCAACGCCGACCAGTACGGCGGTGCCGGAGTTCAGGAGGTCGCGCGCCTGGGCCAGCGTGTCAGAAAAGATCACGGCTTCGAACTGTCCGCTCGAATCCGAAAACATCGCGAACGCGAATTTGTTGCCTTTCTGCGAGCGGCGTTCGCGCGCGGAAATCACAATGCCTGCTAAGCGGCCAGCGGATGCGCCGCGCGCGGTGGCAGCTTCGAAATCCACGTAGCGTGTGACCCCAAGTTTTTTCAGCACGCGCTGGTACTGGTCGAGCGGATGGCCGGAGAGATAGAAGCCGATGGCGTCGAACTCCTTCTGGAGCTTCTCCATCGGAGTCCAGCCTTCGGCGGGCTTTAACTTCAAGACGACGGAGGCGGCGCTCGATTCCATGTCGCCGAGCAGGTTGATCTGTCCCGTCTGCTCGTCGTCGGCTTTGAGGCCCGCTTCGCGCATCATCTGATCGGCGTTGGCGTACACGAGCGCACGATTGGGTTCGAGCGCATCGAAGGCGCCGCCGGCTGCCAGCGTTTCGAGTGCGCGCTTGTTGACAGCTTTGGTGTTGATGCGCGAAGCGAAATCGGCCAGCGACGCATAAGGCCCTTTCGCGTTACGGCTTTCGACAATAGTTTCGACGGCGGCTTCGCCGATGTTCTTGAGGGCCGCGAGAGCATAGCGGATCGCGCCGTGCTCGCCCTCCTTCTTCGGCGGTTCGGCCAGAAACTCGACAGCGGAGGCATTCACGCACGGCGGAAGCACGCGGATGCCACTCTTCCGCGCTTCGGCCGCGAACATCGCGAGCTTGTCGGTGTTGCCCGCGTCGAGCGTCATCGAGGCCGCGATGAACTCCTCGCGGAAGTTCGCCTTCATGTAGGCCGTGTGATAGCTGACCAGCGCGTAGGCAGCCGCATGAGACTTGTTGAAGCCGTAGCCCGCGAACTTGTCGACCAGCTCGAAGATGTAGGCGGCATCCTCCTTCTTGACGCCGTTCTTCACCGCGCCCGCGACGAAGCCGGCCTGCTGCTTCGCCATCTCGTTCTTGTCTTTTTTGCCCATCGCACGGCGCAGAAGGTCGGCTTCGCCGAGCGAGTAGCCCGCCATCACCTGGGCGATCTGCATCACCTGCTCCTGGTAGATGATGACGCCGTAGGTCTCGCGCAGAATGCCTTCCAGCATCGGATGCAGGCAATCGACCGGCTCCTCGCCGTGCTTGCGGTTGATGTAGGTCGGGATGTTGTCCATCGGGCCGGGGCGATAGAGCGCCACCATGGCGATGATGTCCTCGAAGCGGTCGGGCTTGAGGCGCTTCAAGCTCTCGCGCATGCCGGTGCTTTCGAGCTGGAACACGCCGGCCGTATCGGCTTTCGCAAGCAGCTCGTAGGATTTCTTGTCGTCGAACGGGAGCGACAGCAGATCGATGTCGATGCCGCGTCCGCGCTTGACGAGCTCGATGGCCTTAGTGAGCACCGTCAGCGTCTTCAGACCCAAGAAGTCGAACTTCACGAGGCCCGCCGCTTCCACCATCTTCCAGTTGAACTGCGTGACGGGCATGTTCGACTTGGGATCGCGGTAGAGCGGCACCAGCTCGTCGAGCGGACGGTCACCGATCACCATGCCGGCGGCGTGGGTGGAGGCGTGGCGATAGAGACCTTCGAGCTTTTGCGCGACTTCGAGCAGGCGGGCGACCATCGGATCGGCGTCGCGTTCCTCCTGAAGCTTCGGCTCGCCGTCGATGGCTTCGGGCAGCGTGACCGGATTGGCCGGGTTGTTGGGCACCAGCTTGCAGAGCCGGTCTACCTGGCCGTACGGCATCTGAAGCACGCGGCCCACGTCGCGCAGCACGGCGCGCGCCTGAAGCTTTCCGTGCGTGATGATCTGCGCGACGCGGTCCTTGCCGTACTTCTCCTGCACGTAGCGGATGGTGCGGTCGCGCCGCTCCTGACAGAAGTCGATGTCGAAGTCCGGCATCGAGACGCGTTCCGGATTGAGGAAGCGCTCGAACAGCAGACCGAAGCGGAGCGGATCGAGGTCGGTGATGGTGAGAGACCAGGCGACGAGCGAGCCAGCGCCCGAACCGCGGCCGGGGCCGACCGGCACGCCGTTCGACTTCGACCACTTGATGAAGTCGGCCACGATCAGGAAGTAGCCCGGGAATTTCATGCGGGCGATGACGTCCAGCTCGAACGCGAGGCGCTTTTCGTAATCCTCGCGGGTGAAGCCTTCGGCCAACGGGTTCGCGGCAAGGCGTGCGGCGAGACCTTCTTCCGCCTGGCGCTTCAGCTCGGCGGCCTCTTCGGCCAGCATGTCCTCGTCGCTCATGCCGTCTGTGGCGGTCACGAAGCGCGGCAGGATGGGTTTGCGTTTGAGCGGACGATAGGCGCAGCGGCGGGCGATCTCGACGGTGTTGTCGAGCGCTTCGGGAATATCCGCGAAGAGCTTCGCCATGTCGTCGGCGCTTTTGAAATAGTGTTCGGGCGTGACGCGGCGGCGGTCGTCCTCCACCACCATGCGGCCTTCGGCAATGCAGATCAGCGCGTCGTGGGCCTCGTAGTCGTCCGTCTTTGCGAAGTAGACCTCGTTGGTGGCGACGAGCGGCAGGCCGAGTTCGTAAGCCAACGCGATCAGCTCGCGCTCAATCTCTTCTTCCGACTTGAGGCCGTGGCGTTGCAGCTCGACGTAGAGGCGGTCGCCGAAGATACGATGCAGGCGTTCGAGGCGGGTGCGCGCGAGGTCCGATTGACCTGCGGCGAGCGCGCGGCCAATGGGGCCTTCCGGGCCGCCGGTCAGGACGACGAGACCCGCGTGGTGAGTTTCCAGTTCGTCGAAGCGGATGTGGGTCGGGTCGGCTGGGTCAGGCAGCATGAACGCCTGGCTCGCAAGCTTGATGAGGTTGGCATACCCGGTCTCGCTCGACGCAAAGAGCGCGAGGCCCCCCGCCGGACGCACGGGCGGTGCGTTCTGCCCGAGCCGCGGCATGCCGTTCTGCTCGGCCCCGGCGTCCGCGAAGTCGGTGTCGAGCGCGCAGCCGACAATGGGCTGAATGCCTGCACCCGACAGCTTCTCCGAGAACTCAAGTGCGCCGAACAGATTGTTGGTGTCGGTGAGGCCGAGCGCGGGCATCCCGGCCTTCTCCGCGAGCTTCGCGAGGGTGCCGATCGGCAGCGCGCCCTCCAGCAGCGAGTAGGACGAGTGCACCTTGAGGTGGACATACTTTGGGAGTGTCGGCTGAGTGGTCATCACGGTCCTTCTTCACCGGACAGAAAAGTTCACCGCCGGTGAATTTTTGTAGCCCGATTCTTCGATGCACCTGGCGGGGCAACAGGGGTGAGTTGTATGATCCCCGCGATCCACAGGTGGGACATCGGCAACCCTTTGGAATGTCCCGGCTTGCCAGGAACGGGCGGGCCAAGTACCGCTTCTCGGACATGGCAAACGCTTTCACCAATCTGTGGCGGCTTTCGCGCGCGGGGATCGTGCTCGCGCAGCACGGGGTCCGCTTTGTGCCGAAGGGCCAGCCGGTGCCGCTGGCGCTCCGCCTCGCGCGGCTCGCGGCGCTGCCCGTCGCGCTCGTCGCCGCCCCGTTCAACATCGGCAAGCCCAAGGAGCGGCGCATCTCAAGCGCGCTCGCGGCGCTCGGGCCGTCCTACATCAAGCTCGGGCAGTTTCTCGCGACGCGGCAAGATGTGATCGGGCCAGAGCTTGCGAGCGATCTCGCCCACCTCCAGGACAAGATGCCGCCCTTCAGCATGAAGGAGGCGCGTCGCGCCGTCGAAGAGGCGCTCGGCGGCAAGCTCGAAGATCATTTCGTGGAGTTCGGGCCGCCCGTCGCGGCGGCTTCCATCGCGCAGGTGCACAAGGCCAAGATCCGCGACAAAGACGGGCGGTTGCGCGACGTGGCCGTGAAGATCCTGCGGCCGGACGTGGAGAAGCGCTTCCGCCGCGACCTCGACAGCTATTTCTTCGCCGCGGGCCTGATCGAGCGCTTCCATGCGCCGTCCCGGCGGCTGAAGCCGGTCGCGGTGGTGAAGAACCTCGCGCGCACGACCGAGCTCGAAATGGATCTGAGGCTCGAAGGGGCCGCGATCTCGGAGATGGCGGAGAACATCGACGCCAACGCGCACTTCCGCGTGCCCTCCGTCGACTGGAACCGCACGGCGCGGCGCGTGCTGGTGACGGACTGGATCGACGGTATACCGATCTCCGATCACGCACGGCTCGCGGCGCAAGGTCACGATCTCAAGGCGCTCGGCCTCGTCGTGCTCCGGAGCTTCCTGACACATGCGATGGGCGACGGCTTTTTTCACGCCGACATGCATCAAGGGAACCTGTTCGTGGACGCGGCGGGGAACGTCGTCGCGGTGGACTTCGGCATCATGGGGCGGCTCGGCCATAAAGAGCGCCGGTTCCTCGCCGAGATCCTGCACGGGCTCATTACCCGCGACTACACGCGCGCGGCGGAAGTGCATTTCTGGGCAGGCTACGTGCCGCCGCATCATCCCGTCGAGGTTTTCGCGCAGGCGCTGCGCGCGATCGGCGAGCCGATCCACGGGCGCACGGCCGACGAGATCTCGATGGCGGATCTGCTCGGCCAGCTCTTCGCCTACACCGAAGTTTTCGACATGCAGACGCGGCCGGAGCTGATCCTGCTGCAGAAGAGCATGGTGATCGTGGAAGGCGTGGCGCGCAGTCTCGATCCGTCGCTCAACATGTGGGTGGCGGCGGAGCCTGTCGCGAAGGACTGGGTTGAAGCGAACACCGGACCACGCGGCGCGATGCGCAAGGCGGGCGAGGGTGCGCTGACGCTCGGGCGCGTGCTCGCGGATGTGCCGGATGTGCTTGCGCACGCGGAGCGCGCGGCTTCGGGCTTTGCAGAGATGGCGCGGGGCGGCGTGCGGCTCGACGCGGAGACCATCGAGGGGATCGCTGAGAGAACCGCGCGCAAGGAACGGACGGGGCGCTTTGCGCTGTGGATCATTGCGGCAAGCCTTGCGGCGCTGACGGCAAAGTACGTCGGGCTGATTTAAGCGTCGCTCCAGATTATGCGAAAGGCGGCGGGCCGGGTGGCCGCCGCCTTTTTTCAACACCGCGAAGACCGTCGCGCGCTTATCTCTCGCCGCAATCGAAGTCGAGTTTCACCCATGGGGTGTCGACCTTGCACTTGCCGTCCTTGCGCGTGAAGACGTCGCCGAACTCTTCCGCAAGGGCGCTGAGATCCGCACCGTCGCGGTCCGCTTCTTCGCGGGCGGCGATGTCCGGCCCATCGGCAGGCGGAGGTGCGGCTTCCGGCGCGGGAATGGCTTGCTTGCCCGGTCCTGCCGGAGCGGCCGCGGGTGGCGGCGTCCCGGTGGGCGGGGCGGCGCGAGCGGCAGGGGCCGGGTCCGTCGCTTTGGGGCGGCGGCACGGCCGCCTCGATCTGCTCGGTGCCGCAGCGCACGAGATCCGCGGGCGCCTTGGTCCAGACCATGGTGCGCGAGAGGAAGCTCACGCCGGCAAACCCTTTGACTTTGAGCGTGCCGTCTTTCTGCGGGGTCAGCTCGACGTTGTAATTGCGCTTGCGCTCGGGGCTGTAGATCCAGCCGTCGCCCCAGACGCCGCCGCCGGAACTGGTGACGTCGCCGATGATCTGGCGGCCGCAGCCTTCCACATCCGCCGTGTCCTTGACCCAGACGACGTGGCCGCAAAGCTTGTCGCCGCATTGCTTGATTTCGATGGCGCCGCGGCCGGTATCGTTCACCCAGACGCCGAGCGGCGCATCGGCAGCGAGCGCGGGGGAGGTCACGAGGACGGCCGCTGCGATCGCGGCGGCGCGGAGGCCTTTTCTCTCGAACGGCATGGCTTACTCCTCAAAACTCGGTTCGGCTCCAATGGGGCAACCGCGATGTCTCCCGCAGTTACTCCTCTCGGTGCCTGATGTCCCACGGCGCGCATTTCCACGCTGTTCCCAGGGAAACATAGGGTCTGAGGAGGCGATTGTTACACGGCCTGCGGCGAAATTTCGACCAGATGGCCGCCGTCCAGCACCACAACGCGGTCCATCCGGCTCGCAAGATCGAGATTATGGGTTGCGATCAGGGCCGCCACGCCCTCGCTCCGGAACAGCGTAAGCAGTTCATGGAACACGAGTTCCGAGGTTTTCGGATCGAGATTTCCGGTTGGCTCGTCCGCGAGGATAAGGCGCGGCCGGTTGGCCAAGGCGCGGCAGATCGCCGTGCGCTGCTGCTCGCCGCCCGAGAGCTCGGCCGGGCGGTGGTGGAGACGCTCGGCAAGGCCCAGCGACGTCAACAGCTTGCGCGCGCGATCTTCGCCCTCGCGCCGTGACCGCCCCATGAGCATTTGCGGGATGGCGACATTCTCCAGCGCCGAGAACTCCGGCAGAAGCTGGTGGAACTGATAGATGAAGCCCATGTCGGTGCGGCGAATGCGCGTGCGGGCATGGTCGTCGAGGGTAGCGCAATCGCGGCCTGCGACGATGACCTGCCCTGAGTCGGGCGTCTCCAGCAGGCCCGCAACGTGAAGCAGCGTCGACTTTCCTGCGCCCGACGGCCCGACAAGGGCGACGCACTGCCCCGGCCAAACGTCGACGGAGGCGCCCGAAAGCACGCTGATCTCACGCGTTCCTTGCCGGAACGTGCGGCGCAGCTCGACGAGCCTCAGAACGGGAATGTGCGCCTCGTTGTCCAGCACTTGGCCTGCCCCCCTATTCGTAGCGCAGCGCTTCGACGGGATCGAGCCGCGACGCGCGCCAGGAGGGATAGAGCGTGGCCAGCACCGAAAGCGCGAGCGCCATGGCCACGATGGAGCCGGTCTCCACCGGATTGATTTCGGCGGGCAGGCGCGTGAGGTAGTAGACGTTCGGGTCGAAAACCTTGGTGCCGGCGATCCAAGTCACGAACTGGCGGATCTCCTCGATGTGCATGCAAAACACCACGCCGAGCACGAGGCCCGCGAGCGTTCCGACAATGCCGATCGATGCGCCCGTGATCAGGAACACGCGCATCACCGCGCCTTTCGTGGCGCCCATGGTTCGCAGTATCGCGATGTCGCGGCCCTTTTCCTTCACGAGCATCATCATGCCGGAGATGATGTTCAATGCCGCCACGAGCACGATCAGCGACAGGATGATGAACATCACGTTCCGTTCGACTTCGAGCACCGTGAAGAACGTCTCGTTGCGTTGTCGCCAATCGGTCACGTTGATGGTTTGGCCCGCTTCCGCACGTATGGCCGCGGAAGCGGCATCCACCGCTTCCGGATCGGAGACGATCACCTCCAGGATGTCCACCTCGCCCACCTTCGAGAAGTAGCGTTGCGCCTCTTCCAGGGGCAGGAACATCATCGTCTTGTCGTACTCGGCCATGCCGAGTTCGAAGATCGCGGTGATGGGATAGGATTTCGAGCGTGGTGCGGTTCCGAAGGGCGTGGCGGCGCCGCGCGGCGAGATGATGGTGATCATGTCGCCTTCGTTGAGACGCAGCATGTTTGCGAGCCGTATCCCGACCGCGATGCCGCCCGAATTGTCGAAGCCGTCTAGCGTGCCGTAACGGATGTTGTCGGCCACGAGCGGCAGCGACTTGAGATCGTTCTCGGCGATGCCGCGCACGGCCGCGCCCAGCGCTTGCACGGGCGAGGAGACCATGACCTGGCCTTCGATGAGCGGGATGGCCCGCTCTACCCCTTGAGCGCGCGCCACGATCTCGGCCATGGACAGATAATCATCGAACGGCGCACCGACCTTGTAGACGACGATGTGGCCGTTGAGACCGAGGATCTTGGCGAAGAGATCCTTGCGGAAGCCGTTCATCACCGCCATGACGATGATGAGCGTCGCGACGCCCAGCATAATGCCGAGAAACGACACGACGGCGGTGACGGAGATGAAGCCTTCCTTGCGCCGCGCGCGCAGATAGCGGGAGGCGAGCAGCCACTCGAACGGCGCAAAAGGCTTCGTGTCGACCGACGCTGCCATGACGCCTCCCCTTTTCTTTTCTGTCCTGTCCGCGATCAGACCAGTACGCGCTGGTCGAGGATCCGGGTGATCGTGCGTTCGAGTCCTGCCTCCAGAGGCAGCGTATCGCGGGTGCCGGTTTTGCGCTCCTTGACCTCGATCTCGCCCGCCTTCACGCCTTTGGGCCCGACGATGACCTGATAGGGAATCCCGATCAGGTCCATCGTCGCGAATTTGGCACCGGCGCGCTCGTCGGTGTCGTCCAGAAGCACATCGATGCCGGCGGCTTCGAGGCGCGCCTTGACGTCGAGGGCGGCCTTGTCGGTGTCGGCATCGCCCGCCTTCAGGTTCACGACAGCCACCTCGAAGGGGGCCACCGGGACGGGCCAAACGATGCCGGCCTCGTCGTGGCTCGCTTCGATGATCGCGCCTACGAGCCGCGAAACGCCGATGCCGTAAGACCCCATTTCGAGCGTGACCTGCTGTCCGTCGGGGCCCTGGACGCGAGCCCCCATGGGTTCGGAATATTTGGTGCCGAAGTAGAAAATGTGGCCGACCTCGATGCCGCGTGCGGAGACTTGCTTATCGGCCGGGACTTCGCGGGCGAAACGCTCGGCGTCGTGCTCCTCGCTGGTGGCGGCGTAGAGCGAGGTCCAGCGGTCGAAAATGGGCGTCAGATCGCCCCGGAAATCCGTATCGGATGCGGGAATCTCTCCCTCTATCAAGTCCTTGTGACAGAAGACCTGGCTTTCGCCGGTTTCGGCCAGAATGATGAACTCGTGGCTGAGATCGCCGCCGATGGGGCCCGTGTCGGCACGCATCGGCACCGCGCGCAGGCCCATGCGGGCGAACGTGCGCAAATAGGAGACGAACATGCGCCGGTACGCTTCGCGGGCGGCGTCCTTCGTCAGGTCGAACGAGTAGGCGTCCTTCATCAGGAACTCGCGGCCGCGCATCACGCCGAAGCGCGGACGCACCTCGTCGCGGAACTTCCACTGGATGTTGTAGAGGTTCTTCGGCAGATCCTTGTAGCTTCTCACCGAGTCCCGGAAGATGGTGGTGATCACCTCCTCGGCCGTCGGCCCGTAGAGCACGTCGCGGTTGTGGCGATCCTTGATGCGCAGCATTTCCTTGCCGTAGGCATCGTAGCGTCCGCTCTCGCGCCAGAGATCGGCGGACTGGATGGTCGGCATCAGGACCTCGACCGCGCCCGCGCGGTTCTGCTCCTCGCGGACGATGGCTTCGATCTTGCGCAGAACCTTGAGGCCAAGCGGCAACCAGGAATAGATGCCGGCCGCCGACTGACGGACCATGCCGGCCCGCAACATCAGTTTATGGGAGACGATTTCCGCGTCGCTCGGTGTCTCGCGCAGGACGGGAAGGAAATAGCGGGAAAGATGCATGGGGCCCTATGTCTTCGTGTTGCGGCGCAAGGTCATGAACTCATTATTCCATGGGCATTGACGCGAGGACTTTCGCGCGGCCGGCAGGAGCGAAAGGACCGCGCCCCTGCGGGGTGAGCCAAGGCAAGCCAATTGCGGCGTCGTCGTGCCGGAGGCACGCCTTCGGCATGACCCGCTTGCCCGATGCATAGGCATCGCGCTGCGCGCTTTTCCTGGCCCTTGGCTTGCCTTGGCTCATCAATGTCCCATGGAATAATGAGTTTATGACCTAGGCGGCCAGCGAACGCGGGCACCCGGCAGCCGCAAGCGGGGCTTCGAGTAAGCTCCGGGCCCCGTGAATAGCCAGGATTGCGGCCAAGAGCAATCGAGCTTCGCCGGAAGGTGCTTCGTATGCACATTCTGCGGTCAGACGAGAGGCCTGCCCGGCCCGTTAGCAGCCTGCTGCATCAGGCTTAAGCACATGCGTTTTTTTCGGTCTGGACCCGTGACATAGCGCCGCCGTTCGGGTAAGGTGCGGCCGTTCACGTGACAGGGGCGAAGCCAGATGATTCAGACGGCTCGGGGCCCAGGTCTAGGGAGAGAAAAGGCTGAGTACCGGAGCTAGTCTCCCGAGGCTGAGCCGCTAAGATCGGACGGTGCAAAAGCGCCGCCAACACAGACCAAGAGTTGGCAAGAGCAAGGCGCATCGCCTTGCTCTTTGCATTTTGGGGACGCGCTGGCCGCGTTATCAGCGCGTTTCGGCGGGGGTGTTGAAATCGTAGTCCATAGCGGACTTCAGTCCGAGCCAGTCGTTCTCCAGCGCCATCCAGACGAACACGAACACGAACGCGGCAACGACGGTGTTGATCAGCAGCGTGCGAAGGATGCGCGGTGTTACCGGCGCACTCTCCGGCGTGCCGGCCACGACTTTCCCGGCTTCGCCCTGGGTGCGCACGCCAAACGGCAGCACGGTGAACAGGGTCAACCACCAAATCACGAAATAGAGCGCGATGCCGAGGGTGATGCTCATTCGCTTCTCCTTGGGCGCGTGACGCCCGCCGCGCGTTTCCGCGAAGGGCATGGACCGATAGCGGCGTCGTGCAACGAGAGCGCTCGGGCTCAGGCCTGCTCCAGCTCCGTCAGCGTGCCGCAGAAATCCTTCGGATGCAGGAACAGCACGGGCTTGCCGTGCGCGCCGATCTTCGGGTTGCCGTCGCCCAGAACGCGGGCGCCTTCGGCCTTGAGCTTATCGCGGGCCGCGAGGATGTCGTCCACCTCGTAGCAGAGGTGATGGATGCCACCGTCCGGGTTCTTCTCCAGGAACTTGGCGATGGGCGAATTCTCGCCAAGGGGTTCGAGGAATTCGATTTTCGTGTTCGGGAGCGTAACGAAGACGACCGTGACGCCGTGGTCGGGCTGGGGCGTGGGTTCCGTCACCTCAGCACCGAGCGCGTTTTTGTACACCGCGGTCGCGGCAGCCAAGTCTTTGACCGCAATGGCCACGTGGTTCAGGCGTCCAATCATCGTTCCACTTCACTCCCGTCTTCATCACTCGCCAGTCGGCGGCGTCGCTCAACTCTTCCCTTCGACCACGCTCACGAGCACCTTGACAACTGTCTTCTTGCCCCAGGCCTCGGACACGGCCGAGCGCACCGCGCGGCGCGTCGCCTCGCCCACCATCTCGGTGTCGCGGCGGCGGTCTGCGGGGATGCTTCTCAGCGTGCCTTCGATGGCCGAAAGGACGATCTCGTCCATCGGCTCGCCGTCCTCGTCCTCGTAGGGCACGCCGTCGAGCACCACGCGCGGCTCGGCCATCACCGCGCCCTTGCGCGACAGCGTGAGCGCGACCACAACGATGCCGACGTTCGCGAGCTTGCGGCGTTCGCGGACAGGACCGTCGCCCGACGGCACGATGAGACGGCCGTCGCGGAACAGACGTCCCACGGGGGCATCGTCCACGATGCGGACAGGTCCTGGCGCGAGGCGCACCATCTCGCCGTTGTAGGCGATCTGCACTTCGGGGATGCCCACTTCGCGCGCGAGTTCGGCGTGAGCCTTAAGATGCATCGCCTCACCGTGCATGGGCACGAGGATTTTCGGCCGCGTCCATGCGTAGAGCTCGCGCAGCTCGTCGCGGCGGGGATGGCCGGTGACGTGCACCAGCGCGTCGTTGTCGGTGAGGACGTTCACGCCCATGCGGACGAGCGCGTTCTGGATGTAGCCGACGGCCTTCTCGTTGCCTGGAATGGTGCGCGAGGAAAAGATCACGAGGTCGCCCCTGTCGAGGCCGATCTCCGGATGCTCGTTCTCGGCCATGCGAGCCATCGCGGCGCGCGGCTCGCCCTGGCTCCCCGTACACAGGCAGACGACGTCCGACCGCTTCAACTCACTGAACCGCTGCTGGTCGTGATAACGGAAGCTCTCGGGCAGATAGCCGGTGTCGATCGCGACCGAAATCGCGCGGTGCATGGCGCGCCCGGCAACGACCAACTCGCGTCCTGCCGCGCGCGCGGCGTCGGCGACGGCTTTGATGCGCGCGACGTTCGAGGCGAACGTGGTGACGGCCACGCGATGGGGCGCGGCCTTGATGATCTCCGTCAACGTCTTCGCCACTTCGCGCTCGGACGGCGACCGCCCCTCACGCGTCGCGTTGGTGGAGTCGCCCATGAGCGCGAGCAAGCCCTCGTCTCCGAGTGCTGTAAGGCGCGCCGCATCGGGCTTGCCGCCGAGGACGGGCGTCGGATCGTTCTTCCAGTCGCCGGTGTGCAGGACGGCGCCGAGCGGGGTGCGGATCGCGAGCGCGCTGCTCTCCGGGATCGAATGGGACATCTCGAAAAGTTCGATGTCGAACGGGCCGACATCGAAGCGGCCGTTGAGCGGAATTTCGCGGATCGGAATCTGCAGGCGGCCCCCGAACTCGGCGAGCTTCGCCTTCAGCATCCCCGCCGTGAACGGCGTCGCGTAAACGGGCACGCCGAGGCGTGGCCAGAGTTCTATGACGGCGCCGATGTGGTCTTCGTGCGCGTGGGTGATGACGAGCCCCGCGAGCGCGCCGCGCTCCTCTTCGATGAAGCGCAGATCGGGGAAAATGACGTCGATGCCAGGGTCGTCCTCACCCTCGGGGAAGGTGATGCCGAGGTCGACCATCAGCCATTTGCGGGCATCCGGCGGGCCGATCCCATAGAGATAGGCATTCATGCCGATCTCGCCCAGGCCGCCCAGTGCAAGGAAGACCAGTTCGTCCTCCTGGCGAGACCGGCCCCGCTTCGTCCGCTCTTCTGGCATACTCCGCCTTGCGCCCTTTTGTTGTTTGTCTTGGTCGCTCGTGATCGTGCTCAGCGCGCAAGCGAAACGTCGCCAAAGGTGAACCTTCGCGCGCCGGTGTCCGTGTCGAGGATCAGCGCGCCGTCGTCGTCGAGCCCGTGGAATGCGCCCCCGATCCGCTCGGCGCCGGTGTCGATGCTCATCCGTTCCCCTATAGGATGGGCGCGATTTAGCCAAGCGTTCCTTATCGCTGCGAAACCATGTCCCTCCTTCCAGACGGCGAGCCAATCCTCGGTCGCCGCAGCAATGCAGGCGAGCAACCCCTCGGGGCGTGGGCAGATGCCGTGGGCGGCAAGATGCGTGACCGGGCGGCCCAAGTCCGGGGGGACGGAGGCGATGTCGATGCCGATCCCGATGACGGCGGAGAGCCCGGCCGATGAGGTCGTGCTCTCGATCAGAATGCCGCCCGCTTTTTCCGTTCCAATCAGGATGTCGTTGGGCCATTTGAGACAGAGCCCCGCAGGTGCGGGTTGCATGGCGATCCGAATGGCGTCGTATACGGCCACGCCAGTGACGAGCGAGAGCTGATAGGCCTTGGGCGCCGGGGCTGCGAGCGTGACCAGAAGGCTCGCATGCAGGTTTCCGGGCGCCGAGACCCAGCTCCGCCCCGCCCGGCCGCGGCCTGCCGTCTGCACGTCGGCCAGGATCCAGAGCGGCCCGCGCTCACCCGCTGCCGCGCGCCGAAGCGCTTCGGCATTGGTCGAGTCGACGGACGGCAGCCGGAGCAGGCGACGGCCATTCTGACGAAAAAGATCCATATCTGACAAAGGGTTCACCTCGGCGGGCGATGAGAGCTTACGGACGCGGACCTAGGTCGTGAACTCATAAATGGATGGGCATTGACGCGATGACTTTCGTATCATGCTGGAAGCATGTCTCCGACATGACCGGCAGGAGCGGAAGCGCAGCAAACCTCATGGTTTGCAAGCTTTTGCGACGCATCGGCAGTGCGAAAGGACCGCGCCCCTGCGGGGTGAGCCAAGCAAGCCCAATGGCGGCGTCAAACCGCTTGCCCGATGCGTAGGCATCGCGCGTCGTGCTGGAAGCACGCCTCCGGCGTGACGCGCTTTTCCTGGCCCTTGGGCTTGCTTGGCTCATCACTGTCCCGTCCATTTATGAGTTCACGACCTAGCCTGCGACCACCTGACACTCACGTTATTGAACGGCAGTAAGCAAGGGTTAAAGACCTTAACCGTATAAATTACATCCGACGGCTGATTTGTTCGCCTGCGGCGCCAGCATCGATACGAGGCTGGGCTGGACCTCCTCCGCTTTATATTGCGAGACGACGCTTATGACCCTGCAAAACCGCCAAGCGACACGCCGGCCGACTAATAAAGCCGGTGTCATTCATGCCGACGGCAAGGACTATACCGTCGTGCTTCGGGACGCTTCTTCCGTGGGTGCGCGGCTGCGGCTGCTCAGAAGCGTGGAGCTTCCGGAACGTTTCAGATTTTCGGCGCCGCTGGAGAAGATCGATGCCGATTGCCACGTCGTTTGGCGGCGCGGCAACGACATCGGCGTGAAGTTCGAATAGCGCCTGCGGGTTAGGGCCGGAGCGATTGGGCGGCGGCGGCCGCTGCGTCGACAAGCGGCGCGGGATAGACGGCGTAGAACAGCACGAACAGTCCGGCTGCCATCATCACGTAGTGCACATAAGGCGCGGCGGGAGCAAACGCCGGGCGGGCCTCGTCGAAGAACATGATCTTGATGATGCGGAGATAATAAAACGCGCCCACGACGCTCGCGAGCACGCCGACGATGGCAAGCCCGTAGAGCTCCGCCTTCACGGCCGCGGCGAGCACGTAGAACTTGGCGAAGAAGCCCGCGAGCGGCGGCACGCCCGCGAGCGAAAAGAGCAGCATCGCGAGAACGAACGCCATCGGCAGATTCGTCTGCGCGAGGCCCGCAAGCTCGTCGATGTCTTCGACCGGGCCTTCGTCGCGGCGCATTGAAAGAATGACGGCGAAGGAGCCGAGCGTCATCACGAGGTAGATCGCGAGGTAGACAAGCAAGCTCTGCACGCCTTCCGCGGAGCCAGCCGCCAAGCCGACGAGCGCGAAACCGACGTGGCCGATCGACGAATAGGCCATGAGCCGCTTGATGTTGGTCTGGCCGATGGCCGCGAACGCGCCGAGCAGCATGGACGCGATGGCAAGGAAGACGACGATCTTCTGCCACTGAACGAACATGCCGCCAAAGCCGTCGTAGAGCACGCGTACCAGCAGCGCCATGGCGGCAAGCTTCGGCGCGGCGGCGAAGAAGGCCGTGATGGGCGTAGGGGCGCCTTCGTAGACGTCCGGCGTCCACATGTGGAACGGGACGGCCGACACCTTGAACGCCAAGCCGACGAGCAGGAACACGAGACC
The DNA here is from genome assembly GCF_000503895.1 of Hyphomicrobium nitrativorans NL23. Classification (NCBI taxonomy): domain Bacteria; kingdom Pseudomonadati; phylum Pseudomonadota; class Alphaproteobacteria; order Hyphomicrobiales; family Hyphomicrobiaceae; genus Hyphomicrobium; species Hyphomicrobium nitrativorans. The sequence continues at coordinate 3,325,082 of NC_022997.1, forward strand.
GGCGATGAGGCCGATGTTGGTTGCAGCGCCCGGCGCGGCGGCGGCCTCGGCGAGCCCTGCAAACGACGTGGTGCCCGTGAAGCCATAGAGGAGCGATGCGCCGTAGAGCAGCATTCCCGACGAGAGCGCGCCGAGCACGAAATATTTGAGGCCGGCTTCGCTCGACCGCACGTCGTCTCGGCGGATGGCGGCGAGCACGTAGAGCGCGAGGCTCTGCAATTCCAGGCCGATGTAGAGCGCGATCAGGTCGTTGGCCGATACCATCATCATCATGCCGACGGTGGCGAGCACGACGAGAACCGGCACCTCGAAGCGATCCGTGCCGGAACGCTTGAAGTCGTCGAGCGCAAGCAGGATAGCCACGCCTGAGCCAGCCAGAATGAGAAGCTTCAGAAACCGCGCGAACGCGTCGGTGATAAAGACGCCGTCGAAGGCTTGCGCGTTGCCGCCGCCGACGACTGCGATGCCGGTCAGGATCATGAGCAGGATCGCGAAGCCGCCAATGCGCTGCATGCTGCCGTTGCCATCCGGGCGGCCAAAGGCGCCGAGCATGAGGAGCGCCATCGCACCCACGGCGAGCACGATCTCGGGAAGAACGGCGGCGAAGCTCTCGGACATGGGCATTGGGCCATGGCCTCCTTTAAGGCGTTGGTTCGGCGGGCGGCGAGGCCGGGGCGACCTCACCCGCTGCTTCGCTTGCCGCACCGGCTGCGGCGTCGACGGCCGTCCCGGTCGCGCCTGCAATCTGCTGGGCGAGCGCTTCGACGGACGCGCCCGTCACGTCGAGGATCGGCGCCGGATAGAAACCGAAGAAGATGGTCAGCAGCAA